>JAEYPE010000162.1 GCA_023411035.1 Pseudomonadota bacterium
CCCTGGCCGGGGCGCGCCTGTTCAACCTCAAGAACGTCACCGCGCGCTTCCCGCTCGGCACCGTTACCGTGGTGACGGGCGTGTCGGGCAGCGGCAAGTCCTCGCTGGTCGCCGAGACGCTCTACCCCGCTCTGGCCCGCAGCCTGATGGGCGCGCAGTCCTCCCCGGGGCCGTATGACCGCCTGGAAGGGCTGGAGCAGCTCGACAAGGTCATCAACATCACCCAGGCACCGATCGGGCGCACCCCGCGCTCGAACCCTGCCACCTACGTGGGCCTGTTCGACGACATCCGCCAGGTATTCGCCGCCACCCCCGAGGCGCGCATGCGCGGCTACAGCGCGGACCGCTTCTCCTTCAACGTGCGCGGCGGGCGCTGCGAGGCGTGCCGCGGCCACGGCATGAAAAAGGTCGAGATGCACTTCCTTCCCGACGTGTGGGTGGTCTGCCAGGAGTGCAAGGGCGCGCGCTACAACCGCCACACCCTCGAAGTCACCTACAAGGGCAAGAACATCTCCGAAGTGCTCGCCATGGACGTGCAGGAGGCCCTGGAGTTCTTCTCGGCCTTTCCCAAGATCGCCCGCGTGCTGCAAACCCTGCACGACGTCGGGCTCGATTACGTCAAGCTCGGGCAGTCCGCCACCACCCTCTCCGGCGGCGAGGCCCAGCGCGTCAAGCTCGCCAAAGAGCTGGGGCGTGTGGCCACCGGCGACACGATCTACATCCTCGGCGAGCCCACCACCGGCCTGCACTTCGCCGACATCCAGCGCCTGCTCGACGTGCTCCACCGCCTGGCCGACGCGGGCAACACCGTCATCATCATCGAGCACAACATGGATGTGATCAAGACCGCCGACTGGATCATCGACCTCGGCCCCGAGGGCGGTACCGGCGGCGGCGAGATCGTCGCGGAGGGCACCCCGGAAGACGTGGCGAAGGTCGCCCGGAGTTACACCGGACAGTATCTGGCACCCTATCTGAAAGCGAAGCCGAAAAGCCGGAGGAGGGCGTAAAATTACAGACATTAGAGGGGGTTGGATTTTCTACGTTTATGGAAAGGACGATCCAATCCCCTCCTTAGCTCCGCATGTAAGAAAGGAGCAACGATCGCGTTCATGCCATCCGTAATGTTTCCAGAACGGATGCTCATATTGATCAAAGTTAGGCGCTTCAATAATTGTGATATGTTTTTCACTTCCCTTTTCAGCAATCCAATCAACAATAGCCATATTAACATGCAAGTCTCGAAATGAATAACCAATAACATAGAGGTTCCGCGCACCAGCAAGCCGCTGGCGAAAACGCATGAACAAATCCAAAAATGGCCCCTCTGCTGTCAGCTTGTTTTCCTTTCCAAAAATTACTCCTAGATTCGATTGGCGCCGGTACCCGCGACTTGAGCGGAAGCTGCCTATGTTGGCCATCATCTCTTCGTGCGACAATTTTTCAATTTTTCTGCTTCTAAGCCGATTCTCATCATCCCACTCCTGGCCCACCCAACGCCAATCCACAGACCCATGCAACTTTAATATTTCAACTCCAACATTGACATCTGGCAGCGATCCGTTATTGATCCAATATTCTATGCCAGATTCACACGGAATACCAAAGCTGCGCGCCGCCAACTCGATCGAGTTATCATAATTTAACGTCGCGATAGTAATTCTTTTATTATTACCTGCCCTTACCAATTTCTCAAAATAAGAAACTCTTTCTGAGTTTTCAATCCAAGTTAGCTGCAGAAGCTTGTTTGTGATGGAATCTACGAGCGTTTTATATAGATATCCATCTACTTGGCTTGATGTTTTCTCAAAAGATTCCTCAAGAGCCCTTCTTATGTTGTATGAACTATAGGTTGCGCGCCCCCTGTTGTCAATGGACGACATAATGGCCCTGCCAATCTCATCTGCAACCTCGCCGGGATTAGCAGGGTCTTTTGCCAGCCTTTCAATTTCATCAACTAGCGGGTGCCATGTGCCAACAAATGGAGCTAACTCTGTGTCAAAGCGGTTAGCAAGCAATGTCGCCCCATTAATCAGTCTTTCAACATCGACCCCCACCCCCACATCGGCTTTCAACGTTGCATTCCTCATTTGGAGGCCACCCAGCAACAGCAGAAGCGCTCTCCGTAGAGGCAAATCTTCCTGCTCTTTAAATAGGCTTATTATCTCCTTAGTCATCGAAAGCGCAGAGGGGACACCTGCCTCCACTGACGCACCTGCACCGAGAAGAACTACATCCATAAAGAAGGCTCCATAACTCTAAAGTGCGATAATGCCGTTATATTTATCGTAATTCTCTGGAACTTTCACGAAACAAATTTCTCGCGCGCGCGTTTTCCCTTCACACTTCACCTCACAGGAGGGAAAGGGAGCATGAACAAGACAATTCTATCCGGTGTGGCGCTGGCCTTCGGCGCCGCGCTGCTGGTCAGCGCCTGCGGAACCGACGAATCCAGCAGCAGCACCACGACCACCACGACGACCACATCGCCCAGCTACGGCTCGACCCTGACCACCCCGCCGGTCAGCGGCTCCACCACCACCGAGCGCACAACAACGACCAAGAGCGAGTAAGGCGACGCTCCGCCTTTCCGAAGGGCCGGCCCCGCCATCCGCGCGGCCGGCCCTTTCGATTCATGGACGGATGCGCCCTGCGGGCGGCGTCATCCCACCGAAACCTTGCGGTTGGCCGCTCCAAGGGTTACGTCAATCTTCCTTGGCAATACCCTTGGGTTTCACGGCGGTTCCTACCGATTCGGGATGGAACACCCATCGCAAGCAAAGAGTCCATGACCGACACCTCCCGTTCCTCCACCACCGCCCCGGTCCACGTCATCGGCGGCGGCCTCGCCGGCTCCGAGGCCGCGTGGCAGCTCGCGTCGCGCGGGGTGCCCGTGGTGCTGCACGAGATGCGGCCCGTCCGCCCGACCGAGGCGCACAGCACCGACAAGCTGGCCGAGTTGGTCTGCTCCAACTCCTTCCGGTCGGACGACGCGGAGTACAACGCGGTCGGGCTGCTGCACGAGGAGATGCGGCGTTGCGGCTCGCTGATCCTGCGCTGCGCCGACGCGCACAAGGTGCCGGCGGGTGGTGCGCTGGCCATGGACCGCGACGGCTTCGCCGACGCCGTGACCGAGGCCATCGCCGGTCATCCCCTTATCACGGTGGAACGCGGCGAGGTGGCGGGCCTGCCGCCGGAGGCGTGGGACAGCGTGGTCATCGCCACCGGCCCCCTCACCTCCCCGCCGCTGGCCGAGGCGATCCGGTCCTTCACGGGAGAGGAGTCGCTGGCCTTCTTCGACGCCATCGCCCCCATCGTCTATCTGGAGAGCGTGGACCTGTCCAAGGCGTGGTTCCAGTCGCGCTACGACAAGCCCGGTCCCGGCGGCACCGGCAAGGACTACATCAACTGCGCCTTCGAGAAGGACGAGTACCGCGCCTTCATCGACGCCCTTCTGACCGCCGAGACGGTGGACTTCAAGGAGTGGGAGAAGAGCACCCCCTACTTCGAAGGCTGCCTGCCCATCGAGGTGATGGCGGAGCGCGGGGTGGACACGCTGCGCTACGGCCCGATGAAGCCGGTCGGCCTGACCAACCCGCACAAGCCGGAACGCCGCCCCTACGCCGTGGTGCAGCTCCGCCAGGACAACGCGCTGGGCACGCTCTACAACCTCGTCGGCTTCCAGACCAAGCTGCGCCACGCCGAGCAGGCCCGGGTCTTCCGCATGATTCCCGGCCTTGAGAAGGCGGAATTCGCGCGGCTGGGCGGTCTGCACCGCAACACCTTCCTGAACAGCCCGCGCCTGCTGGACGGCGCGCTCCGGCTGAAGGCGCAGCCGCGCATCCGCTTCGCGGGTCAGGTGACCGGCTGCGAGGGTTATGTGGAAAGCGCCGCCGTCGGCTTGCTGGCCGGGCGCTTCGCCGCCGCCGAGCGGCTGGGCGGCGAGCCGTCCGCCCCGCCCGCGACCACCGCGCTCGGCGCGATTCTGAGCCACATCACCGGCGGCGCCAATGCAGAGACCTACCAGCCGATGAACGTCAACTTCGGCCTGTTCCCGCCGGTGGACGAGCGCATCCGCGGACGCGACCGCAAGTTGGCCTACACCCGCCGCGCGCTGGAGGATCTGGAGGGGTGGCTAAAAGCCGCACCCGGCGTTCCCGCCTGACGGCTGGCGGTCCCGTCGGAACATTATGCTTCCGTAATAAACATCGCAGGTGACAGCCATCCCACACCATGGAACACTTCCAACTCAGACGGGAAACGTCACGGGGCGGGAGAAGCATGTTTCAGATGAAATCTTTGGTTTTCAAACAAATAATCGTCACTGTGATGGTCACGATTGTCGGTTTGGCGATTGGGATTGCAGCACTTACCACCAAAAGTGGCGGAGACATCGAGGCTTTGGCGTTCAGGACCGGGGAACAACTCGGCCACCGCTATGGTCAGATGGTGGAGGCCCGGCTGAACAGCGCGATGGATGTCGGGCGGTTCGTCGCGGCCTCCGTGGTCAGCCTCAAGGCGTCGGGGCGCGCCGACCGGGAGCAGCTCACCAACTGGCTCAAGGGCCTGACCGACGCCAATCCGGATTTCCTCGGCGTGTGGGTGGGGATGGAGCCGAACGCCCTGGACGGGCGGGACGCGGAGTTCGCCAACAAGCCGGGCTCCGACGCTTCCGGCCGCTTCATCCCCTATTGGAACCGCGCGTCGGGCACGGTCGCACTGGAGGCACTTGTCGGGTATGACGCCCCGGGTTCCGACGGCGCCTATTACCAAGTCCCGAAGCAGACCGGGCGCGCCGTGGTGCTCGAACCCTTCACCTATGAGGTTGCGGGCCGGAAGGTGCTGATGATGTCCATGACCGTTCCGATCGTCGAGAACGGCCGGGTCATCGGCGTCGCCGGCGTGGACCTGTCGACCGAGGGCGTCTGGAACCTGTTGAAGACGGTGAAGCCTTTCGACAGCGGCTCCGTCCATCTGATTTCCAACGAAGGCGTCTGGGCCGGCTATCCCGACGCCGGGCAGATGGGGCAACCGGTCGAGAAGACCAACCCGGCGATGCAGGCCGCCAAGACGGCCATCCGCGCGGGCCGCACTTTCGATCAGGTCTCGACCGCCGATGGGCAGCCCGTGAAGCAACTGTTCATTCCGGTGACGGTTACGGGAACGGCCACGCCCTGGTCCCTGCTGGTCAACCTTCCGCTCGACAAGATCGAAGCGCCGGTCCGGGACCTGCGCAACGCCACCATCGCCGGCGGGCTGGCCCTGCTGGCAGCCCTGGTGGCCGCGCTGCTGATCGCCAGCCGCAGCATCATCGGCGTGCCGCTGCGCCGCACCATCGCCAAGCTGAATGCCGTGGTCGCCGGGGACCGCAGCGTGATTATCGACGACACCGACCGCGCCGACGAGATCGGCGCCATCAACAAGGCCCTGAAGCTGTTCCAGGACAACGTCACCCGCATGGCCAGCCTGGAGGATGAGCGCCACCGCGAGGAGCAGCAGGCCGAAGAACGCCGCAAGCGGGAACTCGCCGAGGTCGCCAGGCGCTTCGAAGCGTCGGTGGGCGGCGTGGTGCGCAACGTGTCGGAACGGGCGGAGGGAATGCGGTCCACCGCGCAGAGCCTGTCGGCCATCGCGGCACAGACCGACCGTCAGGCGTCCGCCGTGTCGACCGCCGCCGAGGAGGCGAGCCAGAACGTCCAGACGGTGGCCGCCGCCGCGGAGGAGCTGAGCTGCTCCATCCGCGAGATCAACGAGCGCATCGGACGTTCCTCCCAGATGGCGGCGGACGCGGTGGCCGAGGTGGAGCGCACCAACCGCACGCTGGAAGGGCTGGCCTCCGCCGCGCAGAAGATCGGCGACGTGGTGAACCTGATCCAGGGCATCGCCGGCCAGACCAACCTGCTGGCGCTGAACGCCACCATCGAGGCCGCCCGCGCGGGTGAGGCCGGCAAGGGCTTCGCCGTCGTCGCCAGCGAGGTGAAGAGCCTCGCCAACCAGACCGCGAAGGCGACGGAGGACATTTCCCGGCAGATCGCCGACATGCAGACCGTCAGCGGAACGGTGGTCAGCGTGATCCAGACGGTGGGGCGGAGCATCATCGCCATCAACGAGACGATCACCGCCATCGCCGCCGCCGCCGAACAGCAGGGCGCCGCCACCCAGGAAATCAGCCGCAACGTCCAGCAGGCGTCGATGGGCACCGCAGCCGTCTCCTCCAACATCGGCGGGGTGACCCAGGCGGCGGGGTCCACCGGTTCCATGGCCGATCAGGCGCTCAACGCCGCCGGCGACCTGTCACGGGAAGCCGACCAGCTCCGGCAGGAGGTGGAGCGGTTCGTGACGATGATCCGCGCCGCCTGACGGCTCGGGGGCGGGGGCGGCAACGCCCCCGCCGGTGCGTTACGACCGCTCAATAACGCCCGCGCAACGCCGCCCAGGCCAGCTTGGCGTGGCGCAGCGGGTGGGGCATCAGCACACGCGCGGCGAAGGGGTCGTTGCCCTCCCGCGCCAGCACGTCGAGATGCAGCCCGGCCAGAACCGCCGGCAGCAGGGCCGGCAGGGCGGCGCGCGGCACGGCATGGCGGAGCGCGCGGGCTTGGGCCAGATGGTCGCGTGCGGCCTCCGCCACCTCCCGCACCACGGGCCGCAGTTCGGGGGCGGAGCGCAGTTCGAACAGGTCGCCCGGATTGGCGCCGTGCGCCTCCATCCGGTCGGCGGGGAGGAGTTGCCGGTGCTGGCGCGCGTGGAAGGGCACCGCGCGGACGATGCCGGCCAGCGCGTAGCCGATCCCGGCCTGCCGCCCGGCCTCCATCGCGTCGGCGTCCTTCACGCCCAGGATTTCCAGCGCGAGTTGGACGAGCGGCGCGCCGGTGACCTCCGCATAGTTGACGAGGCAGGGGATGCTGGCGGGCGGCGTGTCGTCCAGGTCGGCTTCCCGCGCGTCGATCAGCCGCTCGAAAAGGGTGCGGGTCAGCCCGCCCTCCCGCACCGCGGCGGCCAACGGCTCCATCACCGCGTGCTTGGGCACGGCGCCGCCCTCGTAGACTTTCTCCAGCCCGTCGCGCCAGAATTGCAGCCGCATCTGGCCCAGAACCGGCTCGGTCACCACCTCGCGGGTCTTGGCGATCTCCAGGTTGAAGGCGTAGAGAGCGAACAGCGATTCGCGTCGTTCGGCCGGGCCGAAAAGGCAGGTCAGGAAACGGTCGTTGTCATACTTCCGCACCTCCCGTCCGCAATAGGACAGGTCGGGAGCCGGCTTCGCCATGTGATGCCTGTTCTGGAAAAATGGGGGTGGCACGGTTTGGAGGCGGGGCAAAACCCGCCCGCGCCTTATATTAGGCAGACAGGCTCTCCACACCAGCCCCGACGCGCAGCAGGCGGAACATGGCCGATTTCAACGTCGCCCCCACCAAGCCCCGCAAACCCAGCCCGGTTGCCCGCAAGGACGCGGATTCGGAGAATTTTCCGGTCGCCTCGCGCCTGCTCCCCAAACATCTCAGGCCGCATGTCATGGCCTTCTACCGATTCGTCCGGCTGGGCGACGACGTCGCCGACGATCCCGATCTCGAACCGGAAACCAAGCTCGCCTATCTGGAGGCGCTGGAGCGCTCCCTGACCACCGGTCAGGCGAAGCACGCCTATCTGAAGCCGGCGCTGGACCTGCGCGCCAGCCTGCAGGCCACCGGGGTCAGCGACCGCCACGCCCGGCAGGTGCTGCGCGCCTTCCGGCGCGACGCGGTTGGCGCGCGCTGCCACAGTTGGAGCGACCTGCTGCTTTACTGCCGCTTCTCCGCCAACCCGGTGGGGCGCTACCTGCTGGATCTCCACGGCGAGGGGGTGGCCGCCGGGCCGGCGTCGGACGCGCTGTGCACCGCCTTGCAGGTGCTGAACCACATTCAGGACTGCCGGGACGACTGGACCCAGCTCGGGCGCTGCTACATCCCGCTGGTCTGGTTCGACGACTCGGCCATCAGCGTGGAACGGCTGGTCGAGACGGAGAGCGACGCCAAGCTGCGCGCCATCTTCGACCGCACGCTGGAGCACACCGAACGGCTGCTGGAGCGCGCCGCCCCCCTGCCCGGCCTGATCCGGCACCGCGGCCTGCGGATGGAGGCGTCGGTGATCCTCAGCCTCGCCGAATCGCTGACGCAGCGGCTGCGCACCCGCGACCCGCTGAAGAAGCGGGTGGTGCTGGGCACGCATCACAAGCTGTTCGCCACCGCACGCGGGCTGGCGCGGGCCATCGGGAGCAAATAGACTCCCGCACCATCCGAACCCGGACCGCCCCCACACAGGACCGACGTATGCCGCAGCCCTCGCTGGATTCGACGCGAAGCGACACCGCCGGAAGCCCGGCTGCCGCGGCGGCGGCGGTGACCGGGCGGTCGGGCAGCACCTTCTACTGGCCGATGCTTCTGCTGCCACGCTCCAAGCGGGCGGCGATGTTCGCCATTTACGCCTTCTGCCGGCGAATCGACGACATCGCGGACGAACCCGGCGAACCGGCCGAGAAGCGCGCCGCTCTGGACGCCTGGAGGCGGGAAATCCGCAGCCTCTACGGCGGCGGGGCGCCGACCAGTTCCCTGGGAGCCGCGCTGAAGGGCGCCATCGAACGCTACGGCCTGCCGCGGGGCGAGTTGGAGGCGCTGATCGACGGCATGGCCATGGACATCCCAGCCGACAGCGGGCCGACCGATGGCGGAGGCGGCGGCATGGCCGGTCCGGCCCTGCCAACCTTGCGGCTCTATTGCCGCCGGGTGGCGGGGGCGGTGGGCATGTTGGCGATCCGCGTGTTCGACCGGGCCGACGCCTCCACCGAAGCCTTCGCGCTGGCGTTGGGCGAGGCGCTGCAACTGACCAACATCCTGCGCGACCTGACGGAGGACGCGCGCATCGGGCGCCTCTACCTGCCGCGCGAACTGCTGGACGATGCCGGCATCGGCAGTTCCGACCCAGCCGGCGTGTTGGCCCACCCCAACCTCCCCCACGCCTGCGAGGCGCTGGCCGAACTGGCCGAGGAGCGATTCGCCGAGGCGCGGCGGACGCTGGCCGAAGGGCAGGCCGCCGGGCGGCGCGGATCGCTGTGGGCGGCGGTCGCCATGATGGTGCTGTACCGGAGGCTTCTGGTGCGGCTGCGCGCGCGGGGCTGGCGGGATCTCGACCAGCGGGTGCGGGTCGGCAAGCGCGAATGCGCGCTGGTGGCTGTGCGCTGCGCGCTCGGCTATCCGCCCGCCGCCTGACGGGCTGCTTTGGGCACCGTCCACATCGTCGGCGCCGGTCTGTCCGGCCTCTCCGCCGCCGTCCGCCTGACCGAGGCCGGGCGGCGCGTCCTTTTGTACGAAAGCGCTCCTCAGGCCGGTGGGCGCTGCCGCTCCTTCTTCGACGCCACGCTGGAGCGGGTGGTGGACAACGGCAGCCATCTGGCGCTCAGCGGCAACCGGGCGCTGCTCGGCTATCTGGAGCGGGTGGGCGCCCGCGGCGCCTTGACCGGGCTTCGCCCCGCCGCCTTTCCCTTCCTCGACCTGCGCAGCGGCGAGCGCTGGTGCCTGCGTCCTGGCGGGCTGTGGCTGTTCGACGAGGCGCGGCGCGTGCCGGGCAGCCGCCCCGCCGATTACCTCGCCGCCCTGCGGACTCTCGCCGCCCGCCCCGGCGCGGCGGTGGCCGACGCCCTGCCCCCCGGCGGGCCGCTGTACGAGCGGCTGTGGCGTCCGCTGGCCGTGTCGGTGATGAACGGGGCGCCGGACCGGGTGTCCGCCCGCCTGTTCGGCGCCGTGTTGCGGGAGACGCTGCTGCGCGGCGAGAGCGCCTGCCGCCCCATGTTCACGGAGAAGGGCCTGTCCGCCGCCCTGGTGGACCCCGCCGTGGCGTGGCTGGAGCGGCAGGGGGCCGAACTCCGCCTTGGGGTCCGGGTGGACGGGCTGGACCGCGAGGGCGACCGCGTCGCCGCCCTGTCGGTGGACGGAGTGCGCATTCCGCTGGCCGCCGGCGACGCGGTGATCCTGGCGGTGCCGGCCTGGATCGCCGGGCGCCTGCTGCCCGAACTGCCAGCGCCCGCCGCCGGACGGGCCATCGTCAACGCCCATTTCCGCCTTCCCGACCCATCACCGGAACTTCCCGGCGGACTGCCCTTCCTGGGGCTGGTGGGCGGCACGGCGGATTGGCTGTTCCTGCGGGGCGACGTGCTGTCGGTGACGGTCAGCGATGCCGACGCTCTGGCCGGGCACCCCGCCGAGTCGGTCGCGGCAACGCTGTGGCGCGACGTGGCGGGGGCGCTGGGCACGCCCGGCGCCGCTCCTCCCCCCTACCGAATCGTCAAGGAGCGGCGGGCGACTCCCGACCAGTCGCCTGTCCATGTGGCGAATCGTCCCGGCCCTCGAACGGCTCTGAGAAACCTGTTTCTGGCCGGTGATTGGACGAACATGGGGTTGCCCGCCACGCTCGAAGGTGCGGTCCGCTCCGGCGAATTCTCCGCACGGGCGGTGTTGAACACAAGGATTACCACCTTTTCGCGCCTCTGCCTTTTTCCAGCCTTCACTTTGCCGCGCCGGGGGCCTATTTGAGCGGACGGAGGCGCTGCGCCGTAAGGCTCGGGCCGAGATGGGACAATTCAAGAAGAGAGGGTAACTCAATGGCGTTCGAACTGCCGCCGCTCCCGTATGCGTACGACGCTCTGGAGCCGTTCATGTCGTCGCAGACGCTCCATCTGCACCACGACAAGCACCACCAGACCTACGTCACCAACCTGAACAACCTGACGAAGGACAGCCCGCTGGCCAGCGCCAGCCTGGAAGACGTCATCAAGCAGAGCTACGGCGACGCCTCCAAGCAGGGCCTCTTCAACAACGCCGGTCAGGTGTGGAACCACACCTTCTACTGGCAGAGCATGAAGAAGAACGGTGGCGGCGCCATCCCGGGCGAGCTTGAGAAGCGCCTGATCGCCGACTTCGGCAGCGTCGACAAGTTCAAGGAAGAGTTCTCGAACGCCGCCATCACCCAGTTCGGTTCGGGCTGGGCGTGGCTGTACGTGGAAGGCGGCAAGCTGAAGGTCTCCAAGACCTCCAATGCCGACACCCCGCTGGCTCAGGGCCACTTCCCGCTGCTGACCGCCGACGTGTGGGAACACGCCTACTACGTCGACTACCAGAACCGCCGTGCGGACTTCGTGAAGGCGTTCCTGGAGAGCCTGGTGAACTGGGAGTTCGTGGCCGAGCGCCTGTCGAAGGCCCCGGCCTGATCCGCAACGGATCGCCGGAATGGAAAAGGCCCCCGATCGGGGGCCTTTTTCGTTGGTGCCTTTGTACCCGCCTGAACTTGAACCCGCTCAAACCGGCAGAAGCGCCGCACCCACCCGCCGGCCTTCGGCCAGCAGGACGTTGTAGGTGCGGCAGGCCGCCCCTGTGTCCATTACCTCCACCACCAGGCCGACATCGCGCAGGCTCTGGCGCAGGGCCTTGGGCAGCAGCTGCATCCGGGTTCCGGAGCCGAGCAGCAGGAACTCCACCCGCGGCTCCGCCTGGATGACGGGGGCGAAGTCCTCCGCCGTCAGATCGGCGAAGTCCGT
>JAEYPE010000181.1 GCA_023411035.1 Pseudomonadota bacterium
GGTAGCGGCAGAAGAAGCGCTCGATGAACAGGCCGGCGGCGATCAGGGCCACGGCGAACAGGACGAACCACCAGTCGCGGAGGAAATGCAGGATGATCGCGGTCTTGAAGGGCTCGATCTCCGCCGCCTTCTCCGCCGTCGCCAGCGAATAGAGCGACAGGCCGAACAGGACCAGGAAGATCATATACTTGATCGGCCACAGGCGCTGGTGCAGGCCGAAGGGCACCGTGACCTGGCGCACGCCCAGCTTCTTCGCGGCCTTGGACGCCAGCTCCTGCAACGCGCCGAACGGGCACAGCCAGCCGCAGAAGGCGCCCCGGCCCCAGAACAGCAGCGACGCGGCGACCGAGAACCACAGGATGAACACCAGCGGGTCCATCATGAAATAGTCCCAGCGGAAGTCGGTGCGCAGCGCGTTGGCGAAGGTCAGGATATTGACAACCGACAGCTGCGCCGTGGCGTACCAGCCGAGCCAGACCAGCGTGAAGACCAGGAATCCGGTGCGCACCCGCTCGTAGAGGTCCGGACGCTTCACCAGCTGGTCCTGGAAGAAGAAGATGCCGGTCAGCAGCAGGATCGCGACCGACAGCACGGCGATGTCGAACAGCCGGCTTTCCCAGATGCGCTGCCACAGCGGCGTCTCTTCGGTCGCGTCCGGCTCCACCGGGGCGGCGGACACCGGCGCCACGGACGCGGCGGCTGGAGCGGCCACAGGCTCGGCCTTCAGGAATTTCTCCGGCGGCTGGTAGCCCAGGTCGAAGGTGACGAAAGCCTTGTCGAGCGCCGCGGTCGCGCGCTGCACCAGCAATTGCAGGCGCCAGGGATCGGCGGGGTTGAAGCCGGTTCCTTCGGGAATGATGAACAGGCCGATCTCCGGGAAGTCCGGCGCGCCCTCCGCGGCCAGGGAGCCCAGCCGCTTGTGCAGCCGGTCGCGGAAGCGGATGGCGCCCTCGTGCTGCACCAGTTCGAAGCGGTCGAAGATGCCGCCGCGCACATAGCCCGACCCCTTGAAGGAATAGCGCCCCTGCCCCGCCACGACGATGGCGTGCTGGCCCGGTTTCAGCCGCTGCATCAGCGCCTCGTACTCCGAGTCGCCCAGCAGGGACCGGCCCACCGTGGGGATGGTGGCGAGCGCCGCATAGAGGTCGATGAAGCTGTCGTCGGGATCGCCGGACTCGGGGCGGGCGGCGGCCTCGGCCTTGCCGGTGCGCTCGAAGGCGGCGTTCACCTCGCCCACCGTCAGGGTCAGGCGGCGGACGGAGCCGTCGCCGACCAGCGTCATCCAGTCTTCAATTCCCGTCTTGGTCAGGTCGAGGCTGCGCGTCACGGTCGGCGCGGCCTCCGCCGCCCCCGGCGCGCCCAGCGCCTGCAAGACCTTCTTGCCGGAGCGGATGATGGAATCGCCGATCACCATCACCGTCACGGTGGCGCCGGACACGATGTCCACCGGCGGGCTGGCCGCGCTCTGCGAGGCCAGGGCCAGCACGTTCTTGCCGACGTAGCCGTCGATGAAGGCGTTGATCTTGGCGGGCGGGATGCCGATCAGGACGATGGGCTCATGATGGTCCACCAGCTTCGCCCCGGTCACCGTGCCGTCCGGCGCCAGCCCGACCAGAACATGGATCGGACGGCCCGAATAGCCGGTCGTGTTCACGAAGTCGGACGTCAGATAGGCGTGCCCGACCAGCGCGCCGCCCTTGTGGATGGGGACCACCGGCGCATTCGGAAGGGGGGTGCCGAAGCGGTCCGCCCCGGCGGCGAGGTCGCCCGGCTGCACGGCACCGAGATACCGCGGCAGCAGCGACTCGGCGGCCTCCGCCGCGCCGAATCCAGCCAGCAGAATCAGCAGCCCCGCCAGCAGCGCGCGTGTTCTCCGCAAGTAGTCCGCAACCATCGCGCCCGTCCCGATGTCTTGATCTTGATCAAGAGGCTTCAGGCCCCGTTGATGTGGTTATGAAACCACAAATTCGTAACCTTGTTCTTGACCAACATCAATTCGAAGAAAATGGATTCGAACTATTCTCCTTCCGGGAATCCGTGCTTCATGACCATACGGGACGGAATGTTGTATTTTATGCAAACTTTATTTGGACACTGAGGTGGAGCCATGCCGCTACTAAAACAAGAACCTCAGGTCATGGTTCGCTCTTTGGATGAGCTTCTGGGCATCGCGCTGGCGTTGGAGCAGGAGGCGGTGCGCCGTTACACGCAATTGGCGACCCTGATGGACCAACGCGGCGAGGCCGACACCGCCGATACCTTCCGCGCCCTGGTCGTGGAGGAGCAGGACCATGTCCAAGCCGTGGACGGCTGGGCGCACAGCCTTGGCCGCCCGTCTCCCGACGCCCCGCCCTTTCTGTGGCTCCTGCCGCCGGAGATCGCCGCCTCCTGGGACGAGTTGACGGAGCGCACGCGGCTGACGCCCTATCAGGCGCTGTCGCTGGCGGTGGTCAACGAGCAGCGCGCCTTCGCCTTCTACAGCTACATCGCCGCCGGCGCGCCGGACGAGTCCGTCCGCACCCACGCCGAGGCACTGGCCCGCGAGGAACTCCGCCACGCCGCCCTGCTCCGCCGCGAGCGGCGCACGGCATTCCACCGCGAGCGTGGCCGTGCGGAGCGCGTGCCGCCCAGAGCGGACACGCCCGCGGCGCTGGAACGGCTGGCCGTGGAGCTGCTTTCCACCGCCGCCGCCGAGCACACGGCCCTGGCCTCCCGCCTGCACGTTCTGGGTGATGGCGACGGCGCCACGCTGCTGACCCGCATTGCCGGGGAGGAGCAAGCGCTGACACCGTCCGGCTCCCGCCCCCCGTCGCCGCAGGCGTCCCTTCCTGAGCTGGCGTCCCGTCACGAGACTGTATCCGCCTGCCTGCGCGCGGCGGCCGCCGGCTCCGAACGCCTCGCCGAAGCCTTCGGCGACGTGGCGGCGCAGGCCACGGACGAATTGGTCCTGACCGAGTCCCTGCGCCTTCAGGAAGCCGTGGTGAGGCACCTCGCGCTGCTGGCGGAGCGGATCGACGCGGCGGGATGAACGCCGCCCGCTCCGCCGGTCACAAAACATCAAGCAACCACTTGGGATTGCTTGATGTCTTCAAGACAGTCGATCGAGGTCCGCCAAGTCCTGACGGCGTTGCTCCACCCGTCGTTCGAAACTGGCTTGATTCTTGACGGCGATCAGGCTGTAGGGCCGCCCCTTCCGCTCCGTCGTCAGGTTCACATCGGCCTTGGCCCGCCGGGCCACATCCTCGACATGGCCACGGGCCGCCTCGATCGCCTTCAGCGCCCAGCGGTCGCGCACGGGGTCGTCCAGGAAGGCGGCAAACTCCAGGCATTGCGGACATTTGCACGGAAGCGTGCCCGCCCGCCGGAAGTCCTTCGGCGGGTCGAGGGGTTCGGCAGCGCGGGCGCGCAGGTGCGCCACCACGGCGTCGCGCAGCCGCTCCATCGCCGCGAGCCCACGGACCTCGCGGCGGTCCAGCAGGAGAGCGACGGCAGGCAGAACCACCCCATCCAGATCGTAGGACCGGGGGGCATCCAGCACCCGCCCGGCCAACCGGCCGGCAAGGGCCGGGGCGATCAGCCCCAGGGCGCCCAGCGCGTTGGCGAGAGGACCGGGCGTCATCGCCGTGGACCGGCCCCAACCGGTGTCCAAAGGCGAGGGGGGCTTGGCCGGACCGCCGGGCAGCGCCTCGAACAGCGCTTCGGCTGCCCCGGCGAGGCGACCGCGCTCCTCCGGCGGGAAGGCCGTGGCGGCACGCCACAGAAGGGCGCAGCACGCGTCCCGGGAGCGGACAACGGTCCCGTTCACGATGCGCCCGATCAGATCGGCGCCCTGCTCCGGTTCCAGCGCACGGGCGGCGAGCGTGACGGCGGCGGCATCGTTCGAGTCGAGGTCGCCGCCGTCGGCGATGCGGTTCAAAAGGGCGGCGATGCCCTCGGCGTCGCCCAACCGGACCAGCAGCGCCAGGAACCGGCCATGCCCGCCCTCTCCGTGGGTCCGCTGGCCGTACCAGCCGCGCCCCGGCCAGTCGGCCAGCATCGCTCCGGCCAGTGCGCGGGCCTGCCCACGCAACGGGGAGGCCACATCGCCGCCGGCCCCTTCCCACTGTCCGACGAGGTTCTCCAGATAAGGCAGGGTCACGCCGGGACCGCCCTGGCTGAGCACCGCGAAGAAGCCCGCGCGCGGCCACAGCACAAGCGCCGCCCGGCGATAGCTGCGCTCGAACGACGCGCCGGCGTTGCCGGTCGCCTCCTGGAACGACTCCTCGTCCGGGGCCGCATCCTCCAGCCCACCGGGCGGCGACAGTTCATCCTCCTCCTCGACCGGGATCGGCTCCAGCGGCAACGGCGTGCCATCCGGACGCCGCCAGTCCGACAGGCTGGCGACCCGTTCGAAGACCTCGCCAGCCTCGAACGCGTCATCGTCCGGCTCGCCCCAACGGTGCCGGTAATTGCCGGCGTACTCGGCGGCCCCGTGCTCGTCGATGGACAGAAGTGCCAGATGCAGGTCGCAGCCGGCAGACGGAGCCGCGGCGGCCAGAACGCCGGCCACGGCGGCGTCCGCCCCCTTCAGCGCCGCAAAGCCCAGTTCGGCCTGGGTATAGGCATGCTCCAACGGGTAAACCAGCTTGCGGAGGGCGCCCTCGCCGGCCACCCAGCCTTTGAGCAAGGCAGCGACGCGCCCCGTCTCCGGCGCATAGTCGGGCGGCTGCGGCGGGCGGCCCGGTCCGGAGCGGACGAGGTTGTAGATCAGGGCCAGACGGTGGCCGGCGGTCACCGGCCTCACCTCGTGCATGCAGTCGGCGTAGAAGGCCGCGAAGGCCACCTCCGACGGGTCGCCGACGCGCAAGTCGAGCCGGACCGAGCGCCCTTTGTGCGTGACCACCAACTCGCCGCCGGACGACAGGGAAGGCAGCACGATCACCAGAGTGGCGAACATGCCCGCGGCCTTCTCGGTGTCGCGGTGACCGACGAAGAAGTCGCCCTCGGCATAGACCAGCAGCTTGTAGAGATCGGCCGAGACGGGTCCGGCCACGCCCAGCCCCTCCGCTGCGCGCTCCACGATGCCGTCGAGCGTCTTCCGCCAATGCCTGCCGCCGATTCGGACGCGGCCGGCGTCGATCTGCCAGGTCCGCCGCACCGTGGTGTCGAGCAGGGTTTGCGGCCCGCGCCCGTAGGGGGCGCGCTCGGCGGCGGCGATCACCTGTTCCGCCTGAACCGGCAGCAGCGGCAGGGCGACGGGGCCGACGCCCTCCACCTCGATCGAAGGCGCCATGAGTTCGGCGGTGCCGGACGCGACGAAGTCGCCGGGGCGCTGCACCGTGGCCAGCAGCGCGGCCAGATCGGCAGCTGGATCGCCGGAGAGCGATGTCATGGCGCGGTTACTCCTGAATGACGGGTGCGAGATGGCTCGGGCGTTCTCTCCCCAGGGTCCAACATCGGCGGCACCACGGCAAGATGCCCTGGCGCGAGGGACCGCCCACCGACGCGGAACTGGAAGCCTTCTTCGCCGCCCCACCCCACCTGCTGGAAGGGCTGGAGGTGGTGCGTTTTCTCGCCCCCGGGTCAGGTCGCGCCGCCAAGGAGCCCGGCGTGGCGACCCTGACGGCGGCGGGAGGCGTGTTCCCCCGCCCGCGGCCCGACACGCCCAGCGCCCTGCCCGCCCTGCTGGTGGGCGCGGACGGGGAGGCTCTTCGCCGATACGCGCTGGGGCTGGCCCTGGTGGCGGGGAGGACAAGCGGTTGCTGCGCCGCCCGCTCGAAACCGCCCGGTGCGCCACAATGGGCTACAATGGCATTGCAGAGGTCGGAAGTTCGACTCTCCTTGGCTTCACCACCATGAAGCCCGCAACCTTGGCGGGTTGCGGGCTTTTTCCTTTCCGGCATTTGCCCAGTCCAGCCTCGACAAAGACGGGGCAGGCACGCCCGGCCGCCTCACGGGGGAATGAAGCGACCGGGGCACGCGACGCTCCGTGCACCGAATGGCGCGATCGGCGGCCAACCGTCTGGCCAGCCCCATCTGCGGCAGGGCCGGTCATGTCCCTTGGGACTGGCCCACGCCGCCCGCGTTCACGCCTGCCCGACGTTCTGGCCGGCGCTGCGCCCACGGCGGCCGCGCACGGCGGCCGGGGCGATCTGCTCCACATCCTCGCCAAGGCCGGAACCGCCGGCATTGTCCGCCTGGCTGGCGCAGCGTTCGGCCAGTTCCCGGATCGCCCCGCGGATCTGCGGGTCGCGGATGTTCTGGAAATAGCGGGCGAGCATCAGCGCCTCGCGGGAGCGCAGGGTGCCCTCCGTCTCCTCCGCCTGCGGTCCGGCGGTTCCCGCTTCCTGGGCGGCGTGGCGTTCCTCCAGCCCTTCGAAGAACACGGAAACCGGCACCCGGAAGAACTGCGCCAGCTTGAACAGCCGGCTTGCCGAGACCCGGTTGAAACCACGTTCGTACTTCTGAAGCTGCTGGAACGTCAGACCCAAAGCCGACGCGACATCGCTCTGGCTCAATCCGGCCAGCATGCGCAATTCGCGCAGGCGCTGCCCGACGAACACATCGACCTCATTGAGGCCTTCCTTTTTCTCGCGTCCACGTTTTTTCACAGCGCTCCCCCGTCTGTAAGGGTGGCAAAGCCCGATGTCACGCGACGCAACATTCGGATTTGCGTTGGAAAGATTCCGACATGCTTGTGCCACGATCTTTTTGATATCGGACAAGCGACCATTGCAACTCAGCTATGACGCTGGCGTCACAAAGTCAACCACCGTTCCGATATTTACTACCTACGTCCCAACAAACCCTATAAGAGAAAGGGTTATAGAAATTCGCATCATTCCTTATTTCGAGGTAATTTTAAATTATTTGCCGAGGAAATGATCGAACAGCTGCGCGTCCGCAGCGAGGCGCGCCCCTCCCCCTCGCCCGCCGGGCGGCAAAGGGGCGTTGCAGGCGCGCACCAGTAGGCACATTTTGCCGGGTACTGGGCAATTTCTGCCCACGGATTAACACTCTCTTCATCAAGACAGCCCAGCATGCGCGCTGAAGCAGAGCCCGGCGCGGTTTTTGCAAACTCATTTTTTGCGTCTGCGAAATCAAGAACTTCCCGGACCACCACCGGGGCATCCGATCGGGGACTGGCGCGTGAACAACCTTTTGCAGACCTTGCGCAACCTGGGTCCCGCGCGCCTTGCCGCCATCGGCGGCGTCGGCCTGCTCCTGATCGGATTCTTCGTCTACCTGATGACGCGCCTCTCCACCCCGGAGATGGAGCTTCTCTACGCCGAACTCCAGCCCACCGAAGCCGCGGCCATCTCCAAGAAGCTGGAGGAGGCGAAGGTCCCCTTCACGGTGGACAAGACCGGCACGAAGATCATGGTCGCCGCCGAACAGGTGGGGCCGACCCGCATGAAGATGGCCGCCGCCGGCCTGCCGTCCGGCGGGTCCATCGGCTATGAGCTGTTCGACAAGGGCGAGGGCTTCGGCGCCACCAGCTTCATGCAGAACATCAACCACCTGCGCGCTCTGGAAGGCGAGATGGCGCGCACGGTGCAGACGCTGAACGGCGTGCAGAACGCCCGCGTCCATCTGGTGCTGCCCAAGCGCGAGCTGTTCGCGCGCCAGCAGAATCCGGCGACGGCCAGCATCTTCCTGAAGCTGCGCCCCGGCGCCCAACTGTCGCGCGAGAACATCCAGGCGATCCAGCACCTGATCGCCGCCTCCGTGCCGAACCTGGACCCCAGCCGCATCTCCATCGTGGACGACAAGGGCACCCTGCTCGCCCGCGGCACCGGCAACGACAACATGGACGCCATGTTGGCCTCGGCGGAGGAGAAGAAGGTGGCCTACGAAAGCCGCATCGCCCGCATCATCGAGGATCTGCTGGGCCGCACCGTGGGCTATGGCAAGGTGCGGGCGGAGGTGTCGGCGGACCTCGACTTCGACCGCATCACCACCCAGTCGGAAATCTTCGATCCGGAAAGTCAGGTCGTCCGCTCCACCCAGACGGTGACGGAGGCGAACGAGAGCAGCGACCGCGATCCGCTGGCGCCGGTCACGGTGGACCAGAACCTGCCGACCGCGCAGTCGGGCAACAGCGCCGGCCCGATCTCGCAGAACAAGCAGAACCGCAGCGAAGAAACGATCAACTACGAGATCAGCCGCACCACCAAGAACCATGTCCGCGAATCCGGACAGGTGCGCCGCCTGTCGGTCGCGGTGCTGGTGGACGGCACCTACAGCCTGCCCCGGGACGGCAACCCGGCGGCCTACCAGCCCCGGTCGGAGCAGGAGTTGGAGAGCATCAAGGCGCTGGTCCGCTCCGCCGTCGGCCTGGACGCGGTGCGCGGCGACACACTGGAAGTCGTCAACATGCGCTTCTGGTCGCCGGAAGACGACATCCAGAAGCCGGAGGAACTCTTCCTCGGCATGACCAAGGACGACCTGTTCCGCATCGCGGAGATGGTCGTGCTGGGCATCGTCGCCGTCCTCATCATCCTGCTGGTCATCCGCCCGCTGATCACCCGCGCCTTCGAGAAGGCCGACCAGCAGGAGGAGGACGACATGGACCGCCTGCTGGCCGACCAGAGCGGCATGCCCGCCGCGCTCGCCGCGCCGACCGGCGCGCTGGCCCAGGATCTGGCGCTGGAGGCCGCCCAGGCCGACGAGGAACTGGAGCAGATGATCGACATCAACCGCGTCGAAGGCCGAGTCCGCGCCTCCTCGCTGCGCAAGGTGGGCGAGATCGTGGAGAAGCATCCGGAGGAAGCGGTGTCGATCCTGCGCAACTGGCTGTATCAGGAGAGCTGACGCGATGAGTTCCGTCCGCAAGTTCCTGTTCGATGAGTCCTTCGACGTGGACGCGCCGCCGCGCAAGCCGTATCAGGCCGACGACGACTATCTGGACAGCATCCCCGAGCCGGAACCGGAGCCCGAACCCGAGCCGGAACCGCCGCCCGAGCCGCCCCCGCCGGTGTTCGGGGAGGCCGATCTGGCCGCCGCCCGCGCCGAAGGCTATGCGGAAGGCGAGACCGCCGGCAAGTCGGCTGGCTACGGCAAGGGCTTCCTGGACGGCAACAACGCCGGACGCAAGGAAGGCTATGAGAACGCCAAGGCCGAGATCGCGGCGACGGTCCAGGCCCGCATCGCCAACGCGCTGGAATCCATCGGCAACGGCGTGCAGCACCTCCTGAACGAGCATTACGCCACCAGCGCGCAGCGGGCCGACCAGCCCGTGCACATCGCGCTCGCCATCGTCCGAAAGCTGATGCCGGAGCTGGCGCGGCGCGGCGGGCTGATGGAGGTGGAAGGGCTGGTGCGCGCCTGCCTGACCGACCTGATCGACGAGCCGCGTCTGGTGGTGCGGGTCGCCGACGACACGGTGGACGCGGTGCGCGAGCATCTGGATCAGATGATCGGGGCGCGCGGCTTCGGCGCGAAGCTGATGGTGGTGGGCGATTCCGGGCTTGCGCCGGGAAGCTGCCGGATCGATTGGGCCGAAGGCGGGGTGGAACGCGACACCGCCGGCCTGCTCGCCCAGATCGAACGGCGCATGGCGGGCCTGCTGGAGGCGCCGCCGCCGGGCTGAAACGGCGGCGAGGCGGCTTTTTGAGGATTTAAGGGTTTCCGGAGACTTCGATGACCAAGGACAGCTTCTCCCTCGACGAGTTGGACAACGGCGGCCGCAGCGACGTTGCGGAGTACGAGACCGGCCTGGGTCCAGCCAAGGATCTGGAAGCGGTCTACGACATTCCCGTCCAGATTTCCGCCGTGCTCGGCAAATCGACCATGCAGGTCAGTCAGCTGCTGAAGCTCGGGCGCGGCGCGGTGGTCGAGCTGGACCGCAAGGTCGGCGAGGCCATCGACATCTACGTGAACAACCGTCTGGTCGCCCGCGGCGAAGTCGTGGTGGTGGAAGACCGGCTGGGCATAACCATGACCGAAATCATCAAGTCGGACCGCGGATGAGCCTCACACGAGACAGCGCTGATTCGTCCCGCCGGGGCGGGCGTTCCGCCCGGCCGCGCGGCGGGCTGGACGTGGCGACGCTGGTCGGCCTTGCCGCCGCCGCCGTGGTCATCTTCGTCGCCATGGCGTCCGGCGGGTCCTTGCGCGCCTTCATCGATCCGCCGTCGCTCATCATCGTGGTGGGCGGCACGCTGGCGGTCACCACGGCCTCCTTCTCGCTGGCCGACGTGGCCATCGCGTGGCGCGACGCCGGGGCGGTGCTGATCCACCGCACTCACGACCCGCGCGGGGTGGCCCGGCAGGTGCTTCTGCTGGCCGAGGCGGCGCGGCGCGCGCCGGAGACGCTGCGCAACGTCCTGCCGGAACTGCGGCACGAGTCCTTCCTGCACCGCTCCGTCACGCTGGTGGCGGAGGGGCTGCCCCCCGACGACATCGAACGGATGCTGATCGGCGAGGTGGAGGCGTCCGGCGCCGGCAAGATCAAGAGCGCCGGCGTCCTGCGCCGCGCGTCGGAGGTGGCGCCGGCCATGGGGCTGATCGGCACGCTGGTCGGCCTCGTCCAGATGCTGGGCAGCCTGAACGATCCGTCCAGCATCGGCCCGGCCATGGCGCTGGCGCTGCTGACCACCTTCTACGGGGCGGTGCTGGGCAACGTCGCGCTGGCCCCGCTGGCCGCGAAGGTGGAGCGGACCGCGGAGGAGGACGCGCTCGTCAAGACTCTCTACACCATCGGCGCGGTATCCATCGCGCGTCAGGAAAATCCGCGGCGTCTGGAGATGCTCCTGAACGCCGTTCTACCGCCTGGAAAGCGGATTCAGTACTTCGACCGGGACTCCGACCGGGGTTCGCCGAGGGGAGCGTAAGATGCGTCTGCTGATCGTTGGAACATTGGAAGGGTACATCACCGCGGCCGGCAAGATCGCCATGCAGCGCGGGGCGAAGGTGTCCCACACCGACAGCATCGAGGGCGCGCTGAACGCCCTGCGCGCGGCGGCGGGTGCCGACCTCGTGATGATCGACGTCAAACTCGACATCGCGGCCTTCATCGAAAGCCTGAAGGCGGAACGGATCACCATTCCCGTGGTGGCCTGCGGAATCGGCACCGACGCGGCGGCGGCGGTGAAGGCGATCCGCGCGGGCGCCAAGGAATACATTCCCCTGCCCCCCGATGCGGAGCTGATCGCCGCCGTGCTGGAGGCGGTGGCGGAGGAAAGCCACGCCATCGTCTGCCAGGACCCGGCCATGCTGGCGACCCTGCGCCTGGCGGATCAGGTGGCGCCGAGCGACGCCTCGGTCCTCATCACCGGCGAGAGCGGCACCGGCAAGGAGCTGATGGCCCGCTACATCCACCGCAAGAGCCGGCGTTCCGACGCGCCCTTCGTCGCGGTGAACTGCGCGGCCATCCCGGAAAACCTGCTGGAATCGGAACTGTTCGGCCATGAGAAGGGCGCCTTCACCGGCGCCGTCGCCCGCCGGCTGGGCCGGTTCGAGGAGGCCAACGGCGGCACCCTGCTGCTGGACGAGCTGTCGGAGATGCATCCGCGGCTCCAGGCCAAGCTGCTGCGCGCCATCCAGGAGAAAGAGATCGACCGCATCGGCTCGTCCCAGCCGGTGAAGGTCAACGTGCGCCTGATCGCCACCTCCAACCGCAATCTGGAGAACGAGGTCCGCGCCGGCAACTTCCGCGAAGACCTGTATTTCCGCCTGAACGTCTTCAGCGTCGCGATCCCGTCCTTGCGCGAACGGCCCGCCGACATTCCGATGATCGCCGACCATTTCCTGAAGAAATATGCGCAGGCCAACGGTCTGGGCGAGAAGCGGCTGTCGGACGACGCGCTGCTGATGCTGCGCGCCCACCACTGGCGCGGCAACGTGCGCGAGCTGGAAAACACCATGCACCGCGCCGTGCTGCTCTCCAAATCGGAGACGGTGGGGCCGGAATCGATCATGCTGACCAGCCAGATGCTGGCCCCGGAAGGGTCGGCCCAGGCGTCGATCCCGACCAACTCGCCGGTCGCCAACCCCTTCGCCGGGCCGGGCGGCACCGTCCCGCAGGCGCCGCGCGGCTATGCCCCTCCGCCGGGCTATCCAACCTCCTACGCGCCGCCGCCGGGCCATGCGGCGGGGGCCGCGGCCTACGGCAACGCCGGGGCGGCCTCCGGCGCACCCGCCGTTCAGGGCCTCGTCGGGCGCACGGTGGCGGAGGTCGAGCGCGACCTGATCATCGGCACGCTGTCCCACTGCCTGGGCAACCGCACCCACGCGGCGAACATCCTGGGCATTTCCATCCGCACGCTGCGCAACAAGCTGAAGCAGTACAGCGAGGAGGGCATGGCCGTGCCGCCGCCGGGCTCCGAGGAACGGGCGGCCATCTGATCCGCTGATCGGGAGGAAGGCGGAGGAACGGCGGCATGGCACTGACCGAACACAATCCAGGAGCGCGAACCGGCGGCGGCGGCGGCAACATGACGGCGCTGACCGACATGGTGTCCGTCGCGAAGAAGGCGCTGAAGCGCGGCGACCTCGTGATGGCCGCCGGCATCATGCTGATCGTCGTCGGGCTGATCCTGCCGCTGCCGCCGCTCCTGCTCGACATGATGCTGGGGCTGAACATCACCATCTCGGTCCTGATCCTGATGGTAGTGCTGTTCATCGAAAGGCCGCTGGACCTGTCGTCCTACCCGACGATCCTGCTCATCACCACGCTGCTGCGCCTGTCGCTGAACATGGCGTCCACCCGCCTGATCCTGACGCAGGGGCATGAGGGCACCGCGGCGGCGGGCCATGTGATCGAAGCCTTCGCCGGCTTCGTCATGGGTGGCGACTTCATCATCGGCGTGATCGTCTACGCGATCCTGACGATCGTGAATTTCAAGGTCATCACCGCCGGTTCGGGCCGCATCGCCGAAGTGGCGGCACGCTTCACCCTGGACGCCATGCCCGGCAAGCAGATGGCGATCGACGCCGACCTGTCCGCCGGCATGATCGACGAGACCACCGCCCGCACCAAGCGCAAGGAGCTGGAAGACGAAAGCGCCTTCTTCGGCTCCATGGACGGTGCGTCGAAGTTCGTGAAGGGCGACGCGGTCGCCGGCATCATGATCATGTTCATCAACATCATCGGCGGCGTGTCGCTGGCGGTCCTGCGCTACGACATGCCGATCATGCAGGCGCTGGACACCTTCACGAAGCTGACCATCGGCGACGGTCTGGTCTCGCAGATCCCGGCGCTGGTCATCTCCATCTCCGCCGGCTTCCTGGTGTCGAAGGCCGGCACCGGCGGCTCCACCGACAAGGCGGTGGTCGGGCAGCTCACCAACCACGTCAGCGCGCTGGGCCTGTCGGCGGGGGCCATCGGCCTGCTGGCCCTGATGCCCGGCATGCCGATGCTGCCCTTCCTGCCGGTGGTCGCCGGCGTGGGGGCGGCCGCCTGGTACCTGCCGAAGATGCGCGCGAAGAAAGAGGCGGAGGAAGCCGAGGCCGCCGCCGCGGAGGCCGCGGGCATGGGGCCCGGCGGCGCCCCCGCCCCGGTGGCGGACGAGCCGATCTCCACCGCGCTGGCCATCGACCTGATCCGGCTGGAGCTGGGCTACGGCCTGCTGTCGCTGATCAACCAGCCGCAGGCGGGAAGCCACCGGCTGACCGACCAGATCAAGGGGCTGCGCCGGCAGATCGCCGGCGAGGTCGGCTTCGTCATGCCGGCGGTGCGCATCCAGGACAACCTCCAGCTTCCGCCCAACGCCTACATCATCCGCGTCAAGGAGATCGAGGCGGGGCGCGGCGACATCCGCCCGAACATGCTGCTGGTCATGGACCCGCGCGGCGAGGCCATGAGCCTGCCCGGCGAGCAGACGGTCGAGCCGACCTTCGGCCTGCCCGCCATCTGGATCGAGCCGGGCTACCGCGAGGAAGCGCTGTTCAAGGGCTACACGGTGGTCGATCCGTCCACGGTCATCACCACGCATCTGACGGAACTCATCAAGGACAACATGCCGGAGCTGCTGTCCTTCACCGAGACGCAGAAGCTGCTGGACGAGCTGGACAAGGAACACCAGAAACTGATCGCCGATGTGGTGCCGGCGCAGATCACTGTGGGCGGATTGCAACGGGTGTTGCAGAACCTGCTTGCAGAACGGGTTTCGGTACGCGATCTTGCAACAATCCTGGAGGGCGTTTCGGAGGCGGCAAGCCAGACCCGCAGCATCACGCAGATCACCGAACATGTGCGCACGCGCCTGGCGCGGCAGATCTGCGACGCGAACATCAACGAGATGGGCTTCATCCCGCTCGTCACCCTGTCCCCCGAATGGGAGCAGGCGTTCGCGGAATCGCTGGTGGGCGACGGCGACGACCGGCAACTGACGATGGCGCCGAGCCGGCTTCAGCAATTCATCACTTCGGTCCGCCAAACCTTCGAGCGACACGCCATGATGGGCGAGACCCCCGTCCTGTTGACCAGCCCCCTGATCCGTCCTTTCGTCCGCTCCATCGTCGAGCGGTTCCGGCCGGCCACCGTGGTGATGTCGCAGAACGAGATCCACCCCAAGGCGCGGATCAAGACCCTGGGGCAGATCTGATGCAGGCCATGACCACATGCCGTGACGGGCGGGAGGCGAGCCGATGCGGCTGAAGTCCTTCCACGCCAAGTCCATGTCCGAAGCCATGCGCATGGTCCGCCAGACGTTGGGCGACGATGCCATCATCGTCGCCACGCGCGAGGAGGAAGGCGGCGGCGTGCGCGTGACCGCGGCGGTGGAGGACGACGATCTGCTGATGGCGCAGACGCGCTCGACCCAACCCGCCAGGGCCGCGCGCCCCATGGCGGTGGTCGAGGAGGAGCCGGAAATCGACGTGGGCGAGGTTGTGGCCGACGTGCTGCACCGCCACGGCGTGCCCGCGGCGCTGGCCGAACAGCTCATCGACGCCGCCGCCGGGCTGGACACCGACGATCCGGCGCTGGCGCTGGGGGCGGCGCTCGACTCCATGTTCACCTTCAGCCCCTTGCAGGATCGGCGCGGCGGCAACAAGCCGCTGATCCTGGTCGGCCCGCCGGGCAGCGGCAAGACGCTGGTGGTCGCCAAGCTGGCCGCGCAGGCGGTGTTCCGCAAACGCTCGGTCGGCGTCATCACCACCGACACGGTGCGCGCGGGCGGCATGGAACAGCTGGCCGCCTTCACCCGTCTGATGAAGATCAAGCTGGCGACGGTGGAGGACCCCGACGCGCTCACGGGCGCGTTCGAAGTCAGCCGCGGCGCCGACGTCGTCCTGGTGGATACCGCCGGGCGCAACCCCTACAACCGGGAAGACATGGCCGACCTTAAGGCCCTGCTGTCCGCCGGCGTGGCGGAGCCGATCCTCGTGCTTCCCGCCGGCCTGGACGCCATGGAAGCCGCCGACATCGCCCAATCCTTCAAAGCGCTGGGCGTGCGGCGGATGCTCATCACCCGGCTCGACATGGCGCGTCGGCTGGGCAGTCTCCTGGGCACCGCGCACCGCTCGCGGATGGCCTTCTGCAACGCCAGCGTTTCTTCCAAGGTGGCCGAGGGGCTGACACCGCTGAACCCGGTGGCCTTCGCCCGCCTGATGATGCCCGCCGAGGACAAGGCCGCGCGCAGCCGGCCCAAACCGGCAGCCCCTGCCAAGACCAAAGCCGTTCGTTCTTCGTCGAGGACCCTCCCATGACTGACCCGGTGTTTCCGGACGCCCTCAAGAACGTTCGCCCGCTGCGCGGCGCCAACGTCATCGCCGTGGCCAGCGGAAAGGGCGGCGTCGGCAAGACGTGGTTTTCGATCACGCTCGTCCACGCGCTGACCAAGATGGGCAGGAACTCGCTGCTGTTCGACGGCGACCTGGGCCTTGCCAACGTGGACATCCAGCTCGGTTTCCAGCCGAAGAACGATCTGGGTGCGGTCATCAACGGCGACGTGACGCTCGGCCGCGCGGCCCAGCGCTACACCGAAGGCGGCTTCGACATCATCGCGGGCCGCTCCGGTTCAGGTACGCTCGCCCAGTTGCCGAGCCAGCGCCTGTCCGGCCTGCGCAACGACCTGATGGAGCTGGCGCGCCGCTACGATTGCGTCATCATGGATATGGGCGCGGGCGTGGACCGTACCGTGCGCACCCTGTCCGGCCCCGCCGGGACGACGCTGGTGGTGACGACGGACGAACCGACCTCGCTGACCGACGCCTACGCCTTCATCAAGCTGACCCACGCCACCAACCCCGCCGCCGATCTGCGCGTCGTGGTGAACATGGCGCAGAGCGTGAAGGACGGGGAGCGCACCTACGGCACCATCCTGAAAGCCTGCCAGAACTTCCTGAAGTACAAGCCCGCACTGGCGGGCATCATCCGCCGCGACCTGAAGGTGCGCGACGCCATCCGCAACCAGTCGCCGCTGCTGACCCGCTCCCCAAGCTCCGACGCCGCGCGGGACGTGCTGGCCATCGCCCAGCGGCTTCTGAACGGCCAGTAAGCCCTGGGATGGGGGGCGCCCTTCCACCCCCGGTCACCGGAACGCCCGCCTCCGCGGCGGCCGCCTCCCCCACGCCCGCCCCGGTGGCGGTCGCCGAGGGTACGGTCAAGGCTCTGCCGGAGCGGTTGCAGGACGTCGCCCGCCCGGTGGTGCTGACCGGCACCGTCGTCGGCACCACGCCGGACGGGCTGGCCCGCGTGCGCACCCAGGCGGGGGACGTGCTGCTGCAAACCCCGACTCCGCTGCCTGCCGACAAGCCGGTGACGCTCCAGATCACCCCGGCGCAGGTGCTGCTGGGTCAGGCGCAGAACGACCCCACGGCGTCCTCCCCAACCCAGAGCCTCGCGGCGAAGGTGCTGGTGCTGACCCAGGGCACGCCGGCCACCCCGAACACCCCAGCCCAGACGCCCGTCACACTGCCCCAGGGCTCCGCGCCCCCCACGGTGATCCTGCCCAGCCCGGCGCCCGCCACGCCGACGACGGGACCGGCGGGCCAGCCGCTTCCCCTGCTGCTGCCGGGCACCATCGTGCCGGCGCTGGTCATCGCCGCGGCCCCGAAGGCCCCGGCCCCGCCC
>JAEYPE010000184.1 GCA_023411035.1 Pseudomonadota bacterium
GCGTAGCCGCCCGCCGTCTCGGCCTGCTTGAACTCCTCGTTCTCCACCGCGACGAAGCTGCCGCCCAGGCTCTGCACCTGCTCCTTGACCGCCGGACGGACGTCGGTCGCCGAGACGATGGCGCCCAGCCGCTTGGCGGTGGCGATGGCCTGCAGACCGGCGACGCCGACGCCCATGATGAAGGCGCGGGCCGGCGGCACCGTGCCCGCCGCGGTCATCATCATCGGGAAGGCCCGGCCATACTCGCTGGCCGCGTCGACCACCGCCTTGTAGCCGGCCAGGTTGGCCTGCGAGGACAGCACGTCCATCACCTGGGCGCGGGTGATGCGCGGCATGAACTCCATGGCCAGGGCGGTGACCCCGGCCTCGGCGTAGGCCGTCAGCGACTCCCGCGCGTTGTAGGGCTGGAGGATGCCGAGCAGCAGGGCGCCGCGCCGGATCAGCGCCAGCTCGTCGCGGTCCCCTTCCCCGGCGAGCAGCGGGCGCTGCACCTTCAGCACGATGTCGGCGTCGGCCAGCGCCGAGGCCGCGTCCGGCGCGATGGTGGCGCCGGCCTCGGCGTACAGCCGGTCCGGCAGGTTCGAACCCAGACCGGCGCCGGTCTCGACCACCACGTCGAGACCGAGACCTTTGATCTTCTTGACGGTTTCCGGAGACGCCGCGACGCGATTCTCGCCCGCGCGCCGCTCCCTGGGTATGGCGATTTTCATGATTCTTGATTGCCTCCCAAAGCATTCGGCAGGACGAGGCGTCAGCGCTCCGGCCTTGACGGCGGGCGGCCTCGGCGGGCGGCCCGCCGGTCAATACTCGAATGATGTCTGTGCCGGAACGTGGTCCGGCTTCAGCCCCGGAGGGCGGCGGAGCGGTCACCCGGGATGGATGCGGGTGACCGCCGCCGGACCCGCCGCCCTCGATGCTCCCTTGGGCGCCGGCTGGCCATTGCTAGGCCGCCGCGACGGGATAGCTGACGGCTTCGCCCGGCACGGCGTCCGGCGGCGCGGCCTCAAGCTGCGCCTTGATGAGATCGCGTACGCTGACCACACCGACCAGCGAGGCGCCGTCCAGGACCGGAATGTGGCGGACGGTGTGTTCGTCCATCAACTGAAGCACGCGGCGGACGGAATCGCCGGGCGCGCAGCAGACGGGATGGTTGCTCATCACCGCCGTGACCGGCAGGGACAGGATGCCCGGCCCGCGGTCGGTCAGGCTGCGCACGATGTCGCGTTCGGAAATGACCCCGACGACCGTGTTGCCCTCTGTCCGGCAGACGTCCTTGACCACCAGCGCGCCGGTGTTCTCCGCCTTCAGAAGGCGCAACGCCGTTTCCACGGTTTCGTTGATGCGCACCGTGCCGATGCGCGTCCCCTTCCGGCGGAGAATGTCTTCAACCCTCATGACGCTCCTCCTTTGAACCGAATGTCCGGCCCCTCGGCGTTGCTTCGCTTTGTCTTTCGGGGCGTTGGCTTCTTGGTGCGGGGCCGGACCGTTTCCGCCCTACTGGGCGGCGACCGCAGGTGCGGCCTCTGGCGATGCCCGATGAGGGCGCGTGTAGCAGCCGGCGATTTCGCCGCGCTGACGGACGAGCGCCAGCACCACGTCGATGGTCGGGGTGGCGACGCCGACCATGCGGCCCATTTCCTGAACCACCGACAGCAGGGCATCGATCTCCATCGGGCGCTCGCGCTCCAGATCCTGAAGCATGGAGGTCTTGTGCGCGCCGACGGCGCCGGCCCCGTTGATGCGGCGTTCCACATCCACCCGGAAATGGACGCCCAGGCGGTCGCCGATCTCCTTGGCTTCCAGCATCATCGCCTTGGCGACGGCGCGGGTTTCCGGATCGGAGCAGATGACGTCCAGCGTGGCGTGGGTGAGCGCGCTGATCGGGTTGAAGCAGAGGTTGCCCCACAGCTTCAGCCAGATCTCGTCGCGGATGCGGTCCAGCACCGGGGCCCGCAGGCCACCGGCCTCCATGGCGGCGCTAAGCTTCTTCACGCGATCGGACTGGGTGCCGTCCGGCTCGCCCAGCGAGAATTTGTCGCCGTAGATGTGCTGAATGACGCCCGGTTCGACGACCTCCGTCGCGGGATAGACGACGCAGCCGATGGCTCGCTCCGGCCCCAGGCCCTTCCATTGGATTCCGCCCGGATCGACGGTGTCGAGCACCCGGCCCTCGAACTCGCCGCCGTTCTTGTAGAAATACCAATAGGGGATGCCGTTGACCGCGGTGACCACGGCGGTGTCCTTGCCCAGCAGCGGCTGGATGGCGTCCACCACGCCGGGGACGGAGTGGGCCTTCAGACCGATGATGACGTAGTCCTGCGGGCCGAGTTCCGCCGCGTTGTCGGTGCAGCGGGGGCGGACGACCGTCTCTTCCTCTCCGACGATCAGCTTGACGCCGTTCTCGCGCATGGCCGCGAGATGGGCACCGCGCGCCACGAGGCTGACATCGGCTCCGGCCTGGTGGAGACGCACACCAAGATAGCCGCCGATGGCCCCGGACCCAAAGATGCAGATCTTCATAACCCGTTTCCTCTCCCCCATTTATCGGCCACGCGCCGCGCAGCCTTTGCAGTAACCCCAATCAATCAGCACACCGAACAAATACAGAGTTTGGTATACCAGATACCAGATGTCAACTGGCAAAATAGACCCTGTCGAGGGAGGGGCATGATCCGGAATCGGGCGGGAATCCTGGGTTTTCCAATGAAAAATCGAGCATGGAAAAACCGGGCACCCGGCCCGTCCGGACGCCCGGCTCGCGGGTCTATCCGGCGTGAGCGATCAGGTGAGCGGAAGGACGAGCTGGAACGCCTTAACCGTCATCCGCTTGCGGTGATAGAAGCGGTGCGCGTCGCCGCGCTGGACACCGGAAATGATTTCCATCTGTGCGCAGCCCTTCTCGCGCGCCTGGGCGGCCAGCCAGTCGAACAGCTTGTCGCCCAGCCCGAAGGAGCGGTGCTTCGGCGAGGTGACCAGATCCTCGACATACATATAGCGGCCGCGCGACAGCGTCTCGTGGACGCGGAAGCCGCCGCAGCCGGCCACCTCGCCGTCGATGCGCAGGAGGGCGAGGTTGTAGCCGTCCTCCATCTGGCGGCGGATCTGGGCGCCGTAGGCGTCGGCGTCGGTCATGTGGGTGCGCAGTTCCTTCACCACCGGATAGCTGTCGGCGATGTCGGCGTCGGTCTTCGCCAGGGTGATTTCGATGGTGTGCTGGTCGGCAGCGTTCTTGGAGGCGTTCGGTTCGGCGATCCGCTGGTCCATCGTGCGTTACTCCCTTTCTTGGTGTCTTTGAGGGACGCTGATTTGCCCGCTCTGGTATTTGGTATACCAGATAATCAGTACGGGAAGCAACTGCTTGCATGATGCACCCGCACAAAGACCTTCGAAAAGATATCCCAATTGATGAGGGCGCCATGCGGCGGCGGCACGGTCAGCCGCGCATCAGGGCTTGGAGATGGGCGGCGCATCCTTCCGCGAGCCCCTCCGTGTCGTAGCCGCCCTCCAGCACCGACACCACGCGCCCGCCGCACAGACGGTCCGCGACCTCCACCAGCTTGCGGGTCGCCCACTCGAAGTCGGCGCTGGAGAAATTCAGCGACGCCAGCGGGTCGCGGGCGTGGGCGTCGAATCCGGCGGAGATCAGGATCAACTCCGGCTGGAACTCCTCCAGGGCTGGAAGAATCCGGCGTTCCATGGCCTGCCGGAATTCCACCGTCCCGGCGTAGGGCGGCAGCGGCGCGTTGACGATGTTGCCGGCGATTCCGGTCTCCCCCATCGAGCCGGTGCCGGGGTAGAGCGGCGACTGGTGGGTGGAGGCGAAGAACAGATCGGCGTCGTCCCAGAACATGGCCTGGGTGCCGTTGCCGTGATGGACGTCGTAATCGACCACGGCGACGCGGGTCAGGCCGCGCCGCTTGCGGGCGTGCTCCGCGCCGACGGCCACATTGTTGAAGACGCAGAAGCCCATGGCGCGGGCCGGCTCCGCATGGTGGCCGCAGGGGCGGACGGCGCAGAAGGCGTTCCTCGCCGTCCCGTCCAGCACCGCGTCCACCGCCGCGCAGACCGCCCCGGCGGCCCGCAGAATCGCCGAGCGGGAGGTGGCCGACAGCACAGTGTCGGCGTCCAGCCGGACATAGCCATCCTCCGGCACCGCCTTCAGCACCGCGTCCACATAGGCCGAATCATGCACCCAGCGGAGTTGCTCCACCTCCGCTTCCGGGGCTTCGTGCCGGGGCAGTCCGCGGAAGGCTTCGCGGTCCAGCACCTCCCAAACCACGGAGATCCGCTCCGGACGCTCCGGATGGCCTGGGCCGGTGTCGTGCGCCAGGAAGTCCGGGTGAGTGAAAATGGCGGTGGTCATCGTGTCGTCTCCTCCCCTGTTGCCGATGGATTGCCATCGGTGTCATTTCCCTCTGTTCGTATACCATATACCACATTAGTCACGATCCCCTCACAAGTGAACAATCCGCACGCCTGCTGCCCTGGCGCATCGAATCCCAATCGGATGTGTGTTTTCGACACTTTCGAAGGTGGCAGGACAATCCGCGCAAGCCCTCTCCATTTGCTATGCCTACAAACAGCTTGCACCAGAAACTGTATCTGGCATACCATATCTCTAATGCCAAAAACGGTTGCCTCGGGAACTTAAGCCGTCCACACCAAGCGGCGGGTTCCGCGGTCAAGCCAAGGCGAAGGAGACGAACCCGGCACACCACGGGAAGCCTCCGGTCAATAAAAAGAAAAACAACAACCCGACTCAAACAAAAGAGTTCGCTTCGCAAAGAGATCGCTTCTAGGAGGAGACAAATGCACCAAGCCCTCACGGAGGCCCCAAAGGCCCCCCTCGGCGGCCGTTGGTTCCAGCTCGTCATCGGCGTCATTTGCATGTCGATGATCGCGAACCTTCAGTATGGCTGGACTCTGTTCGTCAACCCGATCGACGATAAGTATCACTGGGGCCGCGCGTCCATTCAGGTCGCCTTCACCATCTTCGTCGTCATGGAAACCTGGCTGGTTCCGATCGAAGGCTGGTTCGTCGACAAATTCGGCCCGCGGATCGTGGTTTTGATCGGCGGCGCGCTGTGCGCCGCGGCCTGGGCGATCAACTCGGTCGCCGACACTCTGGCGATGCTCTATCTGGGCGCGGCGCTGGGCGGCATCGGTGCCGGCGCCGTCTACGGCACCTGCGTGGGCAACGCGCTGAAGTGGTTCCCCGACCGCCGCGGCCTCGCCGCCGGCCTGACCGCCGCCGGTTTCGGCGCCGGCTCGGCCCTCACGGTCGTTCCCATCGCCAACATGATCCACTCGTCGGGTTACGAAGCCACCTTCATGACCTTCGGCATCGGCCAGGGCGCTGTGATCCTCGCGCTGGCCTGGTTCCTGGCGTCCCCGAAGAAGGGTCAGGTTCCGGAGAACACGCGCTCGGCGGTCGCCCAGACCCGCGAGAGCTACACCCCGGTCCAGATGCTGAAGACCCCGGTCTTCTGGGTCATGTACGCCATGTTCGTGATGGTGGCGGCGGGCGGCCTGATGGCGACCGCGCAGCTCGGCCCCATCGCCAAGGACTTCCATCTGGACGGCGTGCCCGTCAGCATCATGGGCCTGACCCTGCCGGCGCTGACCTTCGCCCTGTCGATCGACCGCGTGCTGAACGGCATCACCCGCCCCTTCTTCGGCTGGGTGTCGGACCACATCGGCCGCGAGAACACCATGTTCATCGCCTTCGCCCTGGAATGCTTCGGCATCCTGGCGCTGAACCAGTGGGGCCACGACCCCGTCGCCTTCGTCATCCTGACGGGTCTGGTGTTCTTCGCCTGGGGTGAGATCTACAGCCTGTTCCCGGCGCTGTGCGGCGACTCCTTCGGCTCGAAGTTCGCCACCACCAACGCCGGCCTGCTCTACACCGCCAAGGGCACCGCGTCGCTGGTCGTTCCCTTCGCCAACGTGGCCGTGGCCTCGACCGGAAGCTGGCAGGCGGTGTTCTTCTTCGCCGCCGCGGTGAACGGCATTGCCGCCCTGATGGCCATCTTCGTCCTGAAGCCGATGCGGGCCCGCCAGGTCACGGCAACCCTGCCCACCTCGAAGATGGCGGCGGAGCCGGCCCAGTAAGGCACCGCCAATAAGGCACCGATAGAACGACAGCACCCGAACGCAGTCGGGCCGGGAGATTTCCCGGCCCGACTTGCTTCTGGGAACCCGACCTTATTTTGATGAAAGGCGTCAAAGCGCGCGCGGGAACGACGCCCAGGCGGGGCCGCCCTCAATCTCCTCCTGCGCCTTGCGGGCCGTCTTCACCCGGCGGAGATGGTCGGGCGACCACGGATCGCGCACCGGCATACCGGCGGCGGCGACCTGAGCGACCAGAATCCGCGCCACGATGATGGCGAATCCCGACAGCAGCATGGACAGAAGGACGATGGCGAGCATGCTTCGATTCCCGAATGACCGGCACGCGGAATCAGGTATGCCTGATTCCGCAATGCAGCATGCATAGGCCATCCGACCGAGGAAAGCGAGTCCGCCACCGGACGCGCGGCGCTTCGCCGCGCTACAGCATCTCCAGCGGACGCGGCCCGCGCGGCGGCGGAAAGGCCCGGTCGAGGTCCGCGAGGTCCTGCTCGTCGAGCCGCAGATCGGCGGCGGCGCGATTGTCGCGGACATGGGCGGGGTCCGACGCCTTGGGAATCGCGATCACTCCGTCCTGGCGCAGCAGCCACGCCAATCCCACCTGGGCCGGGGTCGCGCCATGCCTTTCGGCAACGCGGCGCAGTTCCGGGTGGCGCAGCATCCGCCCCTGCTCGATGGGCGAATAGGCCATGACCGGGATGCCGCGCGCGCGGCACCAGGGCTGAAGGTCGTGTTCGATGCCCCGGCGCGTCAGGTTGTAGAGAAGCTGGTTGGTCTGCACGCCCTCCCCGCCCGGCAAGCCCACCAGTTCCTCCATATCCTGGAGATCCAGGTTGCTGACGCCCCACTGGCCGATCTTGCCGTCACGCATCAGCGTCTCGAAAGCGCCGATGGTCTCGGTGAAGTCGTGGCTGCCGCGCCAGTGCAGCAGATAGAGGTCGATCCGGTCGGTGCGCAGGCGCTTCAGGCTCCGCTCACAGGCGGCGATGGTGCCGCGGCGGCTGGCGTTCATCGGCAGCACCTTGCTGACCAGGAACACCTCGTCGCGGCGCCCGGCGATGGCTTCGCCGACCACCTCCTCCGCCCCGCCGTCGGCGTACATCTCAGCCGTGTCGATCAGCGTCATGCCGAGGTCGAGGCCAAGCCGAAGCGCCGCCACCTCCCGCGCCCGGTCTCGGCTGTCCTCTCCCATGTACCAGGTGCCCTGGCCGAGCACCGGCATGGCGGTTCCCGAAGGAAGAATCGTGGTTGGAATGGTCATGGATGTCTCCCGTTCCCTTATTCACCCTATCTATGGGTTTGAGGGAACGTTAGATGCCGTAACGGGCCGTTGCCAAGCATCAACAAGGCAAAGCGGAAGGCCGGTCAGGACACCCAGTGACGCTTCGGCCCGACATCCACATGGACGAAGTTGCTCTCCGGATAATAGCCCACCCCGCCCCCTCTCAGGCTGAGCGCCGCCCGTTGCAAGGTGCGCAGCGGCAGGCCGGGCACCCGCAGGTCGATGGCCTTTCCCTGCGTGTGGAAACTGTTCTGGGCCACGCCGCTACCATCCTGCTCACGCAGCCAGGCGTTGGTTTCCGGGGAGCGGTAGGCGGAGATGACGTGCACCGGGTTCTTGCCGCCGACCTTGCGCGTCAGGGCGTGAAGCAGATCCAGCAGCTTCGGGTCGATCGGATGGACGGCACCCGTACGGTGGTCGCGCAGCAGGCGGTTGATCTCGCGCAGGCCATCCCGCTGGTAGCGGCCCTTGGCCCAATATTCGGTGCGCACCCTCTCCCCGGTGTGGAGGTTGAGGAGGACCAGTTGCCGCGGCGGAGCGCGCAGCGCGGCTTCCGATACGTCCGGCGCCATCACCATCCCGGCGGCGGCCGTGGCCAGACCGAAGCGCAACAGTTCCCGCCGGCCGAGCTTCGCTGCTGGGGTCGACTGGACTTTCGCCTCGGTCATCATGCCTCCATCGGGTCCTGAAACGGAGCGGCAGTCGCACCACCCCTTTTTTGTCCGATGCCTTTTGGCGGCAAAGCCCCCGCTTGTGTCAAGGAACCAATGGTTAAAGCTTGGAAAAGCGGCGTATTCTCAGGGCCTTCCGGGCCGGATTCCCGCCCGCCGGGGAGGCGGGCCGCCGCGTTTCAGAAGTGAAACACAGCGAACCGCAGCCGCGATTCGCCAGTTCTCCTTTAGGAAAAAGCCGTGACAAGGGCGGAGCAAAAAACGGCAACCATAAGGAGTACCGCCATGAGCTGTACCGTTTAGCCTTCAGTAAGGAATCCGCCCCCATAGTTTGGCGAGTGAAAACAACCGCCGTAAGATTCCTTCCCGTGCCCCCCGTCGCCACAGCTCCTGCGCCGGCTACCTCCTATCTTCGGCCCGATCAGCTGGCCGAGGTTCTGGAAAGGCATGCCCGTTGGATCAAGGGCCAGCCGGGCGGCGCGCGCGCCAATCTGACGCTCGCCGATCTGGAGGGCGCCGACCTGTCGCAACGCGATCTGCGCGGCGCCCGGCTGGTCGGGGCGAAGCTGGCGCGCTGCCGGCTCAGCGGCACCAATCTGGCGGGCGCCGATCTGTTCGGCGTCGATCTGCGCGACGCGGACATCACGCGCGCCAATCTGATGCAGACGGATCTGCGCGGCGCCCGGCTGCGCGCCGCCGATTTCTCGAACGCCAATCTGCGCGGCGCGGACCTGCGCGCCGGGACTCTGGAACCGGGGGGCGCCTCCCGCCGCGGCACCGGCCCGGACATCCAGGAGGCCGAAGCCACCCGGCAAACGCACCGCTCCGTCCTGGCCCGGCTACAGGGCGGCGCCATGGCGGAGGGCGGCATTCCGACCGACCTGACCGGGGCGGTGCTGGCCGGGGCCAATTTGACGGAGGCCGACCTCTGCGGGGCGGTCCTTCAGAACGCCGATCTGACCGGGGCGGTGCTGACCGACGCCAACCTGTCCTGCGCGCGGCTGAACGGGGCCGATCTGTCCGGCGCCCTGCTGGACGGCGCCACCTTCGACAACGCCGATCTGGTCGGCACGCGGATGGTCGATTGCGACCTGTCCCAAGCCAAGCTCGGTTCCGCCTGCATGACCCGCCCCATCGACAGCATGGGGTCCGAGATCCAGCGGGCGATCTTCGACCATGAACGCTGGATCGACAGCTTCGGCCAGCGCGGCGAGCGGGCCGAGTTGGACGGCACCGACCTCAGCCGCGCCGACCTGCGCAGCGTCAATCTCAGCGCGGCGTCCCTGCGCGGCGCCAACCTGTCCGACGCGGCGCTGACCGGCGCGCGCCTGATGATGGCCGACCTGTCCGGCGCCAATCTGGAGCGCGCGAACCTGATGGGAGCCGACCTGTCCGGCGCCAATCTCAGCTTCGCCCGGCTGACCGGGGCCGACCTGACGCGGGTCAACCTCGGCCCGGCGGAGATCAAGGACCCCAGCGGGCGGCCAACGGGCCGCTCCTGGGCCGCCAACCTGATGGGTGCCGATCTGCGGCAGGCGATGCTGACCGATTCCCGCATGGTCCAGGCCAACCTGACCGACGCCGATCTGGAAAACGCCGACCTGGACGGGGCTGATCTGGCCGGCGCGAAGCTTCAGCGGGCGCATCTCAAGGGCAAGGCGCCGCGGCGGCGCTGACGCCACTCTTTTCGTCCGGCAACCGTCATCAACCCGCAAAGCAACGCGGCGCACAGTGCGGCACCCCGAACCGCCGGACACTCCGCCATGCCCACCCTTCCCCGCCGGAACCGCCCCATTCAGGACTTGCCGGCGGATTGGTATTGCCCGCGTTGCGGCACCGGAAAGCCGGATTTCCGGCAGATGGGAGATTGACGGAAAACAGCCTTGCCTTTCGCCGATAAGTCGGCAAATATTGCTGCCATGGATGAGATAGACCGCAAAATAATATCGCATATCCAGGCAGACGGGCGCGCTTCCTACGCCGACATCGGCGCGGCGGCGGGGTTGTCGGTGTCCGCCGTGAACGAACGGCTGAAGAAGCTGCAAGCCGGCGGCGTGATCCAAGGCTGGGGCGCGCGGGTCTCCCCCAAGGCCGCCGGGCTGGACGTGCTGGCCTTCGTGGAGGTGCTGCTGGACCGTCCGGAGCATGACGCGCCCTTCCGCGACGCCATGCGCGCCACACCGGCGGTTCAGGAATGCCACCACGTCACCGGGGACTGGTCCTATCTGCTGAAGGTGCGCGTGCCCGACACGGACGCGCTGGAACGCTTCCTGTCCGAGCGGCTGAAAAGCCTGCCGGGCGTGGTCCGCTCCCACACCGTGATCGCGCTGTCGTCCGTCAAGGAGACGCCGATCCTTCCCATGGATTCAGACTGACCATTCGGAGCGTCCGCCATGGACACGCTGCCCGCCCTTCTGAAGGGCCTGATCATCGGATTCAGCATCGCGGCACCCGTCGGACCGATCGGGCTTCTGTGCATCCGGCGCACCCTGGCCGACGGGCCGGCGCACGGTTTCGTCAGCGGGCTGGGTGCTGCCAGCGCGGACGCGGTGTATGGCGCCATCGCCGGCTTCGGGGTGGCGCTGGTGACCGACGCGCTGATCGGGGCGCAGGTGGCGCTGAAGCTGGTGGGCGGGCTGATGCTGCTGTGGCTGGGGTGGAGCACCCTGCGCGCCCGCCCGGCGGAGCGGCCCGCGGCGGCCAGCAACGCCGCCGGTCTGGCCGGAGCCTACGCCTCGACCTTCGCGCTGACGCTCGCCAACCCGGCGACGATCCTCAGCTTCGCCGCGGTGTTCGGCGGGCTGGGCGTTTCGGCGGGCGGCGACGGGAACAGCACCACCGTGGCCGCCCTGCTCGTCGCGGGCGTCTTCACCGGTTCGGCCTTGTGGTGGTTGGGACTCAGCGCCTCGGTCGGGGCGTTCCGGCGCCGGGTCACGCCCGCCGCCATGCTGTGGATCAACCGCGCGTCGGGCGCGGTTCTGGGAGGATTCGGGATCGCGGCCCTCGCCTCGCTTCTTTGATGAGGCGGGGTGGGGCGGTCACCGGAAAGACATCACAGAAGGATGCTCACCGGGCCGCCCAACGCGACGGCGGCGACGATCAGAATGGCGACCGCCGTCAGCTTCTCCGCCGCCGACCACCGCTGCCAATCCTTCTTGAAGCTCTTGAGATCCTGGGCCATGGCAACCTCCGCCATCCCTGACTGTCCGTGCTGAAAGCGACATTGAACGTTTCCAGTTGATGTTTGGTTAACGTCGCCCGGAAAGTCTTTCATCCATTGGATGATCCACAGTTAATCACAAGAAAAAATGATACAAGACAAATAGAAGGAAAAAGCGGGTACAATTTTCGATACCCACCAAGGGCGAGCCGCCGGGCGCGATCCGCGCGCGCCGGATGGAAGGGTTCCCACGGGCGGTCCGTCACCCCAAATCCCTCTGGATACCCATCGACGCGGTGGCGCCGGACAAACCTGCCCAAGCCCGAACAAGACATGAGGTGCTGGCGGTGAGCGGACTGAAGATCGGACTGGCCCTGGGCAGCGGGGCCGCGCGCGGCTGGGCGCACATCGGCGTTCTCCGCGCGCTGGAAGAGATCGGGGTCGAACCCGACGTGATCTGCGGCACCTCCATCGGCGCGGTGGTCGGAGCGGCCTATCTGACGGAGCAGCTGGACGAATTGCAGACCTGGGCGCAGAGCATGGGCTGGCTCGGCATGTTGGGGATCATCGACCTGACCTTCCGCCGGGGTGGGCTGCTGGCCGCCGACCGCACCTTCGACCGTTTCCGCAACCACCGGACCGAAGTCACCATCGACCGGCTTCACAAACCCTTCGCCGCCGTCGCCACCGACCTCGGCACCGGGCGGGAGATCTGGCTGCGCGACGGGCCGCTGCTCAGCGCTGTGCAAGCGTCAGCCGCCATGCCGGGCCTGTTCCCGGCGGTGCGGCGCGACGATCGCTGGCTGGTGGACGGGGCCTTGGTCAATCCGTTGCCGGTGTCGCTCTGCCGCGCGCTGGGGGCCGACGTGGTGATCGCGGTCAACCTGAACAGCGAATTGTCGCCATTGAGCCGCCCATCCGGACGCGGGGCCGCGAAGCTGCGCAAGGCGGCGGAAGCGAAGACCGCCCAGATGCCGCCGGCACGGATGCCGCCGGCACAGGCCGTTCCGGAAGCGGCGATGGCCACGGCGGGCGATGCGACCTCTCCGGTCTTTTCAACGCTGACCTCGCAGATCGCGTCCTGGATGGGGCGGCGCCCGGCGCCGCGCACGCGCTTTCTCGCCAACCAGTTGGAGCGCACCCCGGCCCCCGACGTCACGCCCAACGTGATGGACGTGATGGCCGGGTCCATCGACATCATGCAGGACCGCATCACCCGGTCCCGCCTGGCCGGCGAGCCGCCGGACGTGCTGATCGCGCCCCGCCTCTCCCACATCGGTATCCTGGAGTTCGACCATGCGGAGGAGGTGGTGGAGATCGGCCACGCCGCCGCGTCGATCCTCACCCCGGCGCTGGAACTGGCCCTGCGCCGGGCGTAGATACGGTCATCAGACCGGACCCACAGGCCACATCCAGGTCAGCTCGTGCTTGTTGTGGTGCAGGTGCAGGACCCGCCCGCCGGGGATGGCGGCGAAGGCGCGGGCCGTCTCGTGGTCCGTCTCCGCCTGGAATTTCAGCGTGCAGATGAAGCGCTTGGCCAGCCCGCTGTCCATCCACTGCCGCACCAGCCGCAACAGGCGCGTGGGGTAGCAGATCACGTCGCAGCACAGCCAGTCCACCGGCCCGACGTCCTGCGGCTTCAGGCCGAAGGCGCTCTCCTGCCGGAACTCGATGCGCGGCAGGGCGGCGATGGCCGGGTCGAGCGGCGCCTTGTCCACGCTGACCACGCTGGCGCCCAGTTCGTGCAGAACCCAGCTCCAGCCGCCGGGACAGGCACCCAGGTCGATGCAGCGGTCGCCCGGCCCCGGCTGCTCTCCGAACAGGGTCAGCGCCTCCCACAGCTTCAGATAGGCGCGGTTGGGCGGCACTGTCCGGTTCTCGACGAAGGCGACCTCGCCGTGGCGGTAGGGGCTGGAGCAGCGCGCCGCCGCAACGATGGTGTTCTCGCCCAGCAGCGTCCAGGACCCCAGCGGCGCCGTCGGCAGCGGCGACGGGAAGACCACCGGCTTGGCCGAGACGTGCGGCAGGTTTTCCTGGATCAGGCTGGCGCGCCGATGGTGGCGCAGCGACCAGAGCGCCCAGTTCCGCTGGATGGAGCGCAGAGCCCGCGCCCCCTCCTTGATCGAGGCGAACTCGATCCGCACCGGGTCGTGCCAGATGTTCTGCGCCCAGGCGGCGGGGCGCGCCGGCCCATCGGCGAAGACCAGCCGGTCCTCCACCGCCGCCACGTCCCCGAGTTCGGCCACGAGGTCCTGCACGAAGCCCTCCGGCGCCAGATAGATGGTCTGCCCCAGGGGGGCGTGCCCCAGCGCCGGCTGGACGGCAGTCGTGTCAGATGAATCGCTCATGCCGAGGGGCTAACGCCCCTGGCGTTCGATTGCAAGAGCGCTCAACGCAATCCACAGCCGCCTCGAAGCCCGTACCCCGCCCGGACGGGCTGTGACATTCCGCCGCAATCCGCTCAAATCCGGCTGTTATGGCTCAGATCGATTGACAATCATTCTCAATCGCAGCACATTCGCATCAGCAAGACCTCACCATAAGCACCGCTGCCGGGGACCCATGTACGTCTGCATCTGCAACGCGCTGAACGACAAGCAGGTAACCAGGGCTCTCGAGAACGGCGCCCGCACGCCAGCCTCCGTCTTCCGGCATTACGAGCGCCAGATCCAATGCGGGAAATGCGTTCCGATGATGCGGGACATGGCGCAGAGCCACTGCGCGAACCAGTGTCCAACCTGCACCAACCACGCGGCGCACCACCCCGCCCCGTTGCCGGAACCGGCCAACACCGAAAGCTTCGCCTACGGCGTCGCGGCGGAGTGAAGACCTTCCTCCGCCCTTCCTTCCAAATTGCTGGAACAAACGGCATCGGCCCTTGATCGGCTGACACAGCAGCGACATCCATCCCTTTGTCGTCAATGGCTGGTTTAATCCGGGCGGCGACCGAATTATTTCGGCGCCTGGCGCACCGTCTTGCCTCCGCTTGGCACCAAACGGGTCCTTCCATCAGGCTGCGACAAATCGCCCAGCCCCTATACTCCTGGCCCGCTTGACGGGACGGGATTGATCGTGCAGAAAGAATCCAATCGGACACAAGAAATCCGAAACATTCAGTACGGAACGGATCGCTCCGTCTAGGGAAATACATACAAAACTTCAAGTCCTTGGGAACTGGAAATGCCTTCCATATATCAACGGAAGGTCAACCAGACGGTTTTTTATTTTGGCGCTGCAGCAAAATTTTTTGCAATGCATCATGCTCTTGAGAGGCATGCCACTGCGCTGCGGCACCATTCCGGACCATGAGCCGGACATCCGGTTGAACGGTACCCAAGAGATCCGAAGGGAGGAGTGAGAGATGAGCTGGCGCAACCGGCACGCCCACGACGCCAAGTGCCGCGATCTGCTTCGGGCAACCGCCGACCGGCTGGACCGGCTGCGGTCGCTGGTGGAACGGTCCGGCCCCGACGTCCGGGAAGAGATGGAACGCACGCTCGACACCCTGCGCGGCCAGCGCAACCGGCTGTCCGCCCGCGTCGAGGCGGCGCGCCTTGCCACCGACGACGCCTGGACCTTCGCCCGCGCCATCGCCGATCAGGCGGCGGACGAACTGGTGAGCGGCCTCGACAGTATGGAAGCCCGGCTGAAGCGTTTGGCGGCCTGAGTGTGAACCGATAGCCGCGAACCGAAACCGGGTCGCTCCGCCTCACTCCGTCTTCAGCGCCAGGGCGGCGGCGCTTTCGGCGGGCGGAGCGCTCGGCAAAACGATGCTCACCACAGTGCCCTCCCCGGCGACGCTGCTCAGCTCCAGCCGCCCACCATGGGCTTCCACGAAACGCTTGGCGAGCGGCAGCCCAAGACCGGTGCCGGACTGCGCCTTGGTCATGTAGCTGTTCACCTGACGGAAGGGTTCCAGCGCGATCTGGATATCCTCCGGCGACATGCCGATGCCGGAATCGGCGATGGTCAGCGCCACGCTGCCATCCTCCCGACGCGCCGCCTCCGCCCGGACGCGGCCACCCGCCGGGGTGAACTTTATGGCGTTGGACAGCAGATTCAGAACGGCCTGCCGCAGCCGGACGGTGTCGGCAATCACGGTCAGGCCCCGTTCGACGAGTTCCCCCTCCATCCGCACGCCCTTCCGATCGGCCACCGCCTCCATCAGATCCAGGCACTCGCCCAGCAGGACGGTGATCGGCACCGGCTCCGGATACAGCTCCAGCCGCCCCGCCTCGACCTTCGCCATGTCCAACACGTCGTTGACCAGCGACAGCAGATGCTGGCCGGAAGCGTGGATGCTGGCGATGTACTCCTGGTGCTTGGGCGGGCTGGGGCCGAACAGACCGGACAGCAGCGCCTCGCTGAAACCGATGATCGCGTTCAGCGGGGTGCGCAGTTCGTGGCTCATGTTGGCGAGGAATTCGGACTTGGCCCGGTTGGCGGCCTCCGCATGCTCCTTTTCCGCCTCCAGCCGGCGGCGCTGCTCCACCAGCATGGCCTCGCGGGCCTCACGTGCCTCGCCCTCCGCGTGACGGCGGCGGCGAACGTGGCGCGTCACCACCAGGGACAGCACCAGCGTTGCCAGACCGGCCCCCGCCGCACCGACCAGGATTGTGGCGCGTGTCCGGTTCAACTGAGCGCTGATCTGCTCGAACGGCACGGCCACGATGATGGACCAACCGGTCTGCTGCGACTGGTGGACGAGCATCAACGCCTCCTGCCCGTCCCGCGTCGTCGCCTTGAACAGACCCGGTTGCTGCCCCATCAGCCGGGGCGCCAGTTGGTCCGTCACTTTATACCCCACATGCCGCTCGGGATCGCGGGATCTTGCAGCAATGAGCAGGGCCGGGTCCACGACCGACACCGTCCAGGCCGGCGGTATTCCCGACCCGCGCAGCAAGCCGTCCAGCCCATCCAGCCCGACCGCGAGCGACAGGACATGGCGGACCGGCTGGTCGGGCCCGCCCTCCAAATCCAGGATCGGCGCGCGGACGATCAAAGCCGGACGCCCCGGCGGCCCACCCGGAGGCAGCACCCCGCCGACGACCGTCCGGCGCGTGGCGGCGACCTTTCGTGTCACGTCGTCCAGCCGCGGCGGCGGAAGCTGAACGCCCAATGGGAACTGGGTGTGAAAGCGGAAGGACAGGCTGTCGACCTCCACCAGTCCGATCGCCAACCAGCCCGGCTGGCTGCGCACCGCCTCAAGCGCTTGGGATTTCAGCACCGACAGATCGCCCACGGTGTCGCGGCCCAACGACGCCAGAAGCTCCAGCGGACGGGCCTTGCTTTCCAGTTCCCGGTCGATGGCGACCATCACGGAGCGCGCCTGCGCCGCCAGTTCCGCGGCCAGCACGTCCTGCTGCCTGATATCCAGAATCCAGACCACGACCGCCAGGAACAACAGCAGCGGGGCGATGGCGGCAAGCCCCAGGCCAAGCGTCGATGAGGGCAGGCGCATGACGCTCTCCGACCGTTGACAGGAACGGGCTCGCTCTGGGTGATGCAGCCGAAAGCCGAATGTATCCGTTGGCGATTGTAGTAGTCTACGATGGAACCGAACAGGTCCCGTTTGGCAGCCGCGCATATCGGACAGCACTGCTGGCGGACAGGCTCCGTGCGTTACGCGCGCCCGGCGTAGATCGACCGTCCGCAGCGAACGCACGACGCGCGTCCATCCGGCGAGCGGAACGACATCAGAGGCATCCACGCAGGAAGACACATTCCGCAGCGGTGCTTTATGATGTATGGGCGGAGGATATCAGGACCTCGGCGTGCATCACATGCGTGTGACACAGCACTTTTCGAGGCTATCTGGAAAGTGAGCCATCTCAACCGCTTAGCGGGAGGTGGCGTCCCCAAGGGGATTCGAACCCCTGTCGCCGCCGTGAAAGGGCGGTGTCCTAGGCCTCTAGACGATGGGGACGTCGTTGGCGTGGCGGGATTACTAAAGGGATAGCGGGCTCTGCGCAAGCGTTTTTTCCAAAGCCTCCCTACCCCGTTCGTGTATACCCCCTATGCGCTGATTTTGTTTGCATTCATGCGGTTTTCGAGGGTGCCGCATCGTCGATCAGAAGCTGGACTCCCTCCGCCCCGTTCCAACGGTCGATGCGCAGAACGCCCGCGATGTGGAAGGGCGACCCGCGGCCCATCAGCAGGGCTTTTCCCATCTCGCCATCCAGCGCGCGGAAGGCGATGGCCTTCAGCCGGGCGCCGTCGTTGCCTTGAAGAATGCAGCGGACGTGATTCGCCCCGACCACGTCCGCCCGCACCACGCGGGCGTCGGTGACGGCGAAGCGCGGCTCCGCGTTGCCGGTCCCGAAGGGGCCGAGTTGGTTCAGGCGGTCCACCAGGGCGGAGTTCGCCGCCCCCACGGCCAGCGCGCCGTCCAGTTCCAGCGTCGGCACCAACGGCGCGGCAGCCACCTGCTCGGCAACGCGGCTGGTCAGGAATTCCTGAAGGGCGGCCATCTTGTCCCCGGCGACGGTGAAGCCCGCGGCCATGCGGTGCCCGCCGCCAGCCAGCAGCAGCCCCTCCTGCCGCGCGGCGATCACCGCCGCCCCCAGATCGACCCCGCGCACCGACCGGCCCGATGCCTTGCCGATCACCGTGCCGTCCGCGGCCTTCTCCAGAGCGATGACACAGGCGGGGCGGCTGTAGCGCTCCTTCAGGCGGCTGGCGACGATGCCGATCACGCCGGGGTGCCAGCCCTCCCCCGCCACGAAGACCAGTTCGGCCAGTTCCTCCGCGTGCTCCTCCAGCCGCGCCATGGCGTCCTCGAGAACGCCCTGCTCCACCGTGCGGCGTTCGGCGTTGTGGGCCTCCAGCTTTTGGGCCAGTTCCATGGCTTCCATGGGATCGTCGGTGGAGAGCAGCCGCGCGCCGAGGTCCGACGCGCCGACACGCCCGCCCGCGTTGACCCGCGGACCGAGCACGAAGCCGGCATGGTAGGCGTCCGGCTTCTCCTTCACTCCGGCGATGTCGGCGAGAGCGGACAGGCCGGGGTTGGAGCGCCGGGCCATGACCTTCAGCCCCTGCGCCACCAACGCCCGGTTCAGTCCGGTCAGAGGCACCACGTCGCACACCGTCCCCAGCGCCACGAGATCCAGCCAGTCCATCAGGTTCGGCTCGTTGCGGCCCGTGTAGAATCCGGCCTTGCGCAACGCCCGGTTCACCGCCACCACGGCCAGGAAGGTGACCCCCGCCGCACACAGCGTGCGGTATGTGCCGTCCTCGTCCAGCCGGTTCGGGTTGACCAGAGCGACCGCGGGCGGCAGCCGCGGTTCCGCCGCATGATGGTCCAGCACCACCACGTCCAGCCCGGCCTCCGCCGCCGCCTCCAGCGCCGCGAAGGCGGAGATGCCGCAGTCCACCGTCACCACCAGCCGCACACCCTCGGCCTTCAGCCGCAGCAGCGCCGGGCCGTTGGGACCGTAGCCCTCCTTCAAACGGTCGGGCACATAGATTCGCAGATCCGCCCCCACCGCCCGGAAGAAGCGCCGCAACAGCGCGGAGGAGGTCGCGCCGTCCACGTCGTAATCGCCGAAGACGGCCACCGGCTCCCCGTCCATGACGGCGCGTGCAATGCGCTCCGCCGCCGTGTCCATGTCCTTGAAACGGGAGGGGTCGGGCAGCAGCGCCTTCAGGGTCGGATTGAGGAAGCCGTCGCAGGCGTCCTCCGTCACTCCGCGGGCGGCCAGGACGCGCCCGACGATCTCCGGCAGCCCCCGCCCCTGCGCCAGCCCCCAGGCCAGCCGCTCGTCATAGGGCCGCGCCTGCCAGCGCTTGCCGGACAGGGAATGGGCGACGTTCAGGAAGGGGGGAACGGTGTCGGTCATGCTGCCCAGGGTGCCACGGATCGGAAGGCGGAACCCATAGCAGATGGAGGACAACCGGGCCAGCGGATGGGGTCGGCCGATCGCGCGCTTCACCCTATCGCCGTGCGCAAAAGTGGAAAAAGCCATTGCTGCGCCGCAACTTGAGGCAGATCATTGCGGCTGGAAACGAGTCTTGCTCCACTGCGGTCAGCAATCCGCGGAGGAGGGAAGCATGATCACCACCGCGATCTTTCCGGCCCGTTACGTCCAGGGCAACGGCGCCCTCGACGGTCTGGGCGAGGATCTGGCCCGGTTGGGCAAAAAGGCACTGGCCGTCACCGACAGCTTTGTTCTGAAGACGCTGAAAGGCCGGCTGGCAGACGCCGCCGCCGGGCGCGTCGAGATGAATGTTCAGGAATTTCGGGGCGAATGCTCCGATGAGGAAATCGAGCGGCTGACCGGCCTCGCCCGCGCCATGCAGGCCGACGTCGTGGTCGGCATCGGCGGCGGCAAGGCGCTCGACACCGCCAAGGCGGTCGCCCACGCGCTGGACGCGCGGACCGCCATCGTCCCAACGCTCGCCTCCACCGACGCGCCGTGCAGCGCCCTGTCGGTGATCTACACGCCGGAAGGCGCTTTCAAGCGCTACCTCGTGCTGCCGCGCAACCCCGACCTCGTGCTGGTCGATACGGGCGTGGTGGCGAGCGCGCCGGTGCGCTTCCTGGTGTCCGGCATGGGCGACGCCCTGTCCACATGGTTCGAGGCGGAGGACTGCCGTATCAAGCGCGGCGGCAACATGACCGGGCGCGTCGGCCCGATGACCGCCTTCGCGCTGGCCCGGCTGTGCTACGACACGCTGCTGGACTATGGCGTGCTCGCCAAATCGGCCTGCGAGCAGGGCGTGGTCACCCCAGCGCTGGAGCGCATCGTGGAGGCCAACACGCTGCTGAGCGGGCTGGGCTTCGAAAGCGGCGGGCTGGCGGCGGCGCACGCCGTGCACAACGGCCTGACCGCGCTGGAGGAAACGCACCATTACTGGCACGGCGAGAAGGTCGCCTTCGGCACCCTCACCATGCTGATCCTGAGCGACCGGCCGCCGGCGGTGCTGGACGAGGTGTATGGCTTCTGCCAGGCCGTGGGTCTGCCGACGACTTTGGCCGATATCGGCCTTGCCGGCGTATCGGACGAGCGGCTGCTGCTGGCCGCCGAGCGGGCCTGCGCGGAGGGCGAGACCATCCACAACGAGCCCCACGAGGTCACCCCGCAGCGCGTGCTCGCCGCCATGAAGGCCGCCGATGCCGAAGGCCGCCGCAGGAAGGGGCCGTAACGGCGAAACGAAGCTGTAACGGCGAATGCGAAAAGGGGCGCGCGGCATTCCACCGCGCGCCCCTTTTTCGTTTACCAACCTTACTTGACGGTCGGCTTGCGCTGCAGGTTGTGGTGCGCCTCGACGTAGCGCACGGTGCCCGACTTGGAGCGCATGATGACCGAATGGGTCACCGCACCGCCGGGGTAGCGGCGCACGCCGCGCAGCATGGCGCCGTCGGTCACGCCGGTGGCGGCGAACATGACGTTGCCGCTGGCCAGCTCGGTCAGGCTGTACTTCTTGTTGAGGTCCTTGACGCCCCAGCGGGCGGCGCGGGCGCGCTCGTCGTCGTTGCGGAACAGCAGACGGCCCTGGAACTGACCGCCAATGCAGCGCAGCGCCGCCGCGGCCAGAACGCCTTCCGGCGCGCCGCCGGAGCCGACATACATGTCCACGCCGGTGCCGGCCTGGCTGGTGGCGATCACGCCCGACACGTCGCCGTCGTTGATCAGCATGATCCGCGCGCCAGCTTCACGGACGCGGGCGATCAGTTCGGCGTGGCGCGGACGGTTCAGGATGCAGACCAGCAACTCCTGCACCTCGGTGCCCTTGGCCTTGGCCAGAGCCTTCAGGTTGTTGACCGGCGTCTCGTCCAGATCGACCACGCCTTCCGGCAGGCCGGAACCGACGGCGATCTTGTCCATGTAGACGTCCGGGGCGTTCAGGAACCCGCCCTCGTCCGCCATGGCGATGACGGCCAGCGAGTTCGGGCCGCCGGTGGCGCAGATGGTGGTGCCTTCCAGCGGGTCGAGCGCGATGTCCACCTTCGGTCCACGGCCGATGCCGGCGCCGACCTTCTCGCCGATGTAGAGCATGGGCGCCTCGTCGCGCTCGCCCTCGCCGATCACGACGGTGCCGTCGATGTAGAGGGTGTTGAGCGCCTGGCGCATGGCGTCGACCGCGGCCTGGTCGGCAAGCTTCTCGTCACCGCGGCCCATCAGCAGCGACGCGGACAGCGCGGCGGCCTCGGTGACGCGGACGGCTTCCAGAGCCAGGTTCCGGTCCATACCGGACAGGTCGACATGAACGGACATGTTGTTCTCCCCCGAATCGATGCTCGGTTCTACTATGGTTCGGTCAAAACTGTTCGATGCGGATCATGCGCGGAGGCTCCAGAACAGCCTCCTTCGCCGCGATGGTCGCCAGAGCCCGCTGCATGGCCGCCTCGTCGGTGTCGTGGGTGGTCAGGACCACCGGCACCGCTTCGCCGGGGGCACGCCCGCGCTGCAGGAACTGCTCCATGGAGACGTTCTGGTCGCGCATGGCCGCCGCGACATCCGCTATCACGCCGGGCCGGTCCACGACCATCAGGCGTACGTAGTAAGCCCCCCGGCGGGCCTCCATCGGCGACGGCTGCGCTTCGGAAAGCTGGGCCGCGGGCACGCCGAAGGTGGGGGTGGAGCGCCCGCGGGCCACGTCGATCAGGTCGGCGACGACGGCGGAGGCGGTCGGCCCCTCCCCCGCGCCGCGGCCCACGAACAGCACGCGGTCCACGAAATCGCCATGGGCGACCACGGCGTTGAACACGCCGTCGACCGCTGCGATGGGGGCCGACTTCGGCACCATGCAGGGGTGCACGCGCTGTTCGATCCCGTGATCGGTGCGGCGGGCGATGCCCAGCAGCTTGATCCGGTACCCCAGCGCGTCGGCATAGTCGAAGTCCACCGCCGAGACGTGGCGGATGCCTTCCACATGGACGCTCTTGAAGTCCACCGGCGTGCCGAAGGCCACCGAGGTCAGGATCGCCAGCTTGTGCGCCGCGTCCACGCCGTCGATGTCGAAGCTCGGGTCAGCCTCGGCGTAGCCCAGCTTCTGCGCGTCGGCCAGCACGTCCGCGAAATCGCGGCCCGTGGTGCGCATCTCCGTCAGGATGTAGTTGCAGGTGCCGTTCAGGATGCCGTGCACCTCCGACACCCGGTTGCCCGCCAGCCCTTCGCGCAGCCCCTTGATGATCGGGATGCCGCCGGCCACCGCCGCCTCGAAGCCGATGGCGAGGCCCTTGGCCTCCGCCTTCGCCGCGAGCGCGGTGCCATGATGGGCGAGCAGCGCCTTGTTGGCGGTGACGACGTGGCGTCCCCGCTCCAGCGCCAGCTCGACGGTTTCCTTCGCCGGACCTTCGGACCCGCCGATCAGCTCGACCACCACATCCACGCCGGGATGGGCGGCCAGAGCCACCGGGTCGTCATACCATTCGGCCTTCGACAGATCGACGCCGCGGTCCTTGCCGCGCGAGCGGGCGCTGACCGCCACCACCTCGATGCGGCGGCCGCAGCGCTGCTCGATCAGGTCGGCCTGCCGCTCCAGAAGTTTCAGAACACCCGCGCCGACCGTGCCCAGGCCCGCGACGGCGATTTTCAGAGGGCCTGCTTTGTGGGAGTCGGACATCAGACTTTCGCTTTCTCCGGGTCGAGAAGGGCGGCGCGCGCCGCCGGGTCCTTGCTCGCCGCCGCGCCGGCGGCGTTGGAGCGGAAGAACTCCTTGATGTTGCGGGTCGCCTGACGGATGCGGTGGACGTTCTCCACAAGCGCCAGACGGACATGGCCGTCACCGTACTCGCCGAAGCCGATGCCCGGCGCCACGGCCACCTTGGCCTCCTGAAGCAGCAGCTTGGAGAACTCCAGCGAGCCCAGATGGGCGAAAGGCTCCGGAATCGGCGCCCAGGCGAACATGGAGGCGGCGGGGCTCGGCACCGTCCAGCCGGCGGCGGCCAGCCCCTCGATCATCACGTCGCGGCGCTGGCGGTACATGGAGCGCACCTGCTCCACGCAGTCCTGCGGGCCGTTCAACGCGGCGGTCGCGGCGACCTGGATCGGCGTGAAGGCGCCGTAGTCCAGGTAGGACTTGATGCGGGCCAGCGCGGTGATGAGCTTCCTGTTGCCGGTGGCGAAGCCGATGCGCCAGCCGGCCATCGAATAGGTCTTCGACATCGAGGTGAACTCGACGGCCACCTCGCGCGCCTCCGGAATCTCCAGGATGGAGGGCGGCGGCTCGCCGTCGAAGAAGACCTCGGCATAGGCCAGATCCGACAGGATGTAGATGCCGTGCTTGCGGCAGAACTCCACGATCGGGCGGTAGAAGTCGAGCCCCACCACCTCCGCCGTCGGGTTGGACGGGTAGTTCAGCACCAGCGCCAGCGGCTTCGGCACGCTGTGGCGCACGGCGCGCTCCAGCATGATCATGAAGCTGTCGATGTCGGTGGAGGTGCCGTTCGCCTGCCCCACCGGCAGATGGCGCACGGAGGCGCCGGCCAGGATGAAGCCGAAGGGATGGATCGGGTAGCTGGGATTCGGCACCAGGATGATGTCGCCGGGGCTGGTGATCGCCTGGGCGAGGTTGGCCAGACCCTCCTTCGACCCGATGGTGACGATGCACTCCGTCTCGGGATCGATATCCACGTTGAAGCGGCGCTTGTAATAGGCCGCATGCGCCTTGCGCAGGCCAGGGATGCCGCGGGAGTTCGAGTAGCGGTGCGTCTTGGGATCGCGCACGGCCTCGATCAGCTTATCGACGATGTGCTGGGGAGTCGGCTGGTCCGGATTGCCCATGCCGAGGTCGATGATGTCCTCGCCGGCAGCTCGGGCTCGCGCCTTCATGGCGTTCACTTCGGCGAAGACGTAGGGCGGAAGCCGCTTGATCCGGTGAAATTCTGAATCGCTCATGGACGCTCCGAAGCCTGTCCGGCCACGCCACGAACCCATACCAGCGGACCGGGACCACTTATCTACCGCCCCGCATCCGCAGAAGCGAGGTAAAATTCACGTCCGGCAACTTTCATGCACACCCTGCGGCATCCCGGACGCTTCCGGCGCCCTTCAGCCCCGCTTGCGGCGGGGATCGCGGCGCTGGTGCAGCGCTTCCTCGATCTCCTCGCCGCCGGCGCCGACCAGGGCGGCGGGGTCCACGGCGACCTCCAGATCCACCGGCTTGGCCGGGTGCGCCCGCCGGTGCGCCGGCACGCGCAGCAGCGCATAGGACAGAACCGCCAGCAGGGCGAAGCCCGTCATGATGGCGGTCATCGCGGTGTAGGGATCGGTGAACAGGGCGGCCACCGCGGAGCCGGCCAGCCCGCCGCCGATCTGCATGAAGCCGACCAGCGCCGACGCCGCTCCGGCCATGCGGGGAAAGCCGGCCAGCGCATCGCTGGTGGCGCCCGGCATGACCAGCGCGATGCCGAAGGCCCAAACCGCGGTCGGTCCCATCACGCTCGCCACCGTCGGTTCGGTGAACAAAGGTGCCAGGATGAAGCCCAGCCCACCCAGGGACACGCAGACCAGCCCGAACGGAATCAGCCGCATCGCGTCCACCCGGTGCAGCAGCCGCCCCGTCACCGTCGCCCCCAATGTATAGGACCCGGTCTGCAACAGCATGGCGAAGCCGAAGGCCGTCGGGGTCAGCCCCACCCGATCGATCATCACAAAGGGCAGAAGCGCCGCCAGGGTGTAAAGCCCGCCCAGCGTCAGGCCGACCACCAGTCCCGCCCGCATGAAGCGCCGGTCGGTCAGCAGGGTGCGGTAGTTGCGCAGCACCGGGCCGGGCCGGGCCGACGAGCGGTCGCGCGTCCGGTTCGTCTCCGCCGTTCCCAGCGCGAAGACCGTCAGCACGGCGAGCCCGTAGAGCGTCATCACCACGAAGATGGCGTGCCACCCCACCGTGCCCAGGATCACGCCGCCCAGCGTCGGCGCCACCGCCGGCACCACGGCCAGCATCACCCCGATCAGATTCAGGATGCGCGCCGATTGCAGCCCGGCGAACTGGTCGCGCACGATGGCTCGGGAGATGGCGATGCCCGCCGCCGCACCGATGCCCTGCAAGGCCCGCCCGGCCAACAGCCATTCGATGCTGCCCGACAAGGCCGCCACCACGCTACCGAGCACATAGGCGACGAAGAAGGCCAGAGCCACCGGGCGCCGCCCATAGGCGTCCGACAGCGGCCCGCAAGCGAGCTGGGAAAAGGCGAAGCCGAAGAAATAGACGGACAGGGTCAGCTTCAACGCCGACGGGGTGGTCTGGAACGCCTCCACCAGCGTCGGCAGGGCCGGGGTGTAGAGCGCGAGGCTGATCGGCCCCAGCGTGACGATCAGCGTCCCGATGACGGCGGTCCGCATCTCCGACATCGCTGGTGCAGGCGCGGGCGCGGGCGGGGAGGCGTGACTCATTGGCCCGCCCCGCCACGGCCCGGCCCGCCGCTGTCGTCCGCGATCATGCGGTTGCGCAGGCGGGACAGCATGTCCTTGAGTTGAAGAATTTCCTCCGCCGACAGGTCCGCCATGGCCGACTCGCGCTCCTTGCGGAACGCCTCGATGACGTGCTGCACCAGCGGCTCGGCCTGCGCGGTCGGACGCACGATCTTGGCACGGCGGTCCGCCGGGTCCGGCTCGCGCACCACGAGGCCGCGCGCCTCCAACCGGTCCAGGAAGCCGACCAGGGTCATCGGCTCCACCCACATGTGCGTCGCCAGCACGGACTGGCGCGAACCGGGGTGGCGGCAGACATAGACGAGCGCCCGCGCCTCCCCCGCCGTGAGGCCGAGCTGCGCGTCGTCCAGGGCACGGTCGAACCGCGCGCGCAGCAGCCGCGCGCAGTCGATCAGGATCATTCCGAAAGGGGATTCTCCAAGCATGGCTTATTATAAGGAAGCCTTACGAAATACGGCAACCGCCGGCGGCGCAGAGCGGTCATGCCGCTGTGCCATAGCCCCGCCGCAAGGCCGTGCGGCCATGGTCAGGCCGGCGCAAAACGAAGCTGACGCGATAAATAGTCGCAGTTTGAAAATCTGTTGCGGACCCACCACCGCAAGACGTAGGTTTCCCCACCTTGGCAGCAGCAATGGGTGCTCCGTGGTCCGCGCCACCGCCATCGGAACTGCGCATCGACCGGACGAAGACCGGCCCACCCCTTTACGTCGGGGGCACGCCCTTAATGGCCGCAGCATGCACCACATAGGTATACTTACGGATTACTGGCGAACCCCGGCTTTTGCTACACCCCTGCCCTCACCCGGGTTTTCCGGGCGTGATGTTCGGCGGCGGCGGGGCTTCCATGGGGGTCGGCAGCATCTTCTTCGCGGCCTCGCGGTCCTGGGCCAGACGGTCCAGATCCTGCCGGCGCTCCGCCTCCGTCCGCAGATCAGTGGGGCGTGGCGGAACGGTGCCGAGATTTGGGTATTCGCGGTTTTGGCCGGACAGGCCGCGCACCGGCGACTCATCGCTGGGCACGTCGCGACCCGTGACGGCGCCGATCAGCCCGGTGTCGAGAACGCGGTCGCTGCAGGCGGTCAGTGCCAGAACAACCAGAACGGACAATGCCGGACCCAACCGAACCGTCCTGACCGCCATGCCGCGTCGGATACCCATTTCCATTCTGCGAACTCCACATCCGGACCCATCCAGCCGCTTGAACGGTGGTGGGCGAAATGAAATCTTCATACGAGAGGTGTATGACGGCCCTCGGCTCGAACGGACATAGCATAGACTGTCCAAGATGCCAGGACCGGACCGCACTCGGACCGAACAGACTTCCGGCAGGCATTGTATAAACCGCACAACGTCCCTCCTGAAGCCTAAAACTTGCGTAAAGAAGAAGGACCGCACCAATGGCCGAAAACCAGGCCCCTGACGTCAAGCTTCCCGACCCGGTCGAGATGTCGCGGGCGATGACCCGCATCGCCGAGCAGAGCCAGCGGCTGGTCACCGAATTCCTGTCCCGTCAGGCCTCGGACGGTGTCGGCGCGAAGAATCCCGACCCGATGGGCGTCGGCAATGCCTTCCTGGAAATGACCACGCGCATGATGGCCGACCCGGCCAAGCTGATGAAGGCGCAGATGACGCTGTGGCAGGACTACCTGACCCTGTGGCAGCGCACCACCCAGCGCCTTCTCGGCCAGGAGGCCCAGCCGGTCATCGCCCCGGCGAAGGACGACCGCCGCTTCAAGGATTCGGCCTGGGACGAGAACACCCTCTTCGACTTCATCAAGCAGTCCTACCTGCTGAGCGCCCGGTGGATGCAGTCCACGGTCAACGAGGTGGACGGGCTGGACGACCACACCGCCAAGAAGGTGGACTTCTACACCCGCCAGTTCGTGGACGCGATGGCGCCCTCCAACTTCGTCATGACGAATCCGGAGGTGCTGCGCACGACCATCGAGACGGGCGGCGAGAATCTGGTGAAGGGCCTTGAGCATCTGCTGAAGGACCTGGAGCGCGGCAAGGGCGAGCTGCGCATCTCCATGACCGACTACGACGCGTTCCAGGTCGGCAAGAACATCGCCGTCACGCCGGGCAAGGTCGTCTTCCAGACCGATCTGATGCAGCTCATCCAGTACACCCCGACCACGCCGGAGGTGAACAAGCGGCCGCTGATGATCGTGCCGCCCTGGATCAACAAGTACTACATCCTGGATCTGCGCGAGAAGAACAGCTTCATCAAGTGGGCGGTGGACCAGGGCCACACGGTCTTCGTCCTGTCCTGGGTCAACCCGGACGAGAAGCTGGCCCAGAAGGGCTTCGAAGACTACATGTTCGAAGGCCCGCTGGCCGCGCTGGACGCCATCGAGAAGGTGACCGGCGAGAAGGACGTGAACGCCATCGGCTACTGCCTGGGCGGTACGCTGCTGGCCTCCACGCTGGCCTACATGGCGGCCAAGAAGGACGACCGCATCAAGTCGGCCACCTTCTTCACCACCATGCTGGACTTCACGGAAGCCGGCGAGCTGTCGGTCTTCATCGACGAGGAGCAGCTCACCTTCATCGAGAGCCAGATGGCCGAGCAAGGCTATCTCGACGGCTCGAAGATGGCGACCACCTTCAACATGCTGCGCGCCAACGACCTGATCTGGTCGTTCGTGGTGAACAACTACCTGCTGGGCAAGGACCCCTTCCCGTTCGACCTGCTGTATTGGAACAGCGATTCCACCCGCATGCCGGCGGCGATGCACAGCTTCTACCTGCGCAACATGTACCAGAAGAACCTTCTGGCGCAGCCGGGTGCCGTGACGCTGGGCGGCGTGCCGATCGACCTGCGCAACGTGAAGACCCCGTCCTTCTTCCTGTCGGCCCGCGAGGACCACATCGCCCCGTGGAAGTCCACCTACATGGGCGCCCACCTGTTCTCCGGCCCGGTGAAGTTCGTCCTGGCGGCCTCCGGCCACATCGCCGGCGTGGTGAACCCGCCCGCCGCCGGGAAGTATTGCTACTGGACCAACGCCAAGCTGCCGAAGGCTTCGGACGATTGGCTGAAGTCGTCGGAGCAGACCCCCGGTTCCTGGTGGCCGGAGTGGAACAAGTGGGTTTCCACCTTCTCCGAAGGCAAGGTCCCGGCCCGCGATCCGGAAAAGGGCGGCCTGCCGGCCCTGGAGGAAGCGCCCGGCTCCTACGCCAAGGTGCGCATCGTCTGAGGACAGGACGCGCCGGGGGGCGGATCACCGCTCCCCGGAGGCTTCTCCCGATATGAATTCGCCCAATAAGAAAAGGCCCCGGACGATTGTCCGGGGCCTTTTCCTTATCCGGCGAAAGCCCCGGAGCAAGTCCGGGGCTCGTGTCCCATAAGGGAACCCGGCGCCTTACGACGACGGGGCGTTCACACCGCGCGGCAGGATCTGCGCACGGCGGTTCGACGGCTCGCGCACGTTCGGGCCGGTCTGCACCAGGAGCTGGCTCTCGCCCTTGCCCTCGGTGGTGATGGCGCCCGCCGGGATGCCCTTGGTGACCAGGGCCTGCTTCACCGCCTCGGCGCGACGGACCGACAGGCGCTGGTTGTAGGCCGGCGAACCCGAGGTGTCGGTGTGGCCGATGACGTGGACGCGGGCGTTGGCGCCCTTGCCGATGGCGGCCGCGGCGTCGCCGATGACGCGCTCGGCAGCCGGGGTCACGTTGGCCTTATCCCAGTCGAAGAACACCAGGTATTCGGTCTGGGCGCGGGCGGCCGGGGCCGGGGCGACCGCCGGAGCGGCAGCCGGCGGGCACTGGTAGCTGCCCTGATGGATGACGTAGCCGCCGTCAGCCGTACGGACCGGGGTGTTGTTCCAGCCGATGACCGGGTTGCACCACTCGGCGGTGTCGGCGCTCTGGGCCTGAGCCCCGGCGGTGAGGCCGAAGGCGACGACGGCGGCCGGCACGACGGCCATGGTTGCGCGGAAGAAGCTGTTCATTTCTCCACTCCCTAAGAGACACTCACCCTACCGCCTGGCTTGCGGAGGACGAATCGCACAAACGATAGGACATATCGCGTGCAGGAAACGTGACAAAACGCGAAACATGTGGGGTTTGTCCACGTTCAAACATACCCTTCGGAAGTCCTACACGTTTCGTGCCGGTGTCACTGTTGCTAGTATGCCACAGTGCGGCGTCGCACTAAAGAGGTATTAGCCCTCTCTGTAGATTTGGGCAAGCCTCACGTAGTTCCGGACGTTTACGGGGAAGAAAGAAACGTCTTTTTCCGTTAGTGCACGCACGGGTCTTGCGGGACTTCCGGCCCAGAGTTGCCCTGACGTCACACGCTTGCCGGGTGTCACAAGGGCCCCCGCGGCCACCATGGCCCCCGACTCGACATAGGCCCCGTCCATGACGCAGGCCTGCATGCCGATGAAGCAGCCGCTGTCCAGCGTGCAGGCGTGCAACAGGGCCATATGGCCGATCGACACGTCGTCGCCGATGTAGGTCCCCTGCCCCGCCGAGGCGACGTGGACGACCGTCCCGTCCTGGATGTTGGTGCGGGCACCGATCCGGATCTCGTTCACATCGCCGCGGATGGTGCAGCCGAACCAGACGCTGCTGTCCGGCCCGATCTCCACATCGCCGATGACCGAGGCCGTGGGGGCCACATAGACGCTCGGGTCGATCTTTGGAAGCGTGCCCTGGAAGGGCAGGATCAGACCGGACATGCGGGCGTCCTTCCTGTTACGGGAACAGCGGGGCCTGCTCCAGCCCCGTGGTTTCGCCCAGGCCGAACATGACGTTCATGTTCTGGATAGCCTGGCCGGAGGCGCCCTTCACCAGATTGTCGATGACCGACACGATGATGGCGCCGCGCGGGGTGCGGTCGGGGAAGACGCCGATCAGCGCCTGGTTGGAGGCACGGACATGGCGCGTCGCCGGGGCGATGCCGGCGGGCGTGACGTTCACGAAGGGCTCCGATTCGTAGCGCTTGCTCAGCGTCGCGCGCAGGTCGTCGGCGGTGACGCCCTCGGCCATGCGGACATAGATCGTCGCCATCATGCCGCGGTTCATCGGGACGAGGTGCGGCGTGAAGCTGACCGTCACCGGACGCCCGGCGGCCAGCCGCAGTTCCTGCTCGATCTCCGGCATGTGGCGGTGGTGGCCGACGCCGTAGGCGTTGAAGCCCTCCGACACCTCGGTGAACAGGTTCTGCTGCTTGGCGTCGCGCCCGGCGCCCGACACGCCCGACTTGGCGTCGATCACGATTCCGCCCGGCTCGACCAGCTCATCCATCAGCAGAGGCAGCAGTGCCAGCAGCGAGCAGGTGGGGTAGCAGCCGGGGTTGGCGACCACGCGCGCCTTGCGCACGCCCTGCCGGTTGAATTCGGTCAAACCGTAGGCGACCTCCTTCTGAAGCTCCACGGCGCGGTGCTCATGCCCGTACCAGGTGGCGTATTCGGCGGGGTCGGACAGACGGAAGTCGGCGGACAGGTCCACCACCTTGACGTTGCGCGGCAGGCCGGCGATGACCTCCTGCGTGGTGCCGTGCGGCAGGGCGCAGAACACGGCGTCCAGCTTGTCCCACGCGACCTCTTCGATCTTCACGAGGCCGGGCAGGTTGAACTGGGCCAGATGCGGGAAGACCTCCGCCATGGACTTCCCCGCCTGTCGCTCCGCCGTCAGCGCGCAGATTTCCACGCCGGGATGGCGCAGAAGCATGCGCACCAGCTCGGCGCCGGTGTAACCGGACGCACCGAGGATGCCGACGCGGATCGGGGAAGTACTGTTGGCCATGGAAGTTGTTCCTTTTGACGCACGAGGATGGGCACGGAACGGAATAGGCGCATGAAACAAAGAAAGGGGCGCCCCGTCGGGACGCCCCTCGCTTGTACAGTAGAAACGCGGGACCGCGGTAGCTTTAGCGCTTCGAGAACTGGAAGCTGCGGCGGGCCTTGGCCTTGCCGTACTTCTTACGCTCGACGACGCGGGCGTCGCGGGTCAGGAAGCCGGCGGCCTTCAGCGGCGGACGGAGCGCCGGCTCGAAGTAGGTCAGGGCCTTGGAGATGCCGTGACGGACCGCACCGGCCTGACCGGACAGACCACCGCCGGTCACCGTGACCATCACGTCGAACTGGTCGACGCGGTCGGTGATGCCGAAGGGCTGGGCGATCATCATGCGCAGCACCGGACGGGCGAAGTAGACTTCCTGGTCGCGGCCGTTGACAACGATCTTGCCGGAGCCCGGCTTGATCCACACGCGGGCGACGGCGTCCTTGCGCTTGCCGGTGGCGTAGGCGCGGCCCTGCGCGTCCAGCTTCGGAGCGGCGTCCTCGGCGGAAACGGCGGCCGGAGCGGCGGCGATGTCCTTCAGGCCGGAAAGGGTGGTGGTAACCTGAGCCATTGGATTACGCGCTCCGCTTATTCTTCGGGTTCATGGCCGCAACGTCGATGGCGACCGGCTGCTGCGCCTCATGCGGGTGGGCGGCGCCCTTGTAGACCTTCAGGTGGGTCATCACCTTGCGACCGAGCGGACCGCGCGGAACCATGCGCTCCACGGCCTTCTCGATCACGCGCTCCGGATACTTGCCGTCCAGGATCTGGCCCTTGGAACGGCCCTTGATGCCGCCCGGATAACCGGTGTGCCAGTAGAAGATGTCGTCCTGACGCTTGTTGCCGGTCAGCTTCACCTTCTCCGCGTTGATCACGACGACATGGTCGCCGCAATCCATGTGCGGGGTGTAGGTCGGCTTGTTCTTGCCGCGCAGGATGTTCGCCAGGATGCTGGCAAGCCGGCCGAGAACGAGGCCGTCGGCATCGACGACGTACCACTTCTTCTCGATGTCGGTCGGCTTCAGATTGAAGGTCTTCATCGCCACACTCGTTGACTAAACGTGGATCGGCGGGCCACCGATTCTGGACGTTCAATCCCCGGGGCGCCGAAGCGGCCGGTTTTGTACGTATTGCGCAGGCCGCTGTCAACGGAAAAATTTTCATTTTAAATCAAGAGCTTGCAGCAGCGGTATCATTTTACCGCGAACGCAAAGTCGTTGATACCATTGGCGTTTTTAGTCAGCGTCCGGCGAATGGTATCCGGATACCGTAAGCGTCACGGGCTCGTGCGGCGGAATCGAATAGGTCCCGGTGGCGTGGGCCACGGGCTCCGGATCGCCTTCCGAGAACAGCAGGACTTCGCCATAGGCCAGCCGCTTGCCCATCTTCAGGATGCGGCAATCCGCGGTGATGGCGACCGGGGCCGGGCGGCGCAGGAAATTGATGGTCATGCTGGTGGTCACCGCCAGTTCCACCCGCCCGATCAGGCTCAGCACCGCGGCGTAGAGCGCCACGTCGGCCAACCCGAACATCGCCGGACCGGTCACCGTGCCGCCGGGACGCACGAAGCTGTCGTTGTAGGGCAGCTTCATGCGCACGGTGCCGGCGCCGAGCTGTTCGATGGAGATTCCGTAATTGCCGACCAGCGGCACGCCCTCGCGGATCAGGGCCTCCAGTTCGTCGATGGACACTGCGGGCGCGTTCATTCCCTCACCTATGGCTTTTCTTATGGAGCGCCATCATGGCGGACATCGCCCATCCCGCCAAGCGCATCGCGCCGTCATCTATTTTACAGATGGAGGCGGAATTCACGGCCCATTAATCTACAAAGTATATCAACAAAAAGGTTGAGTTGGCTTTCCCGTGCGCGTTAGATGGGCGGACCACACGCCCGGTTCCGTGACGGGGGCCGTCCGGGTACTGTGCCCCCCAACGATCGAAACACCCGGGAGAGTTGGACAGCGATGAACGATACCCCGACCAACGCCATCGACCGCGCGCCGCTGGTTCTCCGCCAGGATCGCGACGGGGTTGCCACCCTGACGCTGAACCGCCCGCAGGCGCGCAACGCCCTGTCCGTCGGGCTGATGAGCGCGCTTCAGGCGGAGCTGGACGCCATCCACCAGGACTCCTCCGTCCGCGTGGTGGTTCTGGCCGGGGCCGGTCCGGCCTTCTGCGCCGGGCACGACCTGAAGGAGATGCGCGCCAACCCCGATCGCGAGGCGTATGAGTCGCTGTTCGTGCAGTGCTCCCGCCTGATGCTGACGGTCAGCCGAATCCGCCAGCCGGTGATCGCCAAGGTGCACGGAATCGCCACGGCGGCGGGCTGCCAGCTCGTCGCCACCTGCGACCTCGCCTATTGCGAGGACACGGCGCGCTTCGCCACGCCGGGCGTGAACATCGGCCTGTTCTGCTCCACCCCCATGGTGGCGCTGAGCCGTGCCGTGGGGCGCAAGGCGGCCATGGAAATGCTGCTGCTGGGCGACCTGATCGATGCCGCCGAGGCGGAGCGCATCGGCCTCGTCAACCGCGCGGTGCCGGCGGACCGGCTCGACGCGACCGTGGCGGAGGCCGCCGGCAAGATCGCCGCGAAGTCGCCGTTGACGCTCGCCATCGGCAAGGAAGCCTTCTACCGCCAGATCGAACAGGATGTGGAGGACGCCTACGCCTACGCTGCCCGCGTGATGACCGAAAACATGCTGGCCCGCGACGCGGCGGAGGGCATCGACGCCTTTCTGCAAAAGCGCCCCCCGGTGTGGTGCGGCCAATGAGCGGGACCGCGACGACCCACGACGGCTACGGCGACGACTTCATCCGCGGCGTTCTGGATCGGGTGAAGACCATCGCCCTGGTCGGCGCGTCGAACGACCCGGTGAAGGCCAGCTTCATCGTGCTGAAGTACCTGCGCGACAAGGGCTACCGCGTCATCCCCGTCAACCCAAAGCTGGCCGGACAGACCATTCTGGGCGAGCCGGTCCATGCCCGCCTGACGGACCTGCCGGAACCGCCGGACATGGTGGACATCTTCCGCAACGCCGCCGCCGCCGCGGGCGTGACGGAGGAGGCCATCGCCATCGGCGCCAAGGTGGTGTGGATGCAGTTGGGCGTCCGCAACGACGAGGCGGCGGCGCGGGCCGAGGCGGCGGGGCTGACCGTGGTCATGAACCGCTGCCCGAAGATCGAACTTCAGCGCCTGTTCCATGAGATCGGACGCATCGGCGTCAACTCCAACATCCTGTCGTCCAAGAAGGCCGCACCGGCCAAATCCTTCAAAAAGCTGATGTAAGAAACAGAGGAAGCCATCATGAGCGAGCAGAAGTCCTTCGGTTTCGAAACCCGCGCCATCCACGCGGGCGCCGCCCCCGATCCCGCCACCGGTGCGCGCCAGACGCCGATCTACCAGACCACCAGCTTCGTTTTCGACGACGTGGACGATGCGGCCTCGCTGTTCAATCTCCAGAAGGTCGGCTTCATCTACTCCCGCCTGACCAACCCCACCGTGTCGGTGCTGGAGGAACGTCTCGCCAACCTCGAAGGCGGCGCCGGGGCCACGGCCACCTCCTCCGGCCACGCGGCCCAGCTGCTCGCCCTGTTCCCGCTGCTGTCGCCGGGTGACGAGATCGTCGCCTCGCGCAAGCTCTACGGCGGCACGCTGAACCAGCTCGGCACCAGCTTCCCGCGCGCCTTCGGCTGGAAGCCGGTCTTCGTGGACACCGACGAGCCGGAGAACGTCCGCGCCGCCATCACGGAGAAGACCAAGGCGATCTTCGTGGAAAGCCTCGCCAACCCCGGCGGCATCGTCACCGACCTGGAGGCCATCGCCAAGATCGCCGACGAGGCCGGCATCCCGCTGATCGTGGACAACACGCTGGCGACGCCGTACCTGATCAACCCGATCCAGTGGGGCGCCACGCTGGTCGTGCATTCCACCACGAAGTTCCTGTCGGGCAACGGCACCTCGGTCGGCGGCGTGGTCATCGACAGCGGCACGTTCGACTGGAGCAAGTCCGGCAAGTTCCCGGCCCTTTCGGAGCCGGACGCCGGCTATCACGGGCTGAAGTTCCACGAGACCTTCGGCCATCTGGCCTTCACCATCCACGGCCACGCCGTGGGCCTGCGCGACCTGGGGCCGAGCCAGGCGCCGCTGAACGCCTTCCTGACGCTGAACGGCATCGAGACGCTGCCGCTGCGCGTGCAGCGCCACAGCGACAGCGCCCTGAAGGTCGCGCAGTTCCTGGAAGGCCACCCGGCGGTGAGCTGGGTCAGCTACGCCGGACTGGAGTCGTCCAAGTACAACGGGCTGGCCAAGAAGTACCTGCCGAAGGGGGCCGGCGCCGTGCTGACCTTCGGCGTGAAGGGCGGCTATGACGTGGGCGTGAAGGTGGTGGAGAAGGTCCAACTCCTCAGCCATCTCGCCAACATCGGCGACAGCCGTTCGCTTATCATCCACCCCTCCTCGACCACGCACCGCCAGCTTTCGCCGGAAGGCCAGGCGCAGGCCGGCGCCGGTCCGGACGTCATCCGCCTGTCCATCGGCCTGGAGAGCGTGGAGGACATCATCGCCGACCTCGATCAGGCGCTGACCGCCGCCTGATGTCCTGGCGCGTCGTCCCCGCCCGCCACGGTTCATGCGGCGGGCGGGGGCGATACCCCGCAAGGCGAAAGCGCGGCGATAAAGGCGGAACGGCGGCCGTTCCGTTGACCTTCCACCGGCTCGGCACGGACCCTGGTCCGAACATGGGGAGCGCGGGCATGGGCGGACGGCTCAGGCTGGGCATCGCGGCGGCAGCGCTGCTGGGGCTGGGAGGCTGCGCGGGCATGCCCGCCGCGGTGACTGTCGCGTCCTTCGCGATGGACGGCCTTCTCTACGTCGGAACCAGCAAGAGCAGCACCGACCATATCCTGTCGGCCATGCTGCAACAGGACTGCGCGGCCTTCCGCATCCTGACAGAAGGCTCCTTTTGCAAACCGGCGATCATCCCCGTGACGCGAGCCGTCGAGGCCGCTCCGGAACCCGTTCCGGAGCCTCCACCACCCCCACCATTGCCACTACCGCTTCCCGTCACCGCGGAGGTGGGCATCGCCGCGACGCCTTCGGCGCCACGCCACGCCGAACGGCGTTTCCTCGTGGTGGCGGGCAGCTTCGCGAAGCGCGGGCAGGCGGAGGCCCGGCGCGACCGTCTGGGCCACCCGGAGGCCGACATCATGGTGGCCGACGTGCGGGGCCGGCGCGTCCACCGCGTCGTCCTGCCGCCGGAAGACCGCCCTGCCGCTCTGCGCCGTCTGGCCGAAATCCGCGCCGCCGGGGTGGGCGACGCTTGGCTCCTGCCATGGAACGGGCGGCCCGATGATATGACCTACGCCGGCCTTCCCGACCGGATGTGACCGTCACTCCGCCGCCGGCACCGGGGCCGCGGCGGGCTTGGCCGGAAGGTCCCGGTCACGCGGCAGCAGCAGCGCCGCCGCGAAGGCGATCAGCGCCAGAACCGCCAGCGTGACGTAGAGCATCACGAACTCGCCCGTCCGCTCATAGACCAGGGCGACGAGCTGCACGGCCAGCGGACCGGCGCCGAAGGACAGGATGAACTTGGCGCCATAGGCCAGCCCCCGGTGCTTCTCCGGGGTGTAGCGGGCGAGCAGCAGGTTTTCCGCCGGGATCTGCACCTGGCAGGCCACGACCACCAGCGCCGCCGCCCCGACCAGAGGCAGGTCGGCCAGCACCGCCACCGCCGCCATCATCGGCACCTGGACCAGCAGGCACAGGGTGTAGATGCGCTTCAGCGGAAATTTGTCCGCCAGATGCCCGCCGACGAGCTGCGGCAGGGCAGCGAACAGATAGACCGCCGTCACCACGCCGCCCACGCCCAGCGTACCGCCGCCCAGCAGGTCGCCCAGCCGTGCCTCGAACAGCTTCGGCAGGACCACCTGCATGGCGTTGAACATCACCCCGGCGCAGACCATCGTCACCGACAGCACGACGAAGGCGCGGATCACGTCGCCGCGCGACGCCTTCGGAATCGGCTTCACGTCACCCTGACGGTCCTCCACCTTGCCCAGCGCGATCAGCAGCGCCAGCGCGACGCCCAGCCCCAGGCAGACCGCCCCCGGAATCAGGAAGGCGGCGCGCCAGCCCATCCAGTCCGTCAGTCCGCCGGCCACCACCGCCGCCGAGGCGATGCCGATGGTCCCGAAGATGCCCTGGTAGCCCAGCGCCTTGCCGCGGTTGGTGGCGTTCTTGACCATCCAGGCCATGCCCACCGGGTGGTAGATGGAAGCGCCGAGCCCCAGCACCGCAAGCGCCCACAGCAGCGCCGCCGGGCCGTCGGTCAGGCCGCAGGCGATGGTCCCCGCCCCGGTCAGCAGGAAGAAGATCGCCATCATCCGGCATTCGCTCCAGCGGTCGCCCAGCCATCCGGCCAGCGGCGCGCCGACACCGATCATCAGCGACCCCAGGGTCCACAGCCGGATCAGCTCGTCATAGGGCAGCTTCCACTCGCGCTCCAGCGCCAGCACGACCGTCAGGAACAGGGCAGCGACGATGTGCATCAGCGCGTGGCCGACCCATGAAAAGCCGATCGACAGACGCGCCGATGTGTCGGTCATGGAATTTCTCCGTAGCCGGATGATTTGCCCTTGAAAGCAACCTCCGCGAAACTGGCATGTGGGTCGGATCCGGTCCAATGCGCCACCGTCATGGCGGGCATGCGACGAGCCGCGTCAGGTCATTCGGTTTCGTCGCGCAGCCAGTCCAGATAGGCCGGGTTGCCCCGCCCCACCTTCAATTCGACGACGCAGGGCACCTCGTAGCTGTGCAGGTCGCGCACCCGCGCGGCCAGCCGGTCGAACAACTCCGCCCGCGTCTTGGCGATCAGGACCGTCTCGGTGGCTTCCTCGACGGCGCCCTGCCAGCGGTAGATGGAGGTCATCCCGTCCAGGATGTTGGCGCAGGCGGCCAGCCGTTCCTCCACCAGCGCGCGGCCGATGCGCAGGGCTTCGTCCCGCGATCCGGCGGTGATGTAGGCGAAGACGAATTCCATGGCCGAACCCTTTCGATGTAGGATGCCTGAACTTTGCCACAGGCCGCAGGGCCGCAACATCTCCGAGGCGACCATGGCCGCACCCCGCCGCACCGCGTCCCGACGCCGGCCCACCGAGGCCCAGGCGGCGTGGCTGCGCCACGGCCTGGACCAGCCCGGCGGCAAGCTGCCCCTGTTCGACGGCGACGGCCAGCGCGTGAAGCGGCAGACCATCGAAAGCTGCCTGAAATCCGGCTGGGCGGAGCGCTGGTTCGACAACCCGCTGAAGCCCGACTGGCTGGTCTGCCGCCTGACCGACGCTGGCCGCGCCGCGCTCTCCCCCCGCCCCGCCGTTGCGAAGGAACTCGCGCAGGCCGATTGAAGGCCCGCGTCAGGCGGGCACGGCCCTCAACTGCTGGTCAACCGCCGCGGCCAGTTCGCGCGGGGTGACCGGCTTGTGGATCACCGTCAGCCCGTGGGCGGTGGCGTCCGTCAGGCAATCCGGCCCGGTTTCCCCGGTCAGGATCACGCCGGGAATTCCGGCGCCGTAACGGTCGCGCACGCGCAGGATCGCCTCGGTCCCGATCCGCCCCTCGCGCAGGCGGTAATCGGCGATCACGATGTCGGGGACGCGGGTCTGGGCGGACAGACGCTCCATCGCCTGATCGGCGCTGCCCGCCGCCAGCACCGCATAGCCCCATTCCGTCAGGACCATCTGAAGGCCCATCAGCACGATGGCGTCGTCGTCCACCAGAACGGCAAGGCGCCCCTGCCCCTGTTCCGGCGCCGGCCCATCGGCCCCGGCCGGAGCCGCCACCGCCGCTTCTCCCATCGGAACGAGCACCCGGAAGGCCGAGCCCCGACCCTCGGCGGAGCGCACCTCCACCGGATGATCCAACAACTGCGACAGCCGCCGCACGATGGCGAGGCCGAGGCCGAGCCCCTGGTTGCGGTCCCGCTCCGGGTTGCCGACCTGATGGAACTCCTCGAAAATCCGCTCCAGATGGTCGTCCGGGATGCCGACGCCGGTGTCCTGGACGACGATGGACAGGAACCGCCCCTCCGCCCGGCACCGCACCCGCACCAGCCCGCTTTCCGTGTAACGGATGGCATTCTCGACCAGATTGCGCAACAGCCGGCCCAGCAGGGTTGGGTCGCTGCGCACCCATCCTGTGCAGCCCTCCACCTGCCAGCCGATGCCCTTGCCGGCGGCGACCGGCGCGTAGGCGGCGCGGATCGGGTCCATCACCTCCGCCACGTCGAAATCCTCCAGCACCGGAGTCACCACCCCGGCGTCCAGGCGCGACACGTCCAGCAGGCTGTCCAGCAGCCCCTTCAGCGTCTCCAGCCCCTCTTCCAGATGGCCCAGGATCTTGGCACCCGCGCCGGAACCGGCATGGGCCGACAGGGCGGCGGCGAAAAAGAACAGCGACTGGAGCGGCTGGCGCAGGTCGTGGCTGGCCGCGGCCAGGAACTTCGACTTGGCGAGGTTGGCGCGCTCCGCCTCGTCGCGGGCGGAGCGCAATTCGGCCTCCATCGCCTTGCGCTCGGTGATGTCCTCGGCGACGGTGATGCGGTAGGCCGGCTCCCCCCCGATGATCCGGGCGAGCGAGGAGGTCACCCGTACCCACACCGTCCCGCCGTCCTTGTGGCGGTAGCGCTTCTCCATGGCGTAGCTGGACAGCTCTCCGGCCAGAAGCCGGTCGATCAGTTCCTCCTCCGCCGGCAGGTCCTCCGGATCGGTGATGTCACGGTAGGTGCGCGTCAGCAGTTCGCCCCGCGTGTAGCCGACGATGGCGCAGAACTTGGCGTTGACGTCGAGCATCCGCCCGTCCAGCGCCACCCGTTCGATGCCCACCGCGGCCAGTTCGAAGACGGACCGGAACCGTTCCTCGCTCTGGTGGCGCGCGGCTTCGGCCCGGCGCAGTTCGGTCACGTCCATGACCACGCTGCCCACCGCCGTCACCTCCGCCCCGTCATGCACGGGGAACAGGGCGGTCAGCCAATGGCGCGTGGCGCCGGGCTCCTTCGGCGTCTCGCCCAACACCTCGCGGTAAGGAATCGGCTCGCCCGTCCTGAACACCCGGTCGATCATGGGTTCGACGCTGGCGCCGATGACGGGCAGCATTTCCCTCAGCGTGCGCCCGCTGTGGGCCTCGGCGAGGATGCCGTTGAAGTCGGCCAACTGTTCGTTGATGCGGATGTAGCGGTGCTGGCGGTCGAAGAAGGCGAAGCCGACCGGCGCGTTCTGCAGCAGGCCGTTCAGTTGGGCGAGCAGCGCGCTTCTTTCCCGGTTGGCGGAGGTCAGCGCATCCTCGTTGCGCTTGCGGTCGGTGATGTCCTGGAAGAACACGGCCAACCCGTCCGGCGACGGGAAGGCGCGCACCGCGAACCATGAGCGGAGGGGCGGGTAATACTCCTCGAACTCAACCGGCTCCTGGTCCCGCATGGCGCGGTGGTAGCGCTCGCCGAAGCCGCCGGCGACCGCATCCGGATAGACGTCCCACAGGCCCTGGCCGGTCAGGTCGCGCCCCTCGGAGATCAGCACGCGGGCGCGCTCGTTGATGAAGGTGATGCGCCAGTCGCGGTCCACTTCGAACACGCCGTCGGTGATGCTGCCCAGAACGGCGGCCATCTTGTGGGCCAGCGCGTTGGCCTGCTCCCGGATCTGCTGCTGGCGCGCCAGTTCTTCGGCCATGCCGTCGAAGGCGCGGGCCAGCGTGCCGAGTTCGGAGGACTGGTCCGCCACACCGCTGCGCGCCGTCAGATCCCCGCCCTTCCAACGCTCCGCCGTTTCCACCAGGGCCGCCACGGGCCGCCGCAGGAACCGGTTGGCGCCCCACCAGACGGTGAGCAGCGCCAGCGCCAGCACCGTGGCGATACCGGTCATCGCCTGCACCATCGCGTCGCGGATCGGCTCCAGCGCCGCTCCCTTGTCCAGCCAGACCAGCACGCCGACACCGTCCAGCCCCAGCCCGGTCGGTTGATAGGCGACGAGATAAGGCCGCCCGTCCAGCCCGGTCATCTCGGCCGCGCCGGGGGCGTCGCGGGACAGAAGCTCGATGAAGGACTGGGGCAGCACGGCGCCCACCTGATCCGGCCTCACCTGATCAGGGAGGGGCGGCACCTGTGCGACCACCCGTCCGCGGCGGTCCACCAGCGTGATCCGCGCGTTGTCGGACAACGGACCGGACAATGGCCGCTTGGACAGGAAATCCGCGATCCAGGAGATGTCGGTCATCGCCGTCACCACGCCCGCGGCCATGCCCTCCCCATCCCGGAAGGCCAGCGCCACGGGCAGAGCCGGGCGCCCTTCCGTCCGGGGAAGGATATGCTCCCCCAGCGTCATCCGCCCGCTGTCCAGGGCATCGCGGAAATAGCCGCGGTCGGCGATGGAGATGCCCAGCCCCGCGCGGTTGGTGGCGCAGCGCACCACCCCATCCAACCCGGCGACGAGAACGCCGAGATGGCCGGGATAGGAGGTGCGCAGATCGTCCATCAGCGCCTGGCAGGCCGGCGAGCCGGGGGTACGCACCGGGTCCGCCTTCACCAGCGTGCTCAACACCTGCCGCAACCCGTCGAACATGCGGTGCTGTTCCGCCTCGAACAGGGCGGCGATGTACTGGGCATCCCGGCCCACCTCCGCCTCCCGCGCGGCGCGCAGGGCCAACTCGTTCCTCACCTCGATGACCGCCGCCGGGATCATCGCCAGGAAGGCCAGCAGCAACAGGCGGTGCAGAAGGCTCATGCAAGGCGGCTTTCGAAGGATGGAACCTTACGGCGGTGCGGAGCGAGACCGTGCAGCATGCCGGACATTCCCGTCAACGGGTGCGGGTGGCCTTCCACAAGCCGGACCGTTCGGCCCCGGCGGCGATGCGGCGGTCGGCGATCTCGGATTCGTCCACCTCGGCGATCCCGGCGTGCTTCAGGGCACGCAGAAGGATGCTGCGGACGGTCGTCCCCTCCTCCTCCGCACGGCGGCGGACGGCGCGCTTGACGCTCTGCGGCACCATGGCGGCAAGTTGAACGTCGGGTTCGCGCCGGGCGGGGTGGCTTTGCCCGGAATCGGGCGGGGCGGTGTTGGCGGGTCGGAAAGGATGGTCGCGCATCGGTCCAGCCGTACATGGTTCGAACGTGCGAAACCTTCCATGTTATAGTTAATTTCTTGTTAACCATAAAACCGCCAACGGAGTCCGGCGGAGCATGATACACCGGAATTGTTGTTGACCTGTACAATCCCGCACCGAACAGTGGCCGGCTGGGCGGTCCGGCGCCACCGCACCGGATCATCGCCTTCCTCGTACGGCCAGAGCAGAGGAGCGACGACATTGTCCGCACGCCCTTCGAAACGCCGCATCGCCATCATCGGGGCCGGTTTCACCGGCAGTGTCCTCGCCGCGCATCTGCTGCGCTGCGCCGATGAACCGACCAGCCTTCACCTGATCGAACGCGCGCCCAGCGTGGGCACCGGCCTTGCCTACTCCACGCCCAACGCCGCGCATCTGCTGAACGTGCGCGCCTACAACATGAGCGCCTATCCGGACGACCCGCGGCACTTCCTCCGCTGGCTGTGGGCGCAGGACGACGGGGGCGGCGCGGTGCCGCCCAGCGGCCATGCCTTCGTGTCCCGCGCCCGCTACGGCGCCTACATCCAGGACGTGCTGCGGGAGGCGGTGGCCGCCGCCCCACCCCACGTCTCGCTCACCGTGTCCCAGGCGGAGGCGGTGGACATCGCGTCGGACGCGCGGGGCACCCGGCTGCGGCTGGCCAACGGAACCAGCCTGTCGGTGGACACGGCGGTGCTGTGCGTCGGCAACTTCGCCCCCTCGCCCCCGCCGGTCCCGGCGCCGGAGGTGTACGCCTCCAGCCGCTATGTGGCCTCTCCCTGGGACTGGCCGGCGCTGGCCGCCGTCGCCCCGGACGCGCCGGTGCTGATCCTCGGGACGGGGCTGACCATGGTGGACACCGTCCTGTCTCTGGAGGACCAGGGGCACCGCGGCCCGATCGTCGCCCTGTCGCGCCGTGGCCTGTTGCCGCAGACGCATGAGGAGACACGGCCATTCAAGAGCTTCATCCACCCGCAGGTGATGCCGCGCACCGTCCTGGACGTGATGATCGCCCTGAAGTCCGACGTGCGCCGCGCGCGGGAGACAGGGTTCGACTGGCGATCCGCCTTCGACGCGCTGCGTCCCTATCATCACCTGATCTGGAGCCACCTGCCGCCGGAGGAGCGGCGGCGCTTCCTGCGCCACGTCCGCCCCTATTGGGAGATCCACCGCCACCGCATGGCGCCGGAGGTGGCGGCCCGCATCGCCGCGCTCCGCGCGAACGGGCGGCTCACCATCCGCGCCGGGCGCCTGCAAACGCTGCGACTGACCCCGGACGGGGTCGAGGCGACCGTCCGCGCCCGCGGGGCGGAGGGAACCGTCTGGACCCGGACGGTGGGGGCCATCGTCAACGCCACCGGCACCGAATGCGATTTCAGCCGGATCGGCCATCCCTTGGTGAAGGCGCTGCTGACCCGCGGTCTGGCCCGGCCCGACCCGCTGCGGCTGGGGCTGGACGTCACGCTGGACGGCGCCCTGATCGGCGAAGGCGGACAGGCGTCGGACCGCCTGTTCGCGCTCGGCCCGGTCAGCCGCCCGCCCTTCTGGGAGATGACCGCGGTGCCCGAACTTCGCAGCCAGTGCGCCAGGGCCGCCCGGCACATCGCCCAGCTCCGGCGGCCCCCCTTCGCCCTGGCGGAACCGGCGTTGGCGCACGCGCGGGCGGCCCCCTGACCGAAGCCCGGCCCCGCCTCCCTTACCAGGGGGTGCCGTCGCGGTGTGTAAAGAGGTCCGCCGCGCTGTCGTAGCGCAGGTCATCGTCGGGGTAATGGGCCTCGTCGCCGGCGGTGCGGTCGCCGACCTCCAGATAGGTCGCCGGTTCGTCGGATCGGTTGACGAGCTGGTGCCCGTCCGGCTTTCCGGCGGGGAATCCGGCACACATGCCGGGGCGCAGCAGCGTCTCACCGGCGTCGGTGACCAGCGTCAGTTCGCCTTCCAGCACATAGACGAACTCGTCCTGGCGGGTGTGCCAGTGCCGAAGGGCGGAGGCGGCGCCCGGCTCCAGCCGGGTCAGGTTGACCCCGAAATTGGTGATCCCCAGCGGGTTGCCCAGCCGCTTGCGCAGACGCCCCGCGACCGCCGCGCGGAACGGTTCCGGGTAGCCGGAGACTCCGAGCTTGGCCCCCACGGCGGCGGCGTCGAGGACCGGGGGTTCGGGCGGAACGGAGGGATTGGCGGAAGGATTGGCGGAAGGATTGGCGGTCGGGGCGTCGGACAATGGTGGCCTCCATAAACCGGGGATCGATACCGATCTCATGAAACAGTCCAGGGCCATCACTGTAAGCCATCGGGCACGGACGGGCCATCCGGACTGTTGAAGGAGCCGGCTGGGGACATCATCGGGGCACGGCTCATCGGAAGGGGGAGAGGCGCATGGAGACGACGCTGTACATTCCACCGCTCGGCCTCGCGGGTCAGTTGGACGTGCCGGTCGGATTCGGGGCGGCGGTGATCTTCGCCCACGGCACCGCCAGCGGGCGGAAGAGCCCGCGCAACCAGCGCGTCGCCGCCCGTCTGCGGGAAGCGGGTTTCGCGACGCTGCTGATGGACCTGCTGACCGAGAAGGAGAAGGCCGACACGGCCAACCAGTTCGATGTCCACCGTCAGTCCGAACGCTTGCTGCTGGCCGTGCGCCACCTGCGCGCCACCACCGATGTGGAGCACAAGCCCATCGGCTTCTTCGGCGCCGGGTCCGGAGCCGCCTCGGCGCTGATCGCCGCGGGGCGCGCCGCGGAGCATGACGGGATCGGCGCCGTGGTGTGCCGCGGCGGTCGGCCCGATCTGGCGGAGGAATGGCTGAACGCCGTCGCCGCCCCCACCCTGCTGATAATCGGCGGCAAGGACGCCCCGGCGCTGGACATCAACAGCGACGCCTTCTCACGGCTGCACTGCGTCAAGGCGCTGGAGGTCGTGCCGGGGGCGGGCCGCCTGTTCGAGGAAACGGGGAAGCTGGACATGGTGGCGGATTCGGCGCGTTCCTGGTTCGCCACCCATCTGCTCAAGGCTGCCAACGGCTGAGCGCGGGTCGACAGGGGAAGCGGTACGGGCTACCTCTGGTTCGTCATCACGCACCGCAGCACTCCGACCGGACCGTTCATGCCCCAGCTCGAAATCCTCAGCCGGCCCCCCGCCGGACCGGCCAAGCCCGTGCCCCTGCTGTTCGTCCATGGCGCCTTCTGCGGCGCCTGGATCTGGGACGAGCATTTCCTGCCCTGGTTCGCGGAACGGGGGTGGGAGGCGCATGCCGTCTCGCTGCGCGGCCATGGCGCCAGCGAGGGCCGGGAGCGGCTGCACGGTTTCGGCATCGCCGATTATGTCGAGGATGTGCTGGCCGCCGCGGACGCCTGTTCGGCGCCGCCGGTGCTGATCGGCCATTCCATGGGCGGCATGGTGGTGCAGCGGGCGCTGATCCGCCGCCGGTTGCCGGGGGCGGTCCTGATGGCATCCGCCCCGCCGCACGGGTTGCTGGAGTCCACGATCCGGCTGGCCTGGAGCGATCCCTACGTCTTCCAGCAGATGGGCATGCTGATGGCCTTCGGTTCCCGCTCCATCGACCCGGAGGCGGTGCGCCGCGCCATGTTCTCCGACCGGGTGCCGCTGGAGGAGGCCAAGCGCTTCGAGCCGATGATGCAGGAGGAGTCGCAGCGCGTGGCCCTGGAGATCGGCGGCTGGATACCCTTCCCGCCCCTGCCCGAGCGCGGCGTCCCCGTGGCCGTCCTGGGGGCGGAGGAGGACCTGCTGGTCCCGCCCGATCAGGTCAGGGCCACCGCCCGCGCCTTCCGGACGGAGCCGGTCTTCTTCCCCGCCATGGGACACAGCATGATGCTGGAATCCGGCTGGGAGTCGGTCGCCAGCCACATCGCGGACTGGGTGGAGACGGCCGTACTGAAAACGGAGGCGCGCGCCGCCGCCGACTGAACGGGACGGGACGGCGCGCACGGCACCGCTCACTGCGTGCGAAGCGTCTGTAGGAAGCTGCCGACCTCGCCGTTCAGGGACTCCGACTGGTGCGCCAACTGCCGGGAGGCTTCCAGAACGGCGTACGCCATCCGCCCGCACTGATCGGCGGCGGTGGTGACGCCGGAGATATCGCGGGCCACGTCGCGCGTGACATCGGCGGCCTGCTGCACGTTGCGGCTGATCGCCTGGGTCGCCGCCCCCTGCTCCTCCACCGCCGACGCGATGACGGTGGCGATGCCGTTCACCTGCTCGATCACGCGCGCCACTCCGCCGATCTCCTCCACGGCCTCGCCCGTCGCGGACTGGATGCTGGCGACCTGGGCGGTGATCTCCTCCGTGGCCTTGGCGGTCTGGCTGGCCAGACTCTTCACCTCCCCGGCGACCACGGCGAAGCCCTTGCCGGCCTCGCCCGCGCGGGCGGCCTCGATGGTGGCGTTCAGGGCCAGCAGGTTGGTCTGCGACGCGATGTCGCTGATGAGATTGACCACGGTGCCGATCCGCCCGACCGCCTGGGCCAGCCCCGTCACCTTGTCGGTCGCCCGCTCCGACGCGGTGGCGGCATCCCGCGCGATGCGGGAGGCGTCGGCCGCGTGGCGGCTGATCTCACCGACCGACCCGGACAGTTGCTCCGTCGCCGATGCCGCCGTCTGGACGTTGGCGGAGGTCTGTTCCGTTGCCGACGCCACGGCGCTCGCCAGCCGGTTGGTCTCCCCGGCGGCCCTCGTCATTTCCTGGGCCTCGCGCTCCATCGCTTCGGTTTCGAGCGAGACGGACTTGATCACCTCGCCGACGCTCCGTTCGAACCGCTCGGCGAGGCTGGTGAGGGTGCGGCGCTTGTCGTCCTCCGCGCGCCGGGCGGCGGCGGCCTGTTCGGCTTCCAGGCGGCTCTTTTCCTCCGCGTTGCTCAAAAACACCGTCGCGGCGCTGGCCATGGCGCCGATCTCGTCGCCGCGGCCGGACTCGGGAAAGGAAACCGAGAGGTCGCCGCCGGCCAGGGCGTGCAGGCGGATGCTGAGGCTGCGGATCGTCGTGCTGAGCCGCGTGCCGACCAGAGCGATCAGGAACACCGCCGGCAACGCCAGCAACGCGACCAGCCCCAGCACCGTCCACAGCGTGTTCAGGAAGGCGATGCGGATGTCGTCGATGAAAACGCCGGTACCGATGAAGATTTTCCAGGGTTCGAAAATCTTGAGGTAGGACAGCTTCGCCGCCGTCTGGTCGCTGCCCTGGGCGACGTTCCAGACGTAGCCGTAGGTTCCCTCCCCCTTGGTCGTGGCGATCCTCGCCATATCCACGAGGATCGTCACGCCCTTGGCGTCCTTCACGCCGGAAACATCGCGTCCCATCAGCTTCGGGCTGGGATGGGCGAAGCCGAATCCGTCAAGGGTGATGGCGAACAGATACTCCTGGCCGCTGTAGCGCATCCCCAGAAGCGCCTGCTTGAAGCGGGCCTGCGCCTCCTCCCGCGTGATGCGCCCGGCGGCGGCTTCGGCCTCGAAGGAGGCGGCCATGCTGTGGGCGGCCTCGACCATGAAGCGCAGTGATTGCACGCGGTCCTCGTGCATGCGCTGGTAATTCAGCCACAGGCCGGCGGCGACGATGGCCCCCGACGCGATGCTCGCCAGCGTCACCAGTCCCCAGAGTTTCGAACGAATTGACAAATTATCGAACATGACAACCTTTCCGACAGGTGCGCGCCGATGACCGGTTGCACGCCGACCAATCCGCCCATCAGAATGTTACCAGAGCGCATATGCCATCTTCATCAATGATTTCACCTTACGGGGCGCGACACGAAAGCAAGAGCAATCATTCGTTCACACATTTATTTTTGTTTACCATTTCCGTCGAAGTGAACCGCCAGGGGAACTAAAAATGTCCCGCACCGGCTTTCTTCCTTTCGCTGTCGCCGGTCGGGGCCGATTTCTGCGTCAGGACGAGAAAGACTTTTTCCTCAAGCTGTTCCGGTGTGAAGGGCTTGGCGATGTAGGCGCTGACATTGTGGGCCAGCGCGCGTTCCACCGCCTTCAGCGTGGCGAGCGCCGTCACCATCAGGAAGGGCAGTTCACGCTGGACCTCGCGCACACGGCGCAGCACGTCCAGGCCGCTGGCCTTCGGCATCATCCAGTCGCAGACGATCAGGTCGTAATCCCCATCCCCGGCCAGCCGGACCAGCGCCTCCTGTCCATCCGCCGCGGTGTCGATGTGGCCGATTCCCAACTCGCGCAGGACCGATTCGACGAAGTGGCGTGGTCCGTCCTCGTCATCGACGACGAGCGCGCGGATCGCGCTGAGGTCGATGAAGGGCACGCCGATCACCGCAAGCGCCCCGCGCAGCCAGGAGGCGCGGGCCGACCGCTCCTTACCGCCCGCGGCGCCCAGCAGGAATGAGCGCACGAAGCGCGGGCGGTGCACCTGCCGGTACAGCGCCCTGGCGACCGCCGCCCGGCTCTTTCCGCGGCAGAAGGCGCCGTCGCCGGCCAGCCGCACCATCTCCAGAACCGTGTCGGGGGCCGGCTCCTCCTTGCCCTGAAGGGGGCTCAGCAGGCGCTGGGTGCGGATGAAGGCGTTCTGGATCTCGTCGATCTGCCCGGCCATATGCTCGCAGGCATCCTCGGCGAAGGTGCTGTCGAGCACCAGCCTCTGTACCTCCGCCAGCCCCTTCAGCTTCTCGGTCTTCTCCTTCCAGCAGTCGAGCAGGCGCCCGGCGAAATCCCGCCCGTCGAAGAACTGGTTCAGGTAGCCGTTCACCGCCCGCTCCGCGCTGGGCGACAGCGGCATCTTCTGGAGGACGAAGAGGATTCGGAGCTTCTGCATCAGCGTCCGCCCCTTGGTGATCTCGGGCAGCGTGTCCTCGTTAACGAGCAGCGCGCTGCGCCGCTGGAGCGCCGCCTCCGTCCGGGCGCCGCCGAAATAGCCCTCCCCGCTGCGCAACCGCTGCGAGATCTGGCTCAGCGCCATGATCTCCCGCTGCACCGCCTCCACGCCGAACAGGTCGCCGGCGCTGGCGATGGTGAAGCGTTCGGGCTTCGACAACTCGCGGCGCAGCGCGCAGATCAGGCTGTCGCTCAGCACCGGCATGGCCGTGCGGCGCAGCAGCTTCTCCAGCCTCAGCAAGTCCGGCGGCGCCTCGTCGGACAAATTCTTGTCCCCGGCGATCAGCGACACGATCAGGTCCATCCGGTCCGCGAAGGGCGCATCCAGGGAGCAGGAGGCGGTGCCGGTGTCGCTGCGCAGAATCTCGCCCAGCAGCCGGTCGAGCGGCGCCAGCGCGTCCGGGTCCTCCAAATTCTCCGCCAGATCCAGCAGAAGCCGCGCCTTCTCGGCGAAGCTGCGGCCCTGGTACAGGTGGGTGGTCAGCGCCGCATCGAGCAGGAAACGCCCGGTGAAGGCATCGCGGGAGGCGATCAGCCGTTCCGCCGTGGCGGCGTAGGTGGCGGGCGTCAGTTCCGGCGGCTGGGCGTCCTTCAGCCGTTCGCGGGTCAGCCGGGCGACCTCGTTGACGAGCGCGGTCAACGCGCCCTTGCGGTCCATCGCCCGTTCGGCCTGCTGCAGGATGGCGACGAAGGTCGGGATGTTGGACAGACTCTGCTGATGGCGGGGGGAATGCAGAAGCTCGGTCGGGGTCAGCGCGTTCTCGTCGAAATAGCGCTGGCAATACCGGCCGATGCTGTCGCGTCCCTGCGGGGTGTAGAAGTCTTCCGAGGTCCGGCAGACGGCCACGTCCATCCCGCCTTCGGCGTCGATGTCCCGGCTGTCCGCGATGTGCTGGTCCGATGCCATGCCCTAATCCACCCTACCCCTGTCTCATTCGGTCAGCAGCCCGCGCACCGCCTCGATCAGGCGGTCCGGGGATACCGGCTTCATGACGATCCGGCGGCCCGGCTGAGCCGTAATGGACGCCGCCGTCTCATGGGACGCATAGCCGGTCAGGAACAGGATGCGCAGGCCGGGGTTGCGCTCCTCCAGCGTGCGCGCCAGTTCCAGACCGTTCATGCGGGGCATGGACATGTCGGACACCACCGCGTCGAACAGCCCGCCGCATTCGTCCCAGCGCTCCAGCGCGTCCAGACCGTCCACCGCCTCCGTCACCGTGCAGCCCGCCTCTTCCAGCGCCAGCCGGACATAGGTGCGCACGGCCTCCTCGTCGTCCACCAGCAGGATGGCCGCCCCTTCGTCCTCGCCCAGCCCCAGCCCGTCGGCCAGCGCGCTGGCGTTCGCCGGTGCGGCGACGGCGGGCAGATGGATCGAGAAGACGCTGCCGCGCCCGTCCGGCCCGGCTTCCATCTCCGCCGCGCCGCCAGCCTGCCGGGCGGTGCCGTAGACCATCCACAGGCCGAGGCCGGTGCCCTTGCCCGGCTCCTTGGTGGTGAAGAAGGGCTCCCAGATGCGGTCGCGCACCGCCTCCGGCACGCCGCAGCCCTCGTCGGCGACGCGGATCACGGCATAGCGCCCGCGCGCCAGCCCGCCTTGCCGCCCGAAGAAGGCGGAGTCCGGCGTGGCGCTGTCGAGGGAAATGGTCAGCCGTCCACCGTCCGGCATCGCATCGCGCGCGTTGAGGGCGAGGTTCAGGATGGCCTGGTTCAGCATGACCGGGTTGGCGACGGCGTGGGCGTCCTCGTCCCCGATGCGGATTTCCAGAATGATCCCGGCGCTCATCAGCGGCTTCAGGAACACCTTCAGGTCGCGCACCAGCGGGGCCAGGGCCACCACCTCCATCTCGTCCGTCGGGCGTCGGCGCGAGAAGTCGAGAAGCTGCGCCGTCAGGGCCGCCGCCCGGTCGGACGCCTTGGCGATCTCCCGCACGCAGGTGGTGACGCGCGCCGCATCGCCGGGCGCCCGCTCGGCCAGCCGGGCGAAGCCGCCGATGGCCGTCAGCATGTTGTTGAACTCGTGCGCGATGCCGCCGGCCATGCGGCCCACCGCCTCCATCTTCTGGGAGCGCTGAAGCTCCGCCTCCGCCCGGCGGCGGTCGGTCACGTCGTTCAGCACCAGCAGCACCGCCGCCTCCCGCTGGTAGACCGCGGGGAAGGCGCCGATCTCCACATGGCGGTGCTCGCCGGAGGGGCGGAGGATCTCGCACTCCACCCGCTGCCCGTCGCCCTCCGCGGCGCCCGCCAGCCGCGGGGCCACCGCCTCCGCGTCCTGAATGAAGGGAAGGAGGTCCACCCCCTCCAGCCCGCCGCTGCCGCCCACCCCCAGGATGGACGCCGCCGCCGCGTTGCCGAAGCGGATGGCCCGGCGGTCCCAGATGGCGATGCCGTAGGGCGCCAGTTCCACGAGCTGGCGGTAGCGTTTCTCGCTCTCGCTGAGGGCGCTGACCGTGGCCTCCAGCCGTTCCGTCTGGCCGGCGAGCTGCTCCTCGCGCCGCTTCAGCTCGGTGATGTCCATCAGGATCTTCACGATGCCGCCGGAGCCGGTGGCGTGCTCGCTGATGCGGTACCAGCGCCCGTCGGACAGCCGCCCGTCCACCGGGTCGGTGTGCAGCAGGTGGCGCTTCATCCGCTCGGCGATCCAGTTCTCCATCTCGCGGTCGTCGCCGTCATAGCCGCCCCGCTCGGCGGCGGCGCGCAGAATGTCCTCGAAGGCGGCGCCGGGAACCAGGACGTCGGCCAGATTCGGATAGGCGCGGCGGTAGCGCTCGTTGCAGAAGATCAGCCGGTCGTCCGGGCTGAACAGCACGAAGCCTTCGGAGATGCTGGACAGGGCGTCGTGCACCACCGAGTGCATGAACCGCGCCTCGACCAGCGCCAGCGTTTCCGCCGTCGTCTCGATGCCGGTGCCGCGGTAGCCGGCGAATCGCCCGTCCGCGTCGAGGAAGGGCTGCGCGCTGATGCGGAAAACGCGGCTGTCACCCGCCCCGTCGCGCAACGTGATCTCCAGGTCGCGGAAGGCGCGCCCGGCCTCGATGTCGGCCAGATAGTCCAGCCAGGTGTCGGCGTCCTCCACCAGCCCGCCCAGGTCGAGCAGCGAACCGCCGAACACCGGCGCCGGATCGCCGCCCAGAAGCTCCGGCAGCCGTTCGGAGACATAGGTGTAGCGGTGATCGGCCGCGCTCTCCCAGAACCAGTCGGATGCGGCCTCCGCGAAGTCGCGGAAGCGATGGCGGCTGGCGGCCAGTTCCTCGTTCGCGGCGCGCAGCAGGCGGGCGGAGCGGTCCAGCGCCGCCGCCGAAGCGCGGGCGCGGCGCACCGCCAGCATGGCCAGCCCCGCCATGGCGAGCGTCATCACGCCCAGCGGCAGCATCAGCCGGTCGCGCCCCTCCTCCGGCATCATCAGGACCAGCAGGCCGGCGGCGCCGAACAGAAGGAACATCAGGTCGGACAGCCCGCCCACCCCCTGGCGCAGGTCCGCTCCGCCG
>JAEYPE010000190.1 GCA_023411035.1 Pseudomonadota bacterium
GGTGGTCCGGCAACCCCTCCAACGCACTCCAAAGCGTCCCCAAAACCAGCCTCCCATCCAACGCTTCCGCCGATGAGAAGAATCGATCCGAAGCGCGGGAGCTATGCGGTGAATTGAATCACCCTGATGGAAAGGCTCCGTCCTCGTTCCACTCCTTTCGCGGGAGTTGCGGGGGGTGTGCCCCCGTTCCTTCACCCCACCAGAACCGGCGCCACCGCTCGGTAAAGGTCCATGTACTCCTCCGCCGGGCCGTGCCAGCCGAAGTCGCGGGTCATGGCGTGCTGCTGCATGGCGTGCCAGCGCTCCGGCTTGCGGTAGAGGGTGGCGGCGCGGCGCAGCGCCCAGGTCAGTTCCTGGACGGTGGCGTTGACGAACTGGAAGCCCGTCGCGCTGCCGTCGTTCACCGCCGCCGGGTTGGCGTCCACGATGGTGTCGGCCAGACCGCCGGTGCGGCGGACCAGCGGCAGGGTGCCGTACTTCAGCGCGTACATCTGCGTCAGGCCGCAGGGCTCCGACCGCGACGGCACCAGGAACAGGTCGGCGCCCGCCTGGATGCGGTGGGACAGCGCCTCGTCATAGCCGATGTGCACGCCGACGGACTTCGGGTACCAGGCGGCGAGGTGGCGGAAGCCGGCCTCCAGCGCCGGTTCGCCGTTGCCCAGCACGGAGAGCTGACCGCCCCAGGCGACCCATTGGGCCGCCGCCTCCAGCACCAGATCGAGCCCCTTGTGCCAGGTCAGGCGGCTGACCACCGCGGCCAGCGGGGCGTCGGGGCGCCGGTCCAGGCCGAACGTCGCCTGAAGATCGGCCTTGCACAAATCCTTGCCGCCCAGGTCCGCGGCGCCGTAGCGGGCGGCGATGTGCGGGTCGGCGGCGGGGTCCCAGATCTGATAGTCCACGCCGTTCAGGATGCCGCTCAGCGTGTCCGCCCGCCCGGCCAGCAGCCCTTCCAGCCCGGACCCGTGCTCCGCCGTCTGGATCTCGTGCGCGTAGGTGGGGCTGACCGTGGTCAGGCGGTCGGAATAGAAGCAGCCGGCTTTCAGGAAGCCGATGCCGCCGTAATACTCCACCCCGTCGATCCGGTAGGCGGCGGAGGGCAGGCCCAGGTCGCCCATCATCCAGGCGCCGAACCAGCCCTGATAGGCGATGTTGTGGATCGTCGTCACCGTGCCCGGACGGAACGGCCCGGCGAAGCGGTCGGGGCGCAACTCCAGATAGGCCGGGATCAGGCCGGTCTGCCAGTCGTGCCCGTGCAGCACGTCCGGACGCCACCAGGGATCATAGGCGTCCTGCACCGCGAAACCCGCCGCGCACCAGGACAGGGCGGCGAAGCGCTGCGCGTTGTCGGGCCAGTCCTTGCCGTCCGGCCCCAGATAGGGGTTGCCGGGCCGGTCGTAGAGCGACGGCGCGTCCAGCACATAGGCCAGCACCCCGTCCGGCGTCCGCCCGATCAGCAGCCGGGCCTGAGCGCCGCCCGGCAGGTCGGTGACCGGCCCGCCGACCTCATGAAGGTCGCCCAGCCCGTTCAGCACCGCCGGATAGCCGGGCAGCAGCAGGCGGACGTCGGCACCGGCGCGGTTCAGGGCGGGGGGCAGGGCGGCGGAAACGTCGGCCAGCCCGCCGGTCTTCACCAGCGGGTAGCATTCCGGCGTGACGAACAGGACGCGCATGGAGGCGGGGTCTTTCCGTTTCTTATTGGTCTTTTCCCCCTCTCCCCAAAGGAGAGGGGAGAGGGGGCGGAGGTCAGTCCTTGGGCAGGCGGTCGATCATGTCCTGGGTGATCAGGCACACGCCACCCTCGCTGCGGTAGAAGCGCTTGGCGTCCAGATCCGGGTCCTCGCCGACGACCAGCCCCTCGGGGATTACCACGCCGCGGTCGATCACCACCTTCCGCAACCGGCAATGGCGGCCGATGTCGCAGTCCGGCAGGACCACCGCCTGATGCAGCTCGCTGAAGGAGTTGACGCGCACCTCGCTGAACAGCAGCGAGTTCTTCACCAGCGAACCGGAGATGATGCAGCCGCCGGACACCAGACTGTCCACCGCCATGCCGCGCCGGTTCTCGTCGTCGAAGACGAACTTCGCCGGAGGCAACTGCTCCTGATAGGTGAAGATCGGCCACTCGCGGTCGTACATGTTGAGCTGCGGCGTGACGTGGCAGAGGTCCAGGTTGGCCTCCCAATAGGCGTCGATGGTGCCGACGTCGCGCCAGTAGGGCTCGGTCTCATGGCCGTTCAGGATGGCCGAATCGGCGAAGTCATGGGCCATCACGCGCGCCCCGCTTTTCACCAGATAGGGGATGATGTCCTTGCCGAAGTCGCGGGTCGATCCGGGCTCGTTGAAGTCGCGCTCAAGCTGGTCGTAGAGGAACTGCGCGTTGAAGACGTAGATGCCCATGCTGGCCAGCGACTTGTCCGGATTGCCGGGCATCGGCGGCGGGTCGGCGGGCTTCTCCACGAAGTCGATGACGCGCTGCGTCTCATCCACATGCATCACGCCGAAGCCGGTCGCCTGGGGGCGCGGCACCTGGATGCAGGGAATCGTCACGTCGGCCTTCTTGGCGATGTGGTCCAGCAGCAACGCGCCGTAATCCATCTTGTAGATGTGGTCGCCGGCCAGGATCAGGATGTATTCCGGCTCGTGATCGCGCAGGATGTCCAGGTTCTGGTACACCGCGTCGGCGGTGCCCTGGTACCAGGCGGTCTCGCTGATGCGCTGCTGCGCCGGCAGCAGGTCGCAGAACTCGTTCATCTCACCGCGGAAGAAGTTCCAGCCGCGCTGCAGGTGGCGCAGCAGGCTGTGCGATTTGTACTGCGTCAACACGCCGATGCGGCGGAAGCCCGAGTTGATGCAGTTCGACAGGGCGAAGTCGATGATCCGGAACTTGCCGCCGAAATAGGTGGCGGGCTTGGCGCGACGGTCGGTCAACTGCTTCAACCGGCTGCCCCGTCCACCGGCCAGGACAAGGGCCACAGCGCGGCGCGGTGCCAGCCGCAGATCCCGTTTGTCGAGCATTTGTCTCCCCTTTCGGTTCTCTTTTTTGCTGTCGGCCATCCGGAAGCGTCCGGCGACGGGCGCCGGGTGAGAGCGTGACCGTGCCACATTTCACCGGGGCGGGCCAATAGGCCGAGGGGGGAAGGTCGGAAATAGGCCGGCTGCCCAAGAGTTGTGCGGATTTGAGGCGCATTCCTATGCACAAAAAATAGGCGCACCCGTCCGGAGCGGGCTGCGACGCCTGAACGGACGGCAGTCGGCCCGCAATCCGTGGACGAATCATGCCAAAACGGGCGGGTTTGGATGGCCCGAATTTCTGCCCAAATTCCAGGCACAACAGGGTTGCGACTCGGTGCCCAGGCCGCTTCGCGGACATCCGAACGGCCGCAACCGCCGCGATTCCTAGCCCTTTTGGGTTGGCACGCTTCTTGAAGATGAATTGGCGTCCACGGCCCCCTCCCGCCGCCCCGTCTGTAACCGGGGACGGGGCGAAACGGGCCAGAAGCATTCGAATAAAGAGGAGCCTCGATGAGCCGTCTCTTCCTTTCTGCCGCGCCGACGATGGCGGCGATTCTGGGCTTGGCCGGTCTGCCTGCCACCGCCCTGGCCCAGGAGGCGGCCGCCGCCGCCGAAGCAGCCGCGCCGGCCCTGAACAGCGGCGACACGGCGTGGATGCTGATCTCCACCGCGCTGGTCCTGATGATGACCATCCCCGGCCTTGCTCTCTTCTACGGCGGCATGGTCCGCAAGATGAACGTGCTGGCCACGGTGATGCAGAGCTTCGCGATCTGCTGCATGGTGTCCATCCTGTGGTTCGCCGTCGGCTACAGCATCGCCTTCACCGAGGGCACCCCGTATTTCGGTTCGCTGTCGAAGTTCATGCTGTCGGGCGTCGCCATCGACAGCCTGCAAGGCACCATTCCGGAGACGCTGTTCGTCGTCTTCCAGATGACCTTCGCGATCATCACCCCGGCCCTGATCGCCGGCGCCTTCGCCGACCGCATGAAGTTCTCCTCCATGCTGATCTTCACGGCCCTCTGGTCGGTGCTGATCTACGCCCCGATCACCCACTGGGTCTGGGGGCCGGGCGGCTATCTGGGCGGTGACGGCGTGCTCGACTACGCCGGCGGCACCGTGGTGCACATCAACGCGGGCGTGGCCGGTCTCGTCGCCGCCATCGTGCTGGGCAAGCGCAAGGGCTACCCGAACGAGAACTTCGCCCCGCACAACCTCGTGCTCAGCCTGATCGGCGCCTCGCTGCTGTGGGTCGGCTGGTTCGGCTTCAACGCCGGTTCGGCGGTCGCCGCCGACGCCCGTGCGGGCATGGCCATGCTGGTCACGCAGATTGCCGCCGCCGCCGCCGCCATGTCGTGGATGCTGGTCGAGTGGGCCGCCAAGGGCAAGCCGTCGATCCTGGGCATCATCTCCGGTGCGGTCGGCGGTCTGGTCGCCATCACCCCGGCCGCCGGCTTCGTCGGCCCGACCGGCGCGCTGGTGATCGGTCTCACCTCCGGCGTCGTCTGCTACTGGGGCGCCACCAGCCTGAAGCGCACTCTCGGCTATGACGACTCGCTGGACGCCTTCGGCGTGCACGGCGTGGGCGGCATCGTCGGCGCCATCCTGACCGGCGTCTTCGCCCAGGAAGCCATCGGCGGCACCGCCGGCGCCCTGGAAGGCAACATCGGCCAGATCTGGACCCAGATCTACGGCATCCTCGCCACCATCGCCTACACGGCCATCGGCTCCTTCATCCTGCTGAAGATCGTGGACGTGGTGATCGGCCTGCGCGTGGACGAGGACGTCGAGCGCGACGGCCTGGACCTCGCCCTGCACGGCGAGAGCATCCACTAAGCATCCCTTCCCGGGGGGAGTCATCCCGGGAATCTTTGCAGCCTGGTTGTTTCCTCCGATAACAAACTTCCGCCGCCGGGGCCTCCCGGCGGCGGATTTTTCGTTATGGAGGCCGGGCACCGCCTATCGGCGCAGATACATCTTGCCCACGCCGTTCAGCGCCGCGAAAAGCTGCGCGAACTGCGCCAGGAAGGCGTCCCAGGCCAGGGCGCCGGCCTTCTCCGCCACCGCCCGGTGGATGTCGCCCAGGTTGGTCCGCCCGTCCACCCGCGCCAGGATCGGCCCGGCCAGACGGGGCAGGGGCAGGGGGATGACGGCGCCCATCAGCTCCGCCTCCAGCACGCCGCCGGGGGGCAGGCCCTTCGCCACGGCGGCGCCGTCCAGGTCGCGCAGCACCGGCACCACCTCCGGCCCGTCCGGGCGGGCGACGGCGCCTTCCGCATCCTCCGGGCGGACGAGATAGGCGATGTGCTTGGTCATGCTGCCGGTGACCTGCTCCGTCCAGGCGGCGCGCTCCAGCCGGGACAGGCCGTCCAGCCGCTTCAGCACGCGGGGGTCCTTCACCCAGACCGCGGGGTCGTAGCGGTAGGGCTCCACCAGCGCCGCGACGGCCAGACCGCCCGCCGCCGCCAGTTCCGCCAGTTCCGCCACGCTGTAGGGCCGGTCGCAGGAATGCAGCAGCAGGTCGTAGAGGTCGGCGTCGGCCTGCCGGTGGTCGCCGATGAAGGGGTTGCGCAACAGCCAGTTGGAGGGCGGCAGATGCCCGATCAGCCGGCGGGCCAGCGCCACCTGCTCCTTCGGCGGCAGGTCCGCGGCGAGGGTGCGCAGCGCCGCCTGCATGGGATAGACGCCGGTGCGCCCATAGGGGGCGTAGACCATCAGCCCGATGCCGCCGCCCGGCTTCAGCGCCCCGGCCAGCGAGCGCATCCCCGCCGCCGGGTCGTCCAGATGGTGCAGCACGCCGCAGCAGTCGATGTAGTCGAACGGCCCGCCCTGTTCCAACAGCCCATCGAGGTCGAGGAGGGAACCGCGGCGGAAGTCGATGTTGGTCAGGCCGCGCGCCTTGGCCCGCGCCTCGGCGATCTCCCGCGCGGCATCGGACAGGTCCAGATAGGTGACGCGCCCCGGATTGCCGGCGTCGGCCATCTGCTGGGCGATCATGATCGTCCCGTCGCCGGTCCCGCCGCCGGCCACCAGGACCTTCAGCGGGCGGGAATGGTCGAGCCGTCCGCCGAAGACGTTGTGGTTCACCTCGTCCAGATGGCTGGGCGACCCGGTGATCAGGCGCTTCTTCTCGTCGGCGGGGTTGCGCGCGGGATAGGGGTAGGCTTCGTACTGGGCGCGCAGGGTGTCGATGCTCATGGATCGGGCAGCCGGTCAGGTGGACGGGTGCCGGACCATAGCATCATCGGAGGATGGGGTGGTGGGGCGTGGTTGCGACGAGCCCTCCACCCCCAACCCCTTTATCCCGCCACGCCATCCGCCGGGCGGACCATGCCGACCTCGCGGCCGTTCCGGTTGGTCACCGGCTGGTTGAGAAGCCGGTCGGCCCGCGCCCACTGCTCGTCCGTCAGCACCTTGGTGGCGCGGATCAGGGCGGCCAGGGCGACTTCGCGGGCGCGGGGGGTGCCGTCGTCGATCTTCAGGGCGATGCCCAGACCCTGCTTGGGCAGAACGGCGCAGCCCACCCCCTCGGCCCCGCCCTTGACCAGCACCAGACCGCCCGCCGCCTGCATCATGGCGGTGTCGAAGCCGTCCTTGCCGGAGATCAGGTAGGGGTGCGCCCGCCAGGCGCGGCGGATGCGGGTCACCGCCTCGGCGCGGGCGTCCGGCAGGTCCTTCGGATCGCCGATGCGGGCCATGGCGTAGGCGATGGCGCCCAGCGGAATGCCGATGGTCGGGATGGCGCAGCCGTCCACGCCCCAGGGGGCCTGCGACAGGTCCTGGCCGGTCATCTGCTCCATCACGCCCAGGATGCGCTGCTGCACCGGGTGGTCGAAGCGGACATAGCCCCGGGTCGGCTCCCCCTTGTGCAGGGCGGTGGTCAGAAAGCCGGCGTGCTTGCCGGAGCAGTTGTTGTGGAAGGCAGTCGGCGCCTCGCCGTGGCGGATCATCTCGTGGGCGGTCTCGGTGTCGGTCGGCAGATGCGCCCCGCACTCGTAGTCGTCCACGGTCAGGCCGATGCGCTTGATCCACGCCTGCGCCAGACGGGTGTGCCGGATCTCCCCGTGGTGGGAGGAGCAGGCGAGCGCCAGTTCCTGGTCGCCCAGCCCGTAGGCGTCGAGCGCGCCCGTCTCCACCAGCGGAATCGCCTGGATGGCCTTGACGGCGGAGCGGGGATAGACCGGCGCTTCGATGTCGCCCCACTGCGCCAGCACATGCCCGTCGGAATCGACGATGCAGGCGCGCCCGCGGTGGACGGACTCCACCATGCCGCCGCGCGTCACCTCGACGAGGATCGGTGCCTCCGGCGGGCCGGACAGGTCGGCGTGGCCTTCCGCGGGGGTCTGGTGATGGGCGTGGCCGTGGTGATGACCTTGGCCGCCGCAGCAGGATGAATGGTCGTGGCTCATGGGTGGAAAGCTTGCCTCTCTCCGGGGTCCGAGGCAAGGTGTCGCACCATCGAACCCGCCGGAGCACGCTGTCTGCGGGCCGGAATTACGGATGATAGGCAAGCCATGCGCGGTTACTTCGCCATCGGGGTGGAACGGATCAGCAAGCCGGGCAACGTCGGCAATCTGATGCGCTCGGCCCACGCCTTCGGCGCCTCCTTCTTCTTCGCCATCGACCCGGAGCCCGACCTGCACGAGGCACGGTTCGTCGACACCTCGGGCGCGGCGGAGCACCTGCCGCTCTACATCTACGACCGGGTGGCCGATCTGGCCCTGCCCAAGGACTGCCAGCTCGTCGGGGTGGAACTGACCGAGGACGCGGTGGAACTGCCCAGCTTCCGCCACCCGACGCGCGCCGCCTACGTGCTGGGGCCGGAGCGCGGCAGCCTGTCCGAACCGTTGCTGGAGCGGTGCGACTTCACCGTGAAGATCCCGATGAAGTTCTGCATCAACGTCGGGGTGGCCGGCGCGCTGGTGATGTACGACCGGATGATCAGCCTGGGCCGCTTCGCCGAACGCCCGGTGCGCGTCGGCGGCCCGACCGAGCCGTTGCGCGAGCACCAGCATGGCCGTCAGATCATGCGCAATCCGGAACGACGCCGCCGCATGCGCGGCATCCAGAAGCCGGTGATCGTCTCCGACGACGATTGATCCGGTTCAGAACTTGACGAAGGGGTTCAGGATCAGCCCCAGCGGGCCGGTGAAGCGCAGCGGCGCGTCGGTCACCGCCAGGCACAGGCAGCCCTCTTCGTCGGCCACCGGGCGGTGGTGGACGGACTCGTCGGCGACGGACAGGTCGCCGCGGGCGAACTGGCCCAGATCGTCGGTGAAGCCGCCGTCCAGCACCAGCGTCAGTTCGATCCCCCGGTGGGTGTGGTGGGGCGGCCCGACGCCGCTCGCCAGCCGCATCAGCCGTGCCTTGCCCCGGCCTTCGGCGCCGCAGCCCAGCGGTATGTCGTAGCAATCCATGCCGCGCATCAGCCGCTTCCAGGGCAGGCGCGACAGGTCGCTCCCGACATAGTGGCGCAGCGGCTCGGGCAGCAGCGGAACCTCGGACTGCCGGCAGACCGGCTTGGGCTTCGGCTGGCGGGGGAGGGGCGGCAGGTCGTCCAGCCGGGCCAGCACCGTCTCCAGGCAGGCGGGATCGACCGCCTCCGGCTCGATGGTTTCCAGAAGGGCGCCGCCGACCGCCTCCATCTCCGCGACGTTCAGGCGGCAGCAGGGGCACAGCGCCAGATGGGTCGCCACGATCAGCGACGCCGCCTCGCCCAGCGCTCCGCCGGCATAGTCGATCAGCAGCGTGTCGCCGGGATGGTGGGTGGGCACGGTCATCGGGAGTCCCTCATGGCCTTGCGCAGCCGCTCCATCGCCAGCCGCAGACGCGATTTGACGGTGCCCAGCGGAATGCCCTGTTCGGCGGAGATCAGGCTGTGCGGCTTGTCCTCGAAATAGGCCAGCCGCAGCAGATCCGCCTGTTCCGGCGGCAGTGCCTTCAACGCGGAGCGCAGCCGCCCGGCGGTCTCGCGCGCCGCCACCCCATCGTCGGCGCTCTCCATCGGGCCGGGCACCAGCGTGGGGTCGGCGGGGTCGATCTCGGGCCGCTGTTCCCGCCGCAGCGCGTCGATCCGCTTGTTGCGGGCGATGGTGAACACCCAGGTGCCGGCGGACGCCTGGGCCGGGTCGAAGGTTTCCGCGCGCCGCCAGACCAGCAACATCACCTCCTGCACCAGTTCCTCCGCATCGCCCTCGTCACAGCCCTGGCGGCGCAGATACGCCTTCAGCCGCGGGGCGAAATGGCCGAACAGGGCCGCGAAGGCCGCGCGGTCGCGGTCCCGCCCGACCGCGGTCAGCAGCTCTTCGAACGTCCGGTCCGTACCGGCGGCTGGGGAACCGAGATCCTGCATCCACGTCTTCGGGGGCACCGTTTTTTTGCAAAGAGACACGTCCCGCACTAGATGGTGCGCGGAACGCTCCGCTGCAAAGCGTGTTTGACGCTCCTCTGTATCTTGCGGATGGGCGGCCAGCGGAATCATGGGGGCGGAATCATGGGTGTGGCGCGGCGTTCTGTCGTGCTTCCGATGGGCCTTCTACGCGCCCTGCGGTCCATCGGATCATGTTCTTCATAACGAATGTGCGGGGCGATTGCAGGGGCGGCCGGCGGAACAACCCGTGACTTCGCCACCGGAGGCGGGCTGCGGCCCTGGAAAGCCTCACCGAATTGGGGTAGGGTCCGTGCCATTCCCGAACCCGTCCGTGAAACCATTCGAGCTTCCGCCAACCGATGTTGCCCATCCGCACCATCCGTCGCACCGCCGGCGCCGCTCTGCTTCTGGCCGGTCCGATCCTCGCCGCCTCCGTCACCGCCGCCGGCGCCGCCGACCCGCGCCTGCTGGGAACCTTCAAGGACTGGAACGCCTTCGCCTTCGAAGAGGGCGGGCACAAGGTCTGCTACATGTCCAGCCAGCCCAGGAAGAAGGAACCCGCCGCGGCCAAGCGCGGGGACATCCATGTGCTGGTGACCCACCGCCCATCGGAAAAGACGCTGGACGTCGTCAGCTTCATCGTCGGCTATCCCTTGAAGAAGGACAGCGAACCCACGGTGGAGGTGGGCGGCAAGTCGTTCAAGCTGTTCTCGGACGGCGAAACCGCCTGGGCGCGCGACGCGGAAACCGACAAGGCGATCACCGCCGCGATGCGCGACGCCAAGGGCAAGTCCATGGTGGTGAAGGGTGTTTCGGCCCGCGGGACGAAGACCACCGACACCTACAGCACCGACGGCCTCGCCCAGGCTTACGACGCCATCAACCAGGCCTGCGGCGTGAAGCGCTGAGCAGTCGCCGGTTTTTCACTTGGTCTTCCGTCGTTTCGTCTTTTGACTCCGGACGCTCGTGGCCCTATTTAGGGGGCCATGAGCGCCTCCAATCACGCTGCTGCCTTTGCCCTGCCGGCTGTTGACGCCGACGGACGCAAGAACCTTGTCGGCCTGTCCCGCGACGAGCTGGAAGCCGAAATGCTGTCCATCGGCCTGGAAAAGTTCCGGGCCCGCCAGCTCTGGCACTGGATCTACCATCGCGGAGCCACCGACTTCGCGGTGATGACCACGCTCGCCAAGCCGGTGCGCGAGAAGCTGGCCGAGACCTACGCCGTCGCCCGCCCGACCGTGGTGCGCGACCTGAAGTCGGTGGACGGCACGCGCAAATGGCTGCTGCGCATGCCCGACGGGCAGGAGGTGGAGAGCGTTCACATCCCCGAGGAGGACCGCGGCACGCTGTGCGTCTCCTCGCAGGTGGGCTGCACGCTGACCTGCCGTTTCTGCCACACCGGCACCCAGCGTCTGGTGCGCAACCTCGACGCCTCGGAAATCGTGGCGCAGGTCATGCTGGCCCGCGACGCGCTGGGCGAATGGCCGGCGCCGCCGGATGGGCGGATGATCTCCAACATCGTCATGATGGGGATGGGGGAGCCGCTCTTTAACTACGAGAACGTCGCCAAGGCGCTTAAGATCGTCATGGACGGCGACGGGATTTCCATCTCGAAGCGCCGCATCACGCTCTCGACCTCCGGCGTCGTCCCGGCCATGAAGCGCTGCGGGGAGGAACTGAACGTCAACCTCGCCGTCAGTCTGCACGCGGTGACCGACGAGTTGCGCGACCTGATCATGCCCATCAACCGGAAATATCCGCTCCGGGACCTGATGGACGCCTGCCGCAACTATCCCGGCCTGAACAACGCGCGGCGGATCACCTTCGAATATGTGATGCTGAAGGGCATCAACGACAGCCCGGCGGACGCCCGCGCCCTGGTGAAGCTGCTGGAGGGCATTCCGTCGAAGATCAACCTGATCCCCTTCAACCCCTGGCCGGGCGCCCCCTACGAGCGTTCGACCGACCGGGCGATCCAGGTCTTCGGCGACATCGTCAACAACGCCGGCTACGCCAGCCCCGTCCGCACCACCCGCGGCGAGGACATCATGGCCGCCTGCGGCCAGTTGAAGAGCGCGTCCGTCCGCCTGTCCGCCGCCGACCGCGCCGCCATCGAGAAGGTGCTGGCCGAGAAGGACGCGGCGCTGGCCGGATAAGGCCGGAATTATTGTTGGGAGTGTTCCGTGCCTGAGTTCGCCGTCGATCCCGGCCTGATCCTGTTCCTGTTCAACGCCGCGGCGGTCTGGCCGCTGATGCGCATCTTCCGCCGGGCGGGCTTCTCGCCCTGGTGGGCGCTGGTGATCTTTGTGCCGGTGCTCGGGCTGGTCGGCGTGTTGGGCCTGCTGACGATGCGGCGCTGGCCGGCGCGCGTCCTGGCCGACGGGCCGGCGCCGCGGCGCAAGGCGCGGAGGGCCGCGTGATGGAGATGTTCGACCCCGTCGTCGGCCTGCTGAACGCCGTCTACTGGCAGCCCTGGGCGGCGATCATGTCCAGCGATCCGTGGACGGCCAACCTCGTCATGGCGATCCTGCTGATGCTGAAGCTGATCTTCGGCGGCTGGGTGCTGGCCAAGGGCGGACGCAGCCCGCTGTGGGCGCTGGTGCTGCTGATCAACGGGGCGGACATCCTGGCGCTGTGGCTCTACGCCTACATCCGCTGGCCCTTCGTGGACCGGGCGCCCGCCCGCCCCGCGGCGGAGAGCACCGTTGCAGCGGATGCCAGCACGGACTGAGCGGGACCGATTGATTCGGACACCCCATAGGGCTACTGTCCGGCACCGATATTTTTCCCCATCCGCGTGAGTAGTCCCATGAGCGGTGCGTCCGGCAAACAGATCAAGAAAGTGGTGCTCGCCTATTCGGGCGGCCTCGACACCTCGGTGATCCTGAAGTGGCTCCAGGAAACCTATCGCTGCGAGGTGGTGACCTTCACCGCCGACCTCGGCCAGGGCGAAGAGCTGGAGCCGGCGCGCAAGAAGGCCGAGCTTCTGGGCATCAAGCCGGAAAACATCTTCATCGACGACCTGCGCGAGGAATTCGTGCGGGACTTCGTGTTCCCGATGTTCCGCGCCAACACCCTCTATGAGGGCACCTACCTTCTCGGCACCTCGATCGCGCGTCCGCTGATCGCCAAGCGCCAGATCGAGATCGCCAACCTCGTCGGCGCCGACGCCGTGGCCCACGGCGCTACCGGCAAGGGCAACGATCAGGTGCGCTTCGAGCTGGGTTATTACGCCCTGCGCCCCGACATCAAGATCATCGCCCCGTGGCGCGAGTGGGATCTGAACAGCCGCACCCGGCTGATCGACTACGCCGAGAAGAACCAGATTCCGATCGCCAAGGACAAGCGCGGCGAGGCCCCGTACTCCACCGACGCCAACCTCCTGCACATCTCCTACGAGGGGAAGGCGCTGGAGGACCCGTGGGTCGAGCCGTTCGAGGACATGTTCACCCGCTCCGTCGCCCCGGAGAAGGCCCCGGACACCCCGACCTACGTCGAGATCGAGTTCAAGCGCGGCGACGCGGTGGCCATCGACGGCAAGGCCCTGTCCCCGGCGGCCCTGCTGACCGAGCTGAACCGCCTGGGCGGCGAGAACGGCATCGGCCGCCTCGACCTCGTCGAGAACCGTTACGTCGGCATGAAGTCGCGCGGCGTGTACGAGACGCCGGGCGGCACCATCCTGCTGGCCGCCCACCGCGGCATCGAGAGCATCACGCTGGACCGCGGTGCGGCGCACCTCAAGGACGAGCTGATGCCGCGCTACGCCGAGCTGATCTACTGCGGCTACTGGTGGAGCCCGGAGCGTCTGGCGCTCCAGGCGCTGATCGACCAGACGCAGGAGGTGGTGAACGGCACGGTGCGTCTGAAGCTGTTCAAGGGCAGCGTCTCGGTGGTCGGCCGCCAGTCGCCGAACTCGCTGTACCGCCTCGACTACGTGACCTTCGAGGAGGACAGCGTCTACAACCAGAAGGACGCCGAAGGCTTCATCAAGCTGAACGCGCTGCGCCTGCGCCTGGGCGCGATGGCGAAGGGAAATCTGAAGTAAGGGAATTGCGGGAGGGCTTCGGTCCTCCCCATCCTTCTGCGGAACGCGGCCTTGTCGACGTGGGGCAGCGTTCCTGCCGCTCACCCTTCCCGCGGCCGGGTGCTGAAGTACAGCTCGGCGGCGAGCACCAGCAGCGTGGCGGAGAGCGCGAGACCCAGGCCGTTCTTCTCGATGAACGAAGCCACCAGACCGGCGCCGCCGGCAATGCAGGACATTCCCATCAGCACGTTGCTGATCGCCGGTGCCATCAGCGTCAGGAATCGCTGCGCGCGCGCAGGGCGGGAGGTCTGGGAACGGGCCGGCTTCATGATGCATCCCTTGATGTCTTGCTAACGGCCTAGGCCAAGCCTCATAGGCTGACCTTGACGCGCATCAAGGGAATGGTGCGCCGCACAAAAAGTTCCGCTAAAAAATCGGCTTCGGCGCGTCCAGGTAGTTGATGGCCTCGACCAGACCGGTGATGGTCTGCACGGTCTCCATGGGGGTGCCGTCGAGAACGGGGTTGTGGTGGTTCATCCACTCCCGCGCGGCCTTGGCATCGCCATCGACGATGGCGTCCAGCGAGCGGCACAGCCGGGTGAGCAGCACCGCCAGTTCCAGCGCCTTGCCGTCCTCCGGCAGTGCGTCGCCGCCACGCAGGCGCGTCACCATCGCCCCCGTCACGCCCAGGGTGCGTGCCAGCACCCGGTCCGGGATGGCGAGCTGGTCGGCGGCGCGCAGCAGCGCCTGGGTGATGGCCTGCGTTTCGGGGGAGGCGGCGCTCGCCTTTCGCAACGGCTTGGGAGGCATCGGGACTCTTTCGTGAAAGGGGCGCGGGAGGGCTG
>JAEYPE010000232.1 GCA_023411035.1 Pseudomonadota bacterium
ACAAGGTCATCGACGTCTACATCTGCAAGCTCCGCAAGAAGATCGCCGAGGCCACCGGCGGCGCACGCTACATCGAGACCGTCTACGGACGCGGCTACAAGTTCGAGGCCCCGCCCGAGCATGAGGAGACCGCGGCTCCCGCCGCCGTTTCCACGGCTGCCCGGCGCTTTCCGGCCATCCCCTTCGCCGCCGCCAATCTGCATCCCGGCTGCCTCGTCGCCGCCGAGTGACGCGGCCTATCGACCGCCACTCCCCCAGGCGTGAGGCCGCATCCGACCGACTTGCGCGCATTCACTCAAACCACCCCGCGCAAGCGTCCGCGCACCACCAGGGCGATGCCGCCCAGTACCGCCACCGAGGCCAGGACCAACCGTGCCGACACCATCTCGCCCAGCAGCAGCACGCCGCCCAGGGCGGTGATGACCGGCACGCTCAATTGCACCGAGGCTGCGTTGATGGCGCCCAGGCCGGGCAACACCGAATACCACAGCGCATAGCCGCAGCCTGACGCCAAGGCACCCGACAACACCGCATAGGCGACGCCCGCCGCATCCACCGACCAATGCCCGGCGGCCGCCATCACCACCGCCGGCAGCACGGCCAGGGGCATGGCCCGCAGGAAATTGCCCGCCGTGGCAGCCAGCGGGTCGCCGCTGCGCCGTCCCATCAGGGAATAGGCGCCCCAGGCCATTCCGGCCAGCACCATCAGCGCCGCCCCCACCGGCTCCGGTGCGGTGGCTCCGGGCAACAGCAGGATCAGCACCCCGGCCAGGGCGGCGGCAAAGCCGATCCATTGCACCCGGTTCAGGCGCTCGCCGGCCATCAGGCCACGCAAAATCATGGTCGCCTGCACCGCCGCGAACAGCAGCAGCGCGCCAGTGGCGGCGGCCAGGGACAGATACGCAAAGGAAAAGCAGGCGGCGTACAGGAACAGCGCCACAGCCGCCGGCCACGAGCCGGCCACGCCGCCCCCGCCCCCGCGCATCGAGGCCAGGGCGTACAGCACCGCCGCACCCGAGCCGATGCGGATCAGGGTGAAGGCGGCGGGGTCGATGGCGGTGAGGGTCAGAGCCTGGCGGCAGAAAACGGAATTGGCGGCGAAGGCTACCATGGTCACGGTGGTCAGCACCGCAAGTCGTGCACCGATCATGATCGTTTCCGCTGCCTCCGCAGTATTTTTCAACCCATACTTCCCATTTGAGCAGTCGATCTGCTCCTGACGGAAGGAAAAATAGCTCGATTTCGGCGCAACCGGAAAGCGGGATGACGTTACGACGGCGCCCGCCGCCGCATCGTCGTCGCCTCGGACATCGCCCCGTCGAAGTCCGCTCGGCGTGTTTTTCGCAAAATGCGCGATTATTTCTAAAAAACCCCCTTCTTTAAAAGTCGAACGGACGCTCACGGAAAGCGGCGCTGTTTTTTACTCCGGTTTAAACGGGGTGGGTCACAGTCGAATGGTCGGTTGCGCGCCCATAAAACCAAGTGGGAAGGCCCGCGCAGTCGGCCCCGGCGTCAGAAAGGCGCTCTGCATCTCGCGAATGGAGATAAACATGGCCTCGATCATGACCAACACCTCGGCAATGACCGCGCTGCAGACCCTGCGCCGCGTGACGGACGATCTGGCGACGACGCAGGATCGCATCTCGACCGGTCTGAAGGTCAACAACGCGAAGGACAACGCCGCCTACTGGTCGATCGCCACGACCATGCGCGCCGACGTCGCCGGCTTCAAGGCGGTGAAGGAGTCGCTGGAACTGGGTTCGGGCACGACCAACACCGCGTCGGTGGCCTCCAAGAACATCGTCGAGAACCTTCAGACGCTGAAGGCCCGCGTCATCGCCGGCCAGACCAACGGCGTCGACAAGACCCTGATCCAGAACGACATCGACCAGCTGGTGAAGCTGGTGAAGGGTGCCGCCGCCGACGCTTCGTTCAACGGCGACAACCTGCTGCGCGTCACCTACTCCAACGACGGCACCGCCAAGGACCAGAACGTCGACATCCTGGCCTCGCTGAGCCGCAGCGCCGGCACGGTCGATCCGAGCTACATCAGCTTCCAGCGCCAGGACATGCAGGTCACCTCGATCGTCGGCAAGGCCACGATCGAGCAGCAGGTGGACTCCACCAACGACCTGAAGGCCAGCGTCTCCATCGCCCTCGGCGATCCGGACCAGACCTTCATCGACGGCCAGAACCTGGGCCTGGGCAACCTGACCCTGAACGTCACCAACGAGGCGGGCACCAAGACCGCCGTGACGGTGGACCTGTCGGCCATCGACTACGACACCGACAAGGCGACCACCCAGGGCCTGATCGAGACCGCCGTCAACGCGGCCCTGACCACGGCCGGCGCCGACTTCCAGGTGGCCTTCAACGGCGACGCGCTGGAGTTCACCGACCAGGATAAGAACGCCGACGGCAACTTCACCGCCAAGGTGGACAGCCTGTGGGTCGGGTCGAAGGAAAGCGACGCCTTCGGCGGTCTGGCCGACCTGACGCAGATCGACGTGACCTCCAACGCCACCAAGTCGCTGGAAGTCATCAACTCCCTGCTCGACAAGGCCATCGGCAAGGCCTCGGTGATCGGCTCCATCGAGAACCGCGTGTCGGTGCAGAACGACTTCGTGTCGAAGCTGACCGACTCGATGAACAAGGGCATCGGCGCCCTGGTGGACGCCGACATGAACGAGGAATCGAGCCGCCTGCAGGCCCTCCAGGTCCAGCAGCAGCTCGCCACCCAGGCGCTGTCGATCGCCAACCAGGGTCCGCAGAACATCCTCTCGCTGTTCCGCTAACCCGATCCGGCCGGCGTCCCTCCCCGGAGGCGGCGCCGGCCACTCCTTCTTTTCGTTTCCAGTCCAAGCCCCAATCCGGCGCCCCCGTGCGCGTTGCATAAGGTGCGACCATGAGCATCGCCGCCTACCAGCAGACGATGGCCGAGTGCGAAGACCCGCGCCGCATCGAATATCTGGTCTTCCTCCGCATCACCCTGGATCTGGAGGCCAACCGCGAAGCCGGCTGGCGGTCGGCGGCGCTGAAGGACGCGCTGTGGCGCAATCTGGAACTCTGGAACACGCTGCGCGCCGACCTGCTGGAGGACGGCAACGCGCTGCCCGAGGCGCTGCGCGCCGGGCTGGTGTCCCTGTCCTTCTCGGTGGCCCGGCACACCACCCAGGTGCTGCGCGGCGAGGCCGACGCGGGCATGCTCATCGACATCAACCGCTCGGTCATGCGCGGGCTGCAAGGCGTCGCCCGGACGGAGGCGCCCGCCGAGTTGGAGGCCGCCCATGGCGCTTAAGCTCCGCCTCAAGCCCTGCGAGCGCGTGGTCATCAACGGCTGCGTCGTGCAGAACGAGAACCGCCGCTACACCCTGACCGTCAGCAATTTCGCCCAGATCATCCGCGGCAGCGACATCATGCAGGAGGACGAGGCCGACACGCCGGTCCGCCGCGCCTATTTCGTGATCCAGAGCATGCTGCTGGACCCCCAGGCCGCGGAGGAATACGGCAGCGTCGTCGCCGGCATGATGGCGAAGCTCTACACCGCCTTCATCCACCCGGACATGCAGGACCGCATCATGCAGGCGATGCGCAACGTCAGCGACCGCGACTATTACAAGGCGCTGGCCTGCCTGCGGCCCGTGATGGCCTATGAGGACGGGCTGCTGAACACGCAGCGCCCGCCGCGGGACGAGCGCGTTCCCGAGATCCGCCCCACAGAGATCCACGCGGAGGCGTGACCGCCATGCCCGCACCCATCCAGGGACTGACCGGCGGCGTGTCCGGCGTCAACGGCGAGCGCGGCACCGCCAGCGCCGACCTGATCGCCGAAGCCCGCCAGCGTCAGGCCGACCGCCTGCGCGCCGCCCAGGCCGAAGCCGCCAAGGCCACCGAGGTGGTGGAGGAATCCAGGGCATCGGCGGAATCCGACAACCGCAGCCGGCCCGACCCCATCCCGCCCTACCGCGTCAACCTCGAACCCGGCACGGGCCGCCTGTCCACCGAGGTGCTGGACACCCACACCGGCGAGGTGATCCTGCGCATCCCGCCGGCCTATCCCGATCCCGCCGAACTGCGCGAAGCGGCTGAGGACGGCGGTGGTCCGAAGGCATCGGAGGTGACGGCATGAGCACGCTCCTGGACTATCGCCAGATCACCCGGAATCAGGACCGCTACGACGCGATGATCCGGTCCCGCCCGGACGTGAAGCGCAACATCGAGTATTTCCAGGCCAACATCGGCAAGATCACCAGCGCCGAGGAGCTGCTGAAGGACGACAAGCTCTACCGCTTCGTCATGGTTGCCTTCGACCTGGAAAGCCAGACCTTCGCGCGCGCCCTGATCCGCAAGGTGCTGGACGAGGGCGTGACCGACGAGGGCGCGCTCGCCAACCGCATGAACGACAGCAAGTTCAAGGAGATGGCCACCGTCCTGTCGTTCAGCGAGACGGGCGGCGCCCCGCTGAAGGAGCCGGCGATCGTCAAGGCCATCGTGGACCGCTATGTGGACGTGTCGCTGGAGGTGAAGGCGGAGGAGAGCAATCCCGCCGTCCGTCTGGCCCTCTATTTCGACCGCAAGGCGCCGCGCATCAACAACTGGTATCAGGTGTTGGCCGACCGCGCGCTTCAGAAGGTGGTCTTCACCGCGCTCGACATTCCGGAGCAGGCGGCGCTCGGCGACCTCGACCAACTGGTGGACAAGCTGAAGAAGCGCTACGACATCGCCGATTTCAAGGACTCCGCCAAGGTGCAGAAGTTCCTGGACCGCTTTTCGGCCATGTACGACATGAAGAACGGCGTCTCCACCGGGACCTCCACCAATTTGCCTTACATCGGGCCGATCAGCCGCAGCGGACGTTCGTCGATCATCACCATCGACCCGTCCATCACCATGTCGCTGCTGAATTTCCCGCGCTTCTGAGCGTCGGCCCGCGGAATTTCGGGAGAATGGCCGTGCAGCCGAGCCGACAGGCCAAGCCGCCGGGCGCGTGGCCGCATGTGGTGGCGCTGCTGCCCGGCCCGGACGACCGGGACGATGATACGGCCCGCGACTCCCTTCATGTCCTGCCGATGGCGATCCTGCCGCTGGAAACGCCGGGGCTGCGCCGGGCGCGCCTCATCAAGAACGTGCGGCTCCAGACGGTGGTGGAACTGTTCAACGACGTCCACGCCGGCAGCGGGCAGGTGATGCCCAGCCAGTTGCCGCTGCATTTCGGCAACCGCTCCCCCGGCCTGGACCGCGACATGCTGATGATCGGGCAGATCGCCCAGGCCGCCAGCTTCGACGTCTATTCCCTGCGCATCGAGCTGCGCCGCCTGAAGATCGCGGTGGACGAGCACGCCGCGTTGCGCCTGTCCCAGCGCCGGAGGGAGCATCTGACCCGCTACATGCGCGTCTTCACCCGCCCGCTGATCGAAAGCGTCTATGGCAGCGACGACGTGCAGGTGCAGAATGTCGAGGATCTGATCCGCCTGTTCGCCGAACCCGATCTGGACGAGGTGCGCCGGCGGCTGACCATGATGGCGGACCGGCTGGACATCGCCATGTCCGACATCCCGACCTTCCTTGAGGAATACGGCGACATCTTCCTGTCGCTGGCCTATTTCAAGCAGTGCCTGGACGAGATCGTGCCCGACGTGCAGGCGTTCCTGGCCTGGATGGACGCGGTACGCGGCTTCAGCGAGATCCGCCGCGACGCCCGCTACGCCCGCATGCTGGACGAGGTGGGGCGCGACCTGACGGAAATCGCCGCCTCCATCACCGGGCGGTTCGAGAGCTTCGACAACCGGTCCAAGGACTTCTGGCGCAACATCAACGCCCAGAGCTTCCGCAGCATCCGCGACCTGATCACCAACCACCACGTCACCATCGGCGGGGTGCTGTGCGGGCTGGCGGTGAAGATGGCCCTGTGGAAGACCCGCTTCTCCTCCGGCGGCAGCCCGGTCCGCCGGCTGGAGTTCATCCGCTCCGAAATCCTGCCGGGCCTGTCCCACATCCGCTCGCTGGAGCGCTCGGCGCGGGGCGTCGGGCGGTAGGGGCCGCCCGTATCGAAGCGGGCAATCAGAGCGGGACAGCCGCGCGGTCCGCGGGCCGGGTGGCGTGCAACTCGTAGAGCTTCGCCAGGATTTGCGGGGCCGGCTGCTCCGCCGGGGTGGCGGGCGTTCCCGCCGTGGCGTCCGTGCCCGGCGCCTTGCGGGCGAGCGCTTCCGCCAGCACGGCGGCGGAGGGGGCGCGATCCTCCTGCGGCCCATGCGCCGGGCCGGCGAGGAAGGGCAGGGGCGTGGCGGCGGGTCCCGTCTCCTTCGCCGTGGCCGCCGTCTCCGTGTCGCCTTCCGCCAGTGCGACGAGGTGGCCCAGCGGGTCGTCGCCGGTGACGGCCTCGAAGGCGGCCAGGGCGGCGCTGCCCAGCAGGCCGATGGGGCCGCCGAACAGGAAGCCGCCGGCGAGCCGCGCCGGCAGGCCGATCCCGTCGCCGGTGGCGTGGCGGTAGACCTGCGACACCCCCGGCAGATGCTGCAGGGGATTGACCGCGTCCAGCAGGTCGCCGAAATCCAGGCTGAGGTCCGCCGTTTCCTGTTTGGTCGGGGGCTTCACGGCGTCCCGTGCTGTGGTGGTCGGGGCAAGCGCGCGGGCGGCGAGCGCGTTGGCGTTGGTCATGGCGTGGCTCCGGCGGGAACGGCGAGGATGCGGTCGAGGATTCGGAAGGACTCGGGGGACGGCGTGGCGTCATCCTTGCCCTGGCGCAGGAACTCCTCCAGCGCCGGGTTCAGCGCGACAGCGCCGTCAACCTCCGCGTCGGTGCCCTGCTTGTAGGCGCCGATGCGCACCAGCTCCCGCATGTTGTCGTAGGGGGCGGCGAGGCTGCGGGCGCGGCGCAGCAGGGCGTTCTGCTCCGCCGTGTGGCAGCCGGGCAGCAGGCGCGACACGCTGCGCAGCACGTTCACGGCGGGGTAGCGCCCCTGCTCCGCGATGCGGCGG
>JAEYPE010000250.1 GCA_023411035.1 Pseudomonadota bacterium
CTGCCCTGGCGCGCCTCTTCGAGTATCTCTTCGGGGCGCGACAGATAATCGTGAAACTCGGACGTCATTCCTGCCCTGCCAGCCGCGCCACGTACCGCGCGAGCATATCGATTTCCAGATTGACCCGATCTCCGGCCTTCAGAGTGCCGAAGGTGGTGGCGTCCTGGGTGTGCGGGATGATGTTCACGCCGAAGCGCGCGCCATCGACCTCGTTCACCGTCAGCGACACGCCGTCCAGCGCCACCGACCCCTTGGAGGCGATGTATTTCGCCAGGGTGGCCGGCGCCTCGAAGGTGTAGCGCTTCGACTCGCCATCGGGGCGGACGTCCACCACGGAGGCGACGCCATCGACATGGCCGGACACGATGTGCCCGCCCAGCTCGTCGCCGACCTTCAGCGCGCGCTCCAGATTGACGCGCGTGCCCTCATCCCAGCCGCCCAGCGTCGTCTTCGACAGGGTCTCGGCAGAGGCCTGGACGGCGAACCAGCCCGGCCCCTTCTCGACGACCGTCAGGCAGACGCCGTTGTTGGCGATGGACGCGCCGATGGGCACCGTCTCCATATCGAAGGCGGTTTCGACGGTGAACCGGGTGTCGCCCTGCCGCTTCACGGCCCGAACGCGCCCAACATCGGTGATGATTCCGGTGAACATGGGCCGGCAATTTAGCAGGTTTTCAATCGTGTGAAAGATTCATCCGCACGGCGCGGCACGCAACGGACTGTTGCGCCCAGCACGGTGCCGGCGGTGCCGGCCGTTGCGGTGGCCGCCCTGCCCGCTCAACCGCGGCGGATGTAGCTTTCCACCAGATCCTCGCCGGCCTGCCGAAGTTCCGTCCGGCGGAACTGCGCCATCCCCTCCAACCCGTCCACGCCGAAGGCATGGACCGCCGGCAGCCCGTCGCCGCCCATGACGGAGGCGGCGCGGAACCATTCCAGCCGGTCCACCAAATTCGCGCGCAGCAGCGAGGCCGCCAGCGTGGCCCCGCCCTCCACCAGCACGCGGGTCAGCCCGCGGCGGGCCAGCACCGCGCTTGCCTCGACCAGATCCGGCAGGCCCGCCGAATCGGCGGGCACGCGGATCACCTCGATTCCGCAGTCTTGGAAAACGGCCAGACGGCTGGGGTCCGCATCCTCCCGCGTGACGACCCAGGTCGGCACGGTTCGCGCCCCGGCAGCCAGCTTCCCGGTCAGCGGCAGGCGCAGCCGGCTGTCCACCACGATGCGCACGGGCGAGCGGTGGCCCAGCCCCGGCAGGCGGCAGGTCAGTTCCGGATCGTCGGCCAGCGCCGTGCGGATGCCGATCATGATCGCGTCATGTGTGGCGCGCAGCCGGTGCCCCCAGGCCCGCGCGGTCGGCCCGGTGATCCACTGCGATTGCCCGGTGTGGGTGGCGATGCGCCCGTCCAGCGTCGTCGCCGCCTTCAATGTGTAGAGCGGGCGATCGTCCTGGATGCGCCGGAAGAAGCCCTCGTTGAGGGTCCAGGCATCATCCTCGCAGATCCCCGTTTCCACCGAGATTCCCGCCGCGCGCAGGCGTTCCAGCCCGCCGCCGGCCACGCGCGGATCGGGATCGCCACAGGCGACCACCACCCGCGCCACCCCCGCCTCCACCAAAGCTAGCGCACATGGCGGAGTTTTTCCGTAATGGTTGCAGGGTTCCAGGGTCACATAGGCGGTCGCCCCACGCGCCGCCCTGCCAGCGCGGGCCAGGGCTTCCGTCTCGGCGTGGGGCCGCCCGCCCGGCTGGGTCCATCCCCGCCCGACCACCACCCCGCCGCGCACCAGGACGCACCCCACCGCCGGATTTGGCCATGTGTTGCCGAGCCCCCGCGCGGCCAGAGCCAGCGCGGCCCGCATGTGGCGAAGGTCGTCGGGATGGATGGCTTCGTTCGCCATGGGCGCGTCTCCTCCCCATGGTCACATTCCCCCTCCCCTTTGGGGAGAAGGGGTGGAGGATGCGCCGGATGCTTACCCGTTCTGGGTTTCCGGGGCGAGCTGCTCAACGAACTCGTTGAAGTCCGACGCCTCGCGGAAGTCCTTGTAGACCGAGGCGTAGCGGATGTAGGCGACCTGATCGAGCGTTTGAAGCGCCGCCATGATCATCTCGCCGATCTGCTTCGACGGGATCTCGCTCTCGCCGGAGGACTCCAACTGGCGCACCAGGCTGTTGACCACCCGATCGATGCGGTCGGCGTCGATGGGGCGCTTGCGCAGAGCGATGCGCATGGAGCGCAGGAGCTTTTCGCGCTCGAAAGGCTCCCGCTGGCCGGTGCTCTTCACCACCGTCAACTCACGGAGTTGGACGCGCTCGAAGGTGGTGAAGCGCGCGCTGCAACTGGGGCAGAACCGCCGCCTGCGGATCGCCGAGTTGTCCTCGGTCGGTCGCGAGTCCTTGACCTGGGTATCCTCGTGTCCGCAGAACGGGCAGCGCATGTCCGGCCTTCCCCTTATCGTTGCCTGTCGGTTACAGCGTCGGGTAGATGGGGAAGCGGCGGCACAGCTCGCGCACCTCTTCCCGCACCTTCGCCTCGACCGCCGCGTTGTCGCCGGAATTGCTGGCGGCCAGACCGTCCAGCGTCTCCACGATCAGGCGCCCCACCTGCTCGAACTCGGCCACGCCGAAACCGCGGGTGGTGGCCGCCGGGCTGCCCAGACGGACGCCGGAGGTGACCATCGGCTTCTGCGGATCGAAGGGGACGCCGTTCTTGTTGCAGGTCATGCCGGCGTGCTCCAGGCTCGCCTCGGCGGCCTTGCCGGTCAGGTTCTTCGGGCGCAGGTCCACCAGAACGATGTGGCTGTCGGTGCCGCCGGACACGATGTCCAGACCGCCGTCGATCAGCACCTTCGACAGGGCGCGGGCGTTGTCCAGCACGCTCTTGGCGTAGGTCTTGAACTCCGGACGCAGCGCCTCGGCAAAGGCCACCGCCTTGGCGGCGATGACGTGCATCAGCGGACCGCCCTGGAGGCCGGGGAATACCGCCGAATTGATCTTCTTGGCGATCTCCTCGCTGTTGGTCATCACCATGCCGCCGCGCGGACCGCGCAGCGTCTTGTGGGTGGTGGTGGTGACCACGTCGGCGTAGGGGAACGGGTTCGGATAGACGCCGCCGGCGATCAGGCCGGCATAGTGGGCGATGTCCACCATGAACCAGGCGCCGACCTCGTCCGCGATGGCGCGGAAGCGCTGGTAGTCGAGCACGCGCGGATAGGCGGAGCCGCCGGCGATGATCAGCTTCGGCTTATGCTCGCGGGCCAGACGCTCCACCTCGTCGAAGTCGATCAGGTGGTCGTCGCGGCGCACGCCGTACTGCACGGCCTTGAACCACTTGCCCGAGAGGTTCGGGGCCGCGCCATGGGTCAGGTGGCCGCCCGCCGCCAGCGACATGCCGAGGATGGTGTCGCCCGGCTGGAGCAGGGCGAGATTGACCGCCTGGTTGGCCTGCGAGCCGGAGTTCGGCTGGACATTGGCGAAGTTGCAGCCGAACAGCTTGCAGGCGCGCTCGATCGCCAGCGTCTCGGCCACGTCCACATACTCGCAGCCGCCGTAATAGCGCTTGCCCGGATAACCCTCGGCGTACTTGTTGGTCATGACCGAGCCCTGGGCCTCCAGCACCGCCTGGGAGACGATGTTCTCGGACGCGATCAGCTCAATCTGCTCCTGCTGGCGGACCAGCTCGTCGCGCACCGCGCGGGCCAGTTCGGGATCGGTCTCGGCAAGCGAGGCGGCGAAGAAGCGGCCGATCTCGGCGCGGGGGTCGGCGTTGGTCACGGTCATGGCGGGCAGGTCCTTGGTTCAGAAAGCAGTCGCAGGCCGGGGAAAAGGCCGTCTCATCCCATCTTGGCGATTCGCCGGCTGTGCCGCTCACCGCCTTCGAAATCGGTCTTCAGGAACGCGTCCACGCAGTCCTTCGCGATCTCCGCGCCGATGACGCGGGCGCCGAGCGCCACCACGTTCGCGTCGTTGTGCTGGCGCGCGAGGCGGGCGGTCGTCACGTCGTGCACCAGGGCCGCACGGATGCCCGCATGGCGGTTCGCCGCGATGCTGATACCGATGCCGCTGCCGCAGATCAAGACGCCGCGCTCCGCCCGGCCAGCGCCGATGGCGGCGGCCAGAGCCGTGGCGAAGTCCGGATAGTCCACCGATTCCGGGCCGTTGCAGCCGAGGTCCAGCACCTCGTAGCCGTTGCCGGCCAGCCAGGAGGCGATCTGGGCCTTCATCTCGTACCCCGCGTGATCGGACGCGATCGCGATGGTGGTCATGAAAGAAAAACTCCGTGCACGAATACGAATGGCGCCGGCCCGAGGGGGAACACCCGGCGGGGACGGCGGCATGGCGCGCACGCTACCAGATATCGCCCCGAACCGCCAGAAGGACACAACGCACGGGGGCTTTGCGCCGCGCACAGGACCGCACACGGGGGTGCCGGGCATGCGCGGCTCGATCGTGGAGCGGGCCCACGGCACATGCCGAGAACAAATGTTTCTCTATTTCCCGCCTTCGTTGACGTTAAGGGCCAATAAGCAAGCCAGCCGATTCGGTGTCGCATCACGAATCGGTCAATTGCTGTGCCCGATACCCATGGTCTTGCCCAACTTCTTCGCACTAGACGACGCCTAAAGCCGGGAGAGTGCAGCCGCAACCCGGCCATTTCCTGGGTTGTCTGATTTGCCGCACCTTGTAACGTCATGCAGATGGCAAATAACTTATTTCGATCATCTCGAAATTATATTGACACCCAAATCACGCTGTGCAACTTGGTTGCTAGGGACAAAATGAAAAATCAGGACTAATGGCAATGAGTGACCAGCTTCGCGCCGATGTGCCCGATAACGAGCTTCTGCGGATGACCGCGGACATCGTCTCCGCATACGTCAGCAAGAACGTTTTGCCGGCGCAGCAGATTCCCGAGGTGATCAATACGGTCTACTCGTCGCTGACCGGCCTGAACACGCAGCCCCGCGAAATCCCTTCGGAGCCGCTGAAGCCCGCCGTGCCGATCCGTAAGTCGGTGACGCCCGAATACATCGTGTGCCTGGAAGACGGCAAAAAGCTGAAGATGCTCAAGCGCCATCTGCGCTCCACCTACAACATGTCGCCGGACGAATACCGGGCGCGGTGGGGCCTGCCGCCGGACTATCCGATGGTCGCGCCGAACTACGCCGCCCAGCGTTCCGAGTTCGCGAAGCGAATCGGCCTCGGCCGCAGTTCCGGCCGTCAGACCCGCCGCAAGGCCGGCTGAGCGCCAGCATCGTCCTGAACGAACAGGGCCGGCTCCCTTGCGGGGAGCCGGCCCTGAGTTGTTTCAGCGGCATTTTCCGGGACAGCCGGAGCTATTCATCACCCACAGTTGCGGCCCGACAGGCGGCAGTTGAATCGCTCCACATTGCGGGTCAGTTCCTGCCCTGTGCTGGTGTTTTCCTCGTTCAGACAGCGCAGATAGTCCATCGTCTTGTCGACATACTCCTTCACCTCGAACTGGCAGGCGCCCATCTTGTCGGCGCTGACGAAGGTGGTGTTGTCGCTCATGCAGAGCGGAACGCCCGGCTTCGTGCAGATGATGGTGGTTTCCGCCCGCACCGCCGGGCTTTGCAGCGCCCCAGCCAGCAACAGCAGCGTAGCCGCCGGTTTCAGGATCGTTTTCATCAGCACGGGCATTCTCCGCAAGACCGTCGCGCAACGCATGCGATCGTCTCCCTCCGCATTCGATCTGAACCGCCGCACCGCGGTCCGTTCGTTCGTGGCAAGGGTTCTACAGGCGTTACATCCGATGCACCAGTGCCCATGGCGTGGCATAGGTCTACAGTCGAAAACGAGCAGTTCGCCCCTGGACCGGTCCCGCAGGTCCGGCACCGGGATGTCAGTGCTCACCATCAGCAGAAGCCAAGACTAGCCGCGCCCCCCGCCCCGCCGGGAGGGCGCGCTTCTTGGCGTCTGTTGCCGTGGAACCGCCTCAGCGTTTGGCCGCATCGCGCTTCAGCACGAACTGAAGCTTGCTGATCGCGGTCCGTTTCAGCAACTCCAGGCTGCCGGAGGCCGGGCCGACGACCGACACCTCGGTCGCGGTGACAGGGTCGATGGCCATCACCTTCATGTAGCTGCCGACCCGCTGGAACTCGAACAGCACCTCGCCGACGCCGCTTCCCGCCGTCTGGCCTTTTCCAGGTGCCCGATTGCCCACCATCGCATTTTCTCCATCGCCGGCCTCGCCGGACCGGACTCCACGTTAGCGCAGCGCAACCGCGCCGGAACCCAGTCTGCTACGTACTGTTGTTGGCTGACCATGAATTCAGCAAGGGAGTACCGGCATCATGGCTGCCAAGACTATGCAGGATCTGCTGATCGAAGAACTCCGCGACATCTACCACGCCGAAAAGCAGCTCACCAAGGCCCTGCCGAAGCTGGCCAAGGCGGCCCATTCCGAACAACTCCGCAGCGCCTTCGAAACCCATCTGGAAGAAACCCGTGGCCAGGTGGAACGGCTGGAGCAGGTGTTCGAGGAACTGGACACCCGAACCCGCGGCAAACATTGCGACGCGATGGAAGGGCTGATCAGCGAGGCGCGCGAGATCATGGAAATGGGCCTCGCCCCGGAAGTGCAGGACGCGGCCCTGATCGCCGCCGCCCAGAAGGTGGAGCATTACGAGATCGCCAGCTACGGCACCGTCCACGCCTACGCTACCGCCTGCGGGCTGAACAAGGTGGCGCAATTGCTGGAGCAGACTCTGAACGAAGAGAAGGAAACCGACAAGAAGCTGAATATGCTGGCAATCAACGACGTGAACAAAAAGGCGATCAAGGTCAGCGGGCAAAAAGCGGCCTGAGTCCGGCAGACCGTATCGCAAGCCGAATCTCTTGTTACAGCGGGCATCGTTGAACGCGGAAGGGCGATCCTCTACCATCGGAATTGTCCAAACGATTTTTCCGGTGCCCGTGTATGCGCAGGGTCGCAAGCAACTTCGGTGCCTTTCTGATCGCCGCCGTCATCGCCTTTTCCGTCCAGGCGGTCGGGGCGGCGGAAGGGCCGGCGGCCTTGCCGCCTGCGGTCCGCATCAAGCCGGTGATGGTACCCATCGTCACCAACGGGCAGGTGGAGCGCTACACCCAGATCGAGGTGATGCTGGAGGTGGCGAACGCTGCCCGCTTGGGCGAGGTCCAGCTCGCCATCCCTCGCCTGCACGACGCCGCCATGCGCGTGGTCTATCTGGGCATCCAGGAGGGGTGGATCGTCCGCGGCAACATCGCCAACATGCCCGCCCTGCGCCGCAAGATCGACGAGGAGATCATAAAGCTGTTCGGCAAGGACGCCATCAGCCGCATTCTCATCACTCCGCTGTCCCGCCAATCCTCTTTCCCCTGACACGGCCTCCTTCCGACGGTTGCCTCATCGGGCGCTTCGCGGCAGCATGGCCGTGTGACCGGTGAGGAAATCGAGAATGGCCGTGGTCTATGTGGCGCGCAGTGCCGCGCTGACGAAATGGGCGTCCGACGTCGGACAGGGAAAGCACATCTTCAAGCTGGGCGTGGCCGCGGACAAGGACGCCGCGAAGACCGCGGTCGAGGCCGGATGGGCCGGCGAGGCCGACTGGCGCCTGATCCACAGCCAGGACGTGCCGGACCTTGAGGAAGAGGCGGTGATCGAGCGGCTGATGCGCAAGGAAAAGGTGATCGACCCCACCTATTACCCGAAGCTGAAGGGTGCCTCCGGCGTCTTCCGCATCACGCTGGCCAACGTGCAGAACAGCCTTCTGGTCGCCAAGGCCATGTCCGCCGACGAGCCGCTGACCGACATCAAGGTGAAGCCGAAGGACATCGGCGAGTACATGATCCGCAACGCCCTTCCCTCCCCCACATGAACGGCGTTCCGACCCTCTTCACCATCGGTTACGAAGGCGCGTCCTTCGACTCCGTTCTGCGCGCGCTGAAGGCGCGGGGCGTGGGGGTCCTGCTGGACGTGCGCGAGTTGCCCCTGTCCCGCCGCGCCGGTTTCTCGAAAAGGCCGCTGTCCGCCGGGCTGGGGGAGGCGGGCATCGATTATGTCCATCTGAAGGGGCTGGGCACGCCCAAGGAGGGGCGCGTCGCCGCCCACCAGGGCGATATGGACCGCTTCTGGTCCATCGTCGAAGACAGGATGCAAACACCGGAGGCGGAGCACGATCTGAACCGCGCCGCCGCCCTGGCGCGGGAGCGCCCGGCCTGCCTGCTCTGCTTCGAGGCGTCGCCTCACCTCTGCCACCGGCTCCGCGTCGGCGAGCTTCTTCACAGCCGTTTCGGCTTCACGGTGGAGCATCTGGCTCCCGCCGAGCCTTCCTTTTAGGTTTCCGCCATGCAATCCCGCTGGTACCGCTTCGCCGACCTGTCCGCCGGCACGCTCTACGACATGCTTCTCCTTCGGCAGAGCGTGCTGGTGGTGGAGCAGGCGTCCCCCTTCCCCGATCTGGACGGACGCGACCCCGTGGCGCTGCATCTGGCGCTCCATGACGGCGATTCCCCGATGCCTGTCGGCTACGCCCGCGTCTTCGGCCCCGATGCGGAGACCGGCACCACCTCCTTCGGGCGGCTGGCCGTCGCCCCGGCGTGGCGCGGCAAGGCGCTGGGCCGCCGGCTGGTCGCCGAATGCCTGGAACGGCTGGCCCGGGACTGGCCGGAGCATGACGTGCAGATCAGCGCGCAGCTATATCTTGAGAATTTCTACGGCAGCTTCGGCTTCCGGCGCGTCAGCGACGTCTATGATGATATTGGAATCGACCACATCGACATGCGGCTGAGCCGATAGTTTGGGAGCGCTTCACCACCGAGACACGGAGACACAGAGAGATAATCAACTCAGCGCCTCCGTGCTTCTGTGGTGAAATTTTCAATTTCTTGCCGCTGCCAGGATATCGCCGGCTTCCTTACGGATGATGTTCAGGTGCTTCAATAGGATCGCCAGGGCCTGATCGTAGTTGAAAGCCTCCTCCGATTCGTCCGGGATGTCGGTATCGTCGGCGGCGACCGACACCTTGGCCTTCTTCTTCACCGTCGCGAAATAGTCGCTGCCGGTCTTCTCGAACGCCTTGATCGCCTTTTGCAAGGCATCCACGTCGTTCGCCCGCGTAGCCGCGTCCAGAGCCTTCGTCGCCTTTTCCAGACCGCTCGACGCCCGGAAGGCGAGCAGGAAGCCTTCGGCGGGTTTCTTCTTACCGGTCAGCGCCTCGAACATCTTCTTGGCCGCCGTCCAGTCAGCGAAGAAGGTGGTGGCAGGCATCTCCTTGCCGGCGCTGGCCTTCTCCAGTTTCTTCAGGGCGGACTGGCTTTCCAGCTGGGCCATCTGCTCGACGTTCATCGCGCCGCCCAGCATGTCCGCCGCCACCTCCACGGCGCCCTCGTTCTTCGCCTTCTGCGCCTTCACGATCACCGCACTGAGCTTCGCGCGGAAGATCTTGGTCGCCTGGAGCAGGTCGGCCAGAGCCTCACGCAGCGCCTTGGCGTCCCCGGCTTTGTAGGCCTTGTCCCAGGCCGCGGCGGCCTTTTCCACATCGCCGGACTTCTTCACGACCGCGAGGGCCTCGGCGGAGTTCGGAATCTTCTTCGCCCCGGCCTCGCATTTCGTCTTGTGCTTCTTGAATTCGGCGGCGGCGACGAACGGCATGATCAGGACTCCGGTATGGCTTCTTCAACCGCTCGGCTGCATCAAGCGGTTGTGAAAGACTAGTCGCCGTCGCGCGCCAGTCAACGCGGGCCCGGTTCAAAATGGAAGAAGCGGCCCCGCCCTACCCCACCACCATCGCCCGAAGGGTTTCCAGCCGGTCGGCCTCCGCCGCCGGCTTGTCCCAGCGGATGCGGTGAACGCGCGGAAAGCGCATCGCCAGACCGCTCTTGTGACGGTTCGACGGGTGCACGCTGTCGAAGGCGACCTCCAGCACAAGCCCCGGTTCGACCTCCCGCACCGGTCCATAGCGGCGGGTGGTGCGGTTGCGCACCCAGCGGTCGAGTTCCACCAGTTCCGCGTCGGTGAAGCCGAAATACGCCTTGCCGACCGGCACCAGTTCCTCGCCCCGCCAGACGCCGAAGGTGAAGTCCGAATAATAGCTGGACCGCTTGCCGTGCCCGCGCTGGGCGTACATCAGCACGGTGTCGAGCGTCAGCGCACCCCGCTTCCACTTGAACCACGGCCCCTTGGGACGCCCGGCGACATAGGCGCTGTCGCGCCGCTTCAGCATCAGCCCTTCGATGCTGTTCTCCCGGCTGCCCTCGCGCAGCGCCTTCAGCGCGTCCCAGCCGTCGAAGGGCACCAGCGGCGACAGGTCCATCCGGCGGGGCCGCACCGCCTCGTACCAGCGCTCCAGCCGGGCGCGGCGTTCGGTGAAGGGCAGGCCACGCACATCCTCCTCCCCATCGAACAGAATGTCGTAGAGCCGCACCCAGGCGGGATACTCCCGGAGCATCGCGGCGGTGACCGTCTTGCGGTTCAGCCGCTGCTGAAGGTCGTTGAAGGGCGCCACCTCTCCCTCGCCGCGGGCGACCAGCAATTCGCCGTCCACCACGGCGTCGAAGGTCATATGGTCCACGATGTCCGGAAAGGCGCCGGACACGTCGTCGCCGGTGCGGCTGTAGATGCGCCGTTCGCCGCCGCGGGCCACCAGTTGCACGCGGATGCCGTCCCACTTCCATTCCGCGCTGTAGTCGCCGGGGGAGAGGGCGGCCATGTCCTCCTCCTCCAGCGGGTGGGAGAGCATCAGCGGGCGGAAGCCGGCGCCCTTGCCCGCCGCCGGGCGGTCGGACTTTCCTTCCAGCCAGGCGAACAGATCCGCGTATGGCGGGGTCAGCCCATGCCAGCATTCCTCGAGCTCGCCGAGATCGGCCCGCCCCCATTCCGCTAGCGCCGTCTTGGCGAGCCGTGCCGACACGCCCACCCGCAGACTGCCGGTGATGAGCTTCAGCAGCGCGAAGCGGCCCGAGGAGTCCAGCGTGTCGAGCCAGCCCTCCACCAGCCCCATCACCTGCCCGCGCTTCGCGGACCGCAGCGTCTCCACGACGTCGGTCAGGGAGGGCGGCAGGCTGTCGGCCCGCTCCGGTCTCTCCGGCCAGATCAGGGCCGCCGTCTCCGCAAGGTCGCCCACATAATCATAGGACAAGGCGAACAGCTCCGGATCGACGCGGGTGGCGACCAGTTGCCGGATGGCCGCGGGCTTGGCCGCGTGGAAGACCAGCGTTTCCGTCAGGGCCGCCAGCGCCCAGCCGCGGTCGGGGTCCGGCGTGGTGGCGAAGAAATCGGCCAGCAGGCGGAGCTTCCCGTTGCGCGAGGGCATGAAGACCAGCCCGTCGATCAGGGAGGAGAAGTTCTTCACGCCCCCTCCTCGTCGAAGCCGACCAGGGCCAGGGCGCGGGCGCGGATGCCGCGCCGGGTCGCGTGGTGGACCAGCGCCTCTTCCCGGCCATGGGTCACCCAGACCTCCGGCGCGGCGACCTCCTCCAGCGTTTGGGTCAGTTCGTCCCAATCCGCGTGGTCGGAGATGACCAGGGGCAGTTCCACCCCGCGCTGGCGCGCCCGCTGCCGCACCCGCATCCAGCCAGACGCCATCGCCACCACCGGGTCGGTCAGCCGCCGCGCCCAGCGGTCGGCCACGGCGCCGGGCGGGGCCAGCACCAGGGCACCCTTCAGCTTCTCCTTCGCCGCGACGGTGGCCGGGCGAAGCTCTCCCAAGGCGACGCCGAAACGCTCGTAGAGCGCGCAGATCGGCTCAAGCGCGCCGTGCAGATAGATCGGGCGGTCATAGCCGGCGGCGCGCAGCAGGGAGATCACCCGCTGGCATTTCCCCAGCGCATAGACCCCGACCACATGGCTGCGCTCCGGAAAGATCGACAGGGAATGCAGCAGCTTGCCGATCTCCTCCAGGTCCGGCGGGTGGCGGAAGACGGGCAGGCCGAAGGTGGCCTCGGTGATGAAGACGTCGCAGGGCACCGGCTCGAACGGGGCGCAGGTGCGGTCGAAGCGCCGCTTGTAGTCGCCGGACACCACCACCCGCGTCCCCCCATGTTCCAGCACCACCTGGGCGCTGCCCAGCACATGGCCGGCGGGGGCCAACCGCACCGTCACGTCGCCGATGCGGATCGCCTCGCCATAGTCCAGGGCCTGCGTGGCCGCGCCGCCCCCCTCCCCCAGCCTTTGCCGCATGATGGCGAGCGTTCTGGCGGTGGCGAGCACATGGGCGTGGCCGGGCCGGGCGTGGTCGGAATGGCCGTGGGTGACGACCGCAAGCTCCACCGGGCGCAGCGGATCGATGTAGAAGCCGCCGGGCTCCACATAAAGCCCCTCCGGACAAACCCTGATCCAGCGCTCGGCAGGTATTCTGGCGGCAGGTATTTTGGCGGCGGGATACGGTGCAGGCATGTCCTGCAATATAGGTCGGCCTCGCGAGAGGACAAAATTCCGATTCCTCCGATTGCGCCGATCGGAGCCTCAGCGCAGGATGCGGGCGAACGAGGGAGAAACCGACCATGCACGACCGCCTGTCCCCAACACCCGAGGTTGCCTCTGCCCTGGCCGAGGGGCGGCCCGTCGTCGCGCTGGAATCCACCGTCATCTCCCACGGCATGCCCTATCCGAAGAATCTGGAGACGGCGAAGGCGCTGGAGGACGCGGTGCGGGCCGAAGGCGCGGTGCCCGCGACCATCGCCGTTCTGGACGGGCGCATCCGCGTCGGGCTGGACGGCGATGCGCTGGAACGGCTCGCCAAGGGCGGCAGAAGCGTCATGAAGCTGAGCCGCCGCGACCTGCCCGTCGCCCTGGCGACCGGAGTGCCGGGCGCCACCACCGTGGCCGCCACCATGATCGCCGCAAGGCTGGCCGGTATCGCCGTCTTCGCCACCGGGGGCCTGGGCGGGGTGCACCGAGGGGCGGAAACCAGTTTCGACGTGTCGGCGGATCTGGACGAGTTGGCCCGCACCAGCGTCTGCGTCGTTTGTGCAGGTGCGAAGTCGATTCTCGACCTGCCGAAGACGCTGGAGGTGCTGGAAACCCGCGGCGTTCCCGTTTTGGGCCTGGGCACGGACGAGTTCCCGGCCTTCTACAGCCGCAACTCTGGTCTGCCCGTCTCTCATCGCTGTGACACCGTGCATGAGGTTGCGGCCATCCTGCGGGCCAAATGGGACCTTGGGCTGGAGGGTGGCGTGGTCCTCGCCAACCCCATCCCGGTGGCCGACGCGCTGGACGGCGCCGCCATGGAGCAGGCCATCGCGCAGGCGCTAAGCGATGCGGAAGCGCATGGAATCACGGGAAAATCCGTGACGCCTTTTCTCCTGGCGGCGCTTGAGCGGATCACCGGCGGGCGCAGCCTGACCGCGAACATGGCGCTGATCCGCAACAACGCCGTAACCGCGGCGCGGCTGGCCGCGGCTTACGCCGCCTATCCGGTGTGACCGATCATAGGCCATTGCGCATAAGTGGTACGCCATCCGTGACATGTGGGCTTAAGACCCCGTTAACCGACGCGGGGTGAATGTGCGCCCGTTCTTCAGCGGAGGTTTCTATGCGTGCGCCAAGCCCGTCGAACCTGGTTTCCCGGATGATCGCCATGGCCGCCCAGCCCGACGATGGCGCCGGCGAAGCCGACAACCGCCCGGCTGCGCGGGTGAAGAAGATCGTCTGGACCTCCCAGGCGGCGAAGCTGCGGGGCTCCCTCTCCTCCCGCCTCGTGCACGAGATCGAATGCGCGGTGTCCGCCGATCTCGACAGCATGGAACTGCCGGAGGTGTTCTTCACTTCCGTCGAGTTCGCCGGCCGCGTCATCACCTGCGACCTGGATGCCTCGGGCACCGCGTCGATCTTCGGCCTGATCGACGTCAGCGAATATGACGAGCTGGTGGAGGAGGCGGGCGACGACGCCCTGTTCGGCGTCGATTGGGACGGCGTCTACGTCACCCCGGCGCGCACCCGCCACTGAGCCGTTCCGCCCTTGTCGAGCAGAATGCGGGGACCGGACGCACGCCGGTCCCCGCATTGTTTTTTGGACGGCGGCCTCAGCCCAGCGCGCGGGCGAGGATGAGGTCCAGCGTTTTCAGCATCTCCGGGTCGCGCTTGTCCGGCGCGGTCATGATCGCGTTGTCGAGCGCCGTGTGGCAGCCCTGGGTGCACAGCCCGTCGCGCCCCCGAAGCTTCGGGGCGAGCGCCTTCACCAGCGACCGGGCCTTGCCGGCGTTGGCGACCACCACCCGGATGACGGCGTCCACGGTGACGTGCTCATGGTCGGGATGCCAGCAGTCGAAATCGGTGACCATGGCGACGGTCGCGTAGCACATCTCCGCCTCGCGGGCGAGCTTGGCCTCCGGCATGTTGGTCATGCCGATCACGTCGCAGCCCCAGCTCCGGTACAGTTCGGACTCGGCCTTGGTCGAAAATTGCGGGCCTTCCATGACCATGTAGGTGCCGCGGCGCTGGTGCGGAATATCCAGCTCCACCAGCGATTCCTCGATCAGATCGCCCAGCCGCCCGCAGACCGGGTGGCCCAGCGCCACATGCGCCACCAGACCGGTGCCGAAGAAGGTCTTCGCGCGGGCGAAGGTGCGGTCGATGAACTGGTCGATCACCACGAAGGTGCCGGGCGGCAGATGCTCCTTCAGGGAGCCGACGGCGGAAACCGACAGGATTTCGGTCACGCCAAGCGCCTTCAGCGCGTAGATGTTGGCGCGGAAGTTCAGTTCGGACGGCGGGATGCGGTGCCCCCGGCCATGGCGCGGCAGGAAGACCAGCTTCTGTCCGCCCAGATCGCCCGTCAGCAGTTCGTCCGACGGGTCGCCGAAGGGGGTTTCCACCTTTACCCAGCGCTGGTTCTCCAGACCGTCGATGTCGTAGACGCCGCTGCCGCCGATCACGCCGAGCACCGGCGCGGACCCGGTTTCCGCCATAGTCATATGCCTCCGTCAATGGGTGGGCGCAGTATTCCGCCCCGGCCCGGCAAAGGCAACGGCGGCAACGATCACAGCGTGCGAAGAAGCACCACGACCAGTGTCAGATAAACGGCGGCCTTCGCCGCGGTGCCGAGGCGCGCGGCGCTCCACAGCGCGACGCCGGGCCGGCGGAACAGGGCGACCAGCGCCATCCCCGCCGCGAAGCCCCCCAGATGGGCCGCCCAGGCCACGTCGGCCAGTTCCGAATCCGGTCCCGGCGGCATCAGCGTCATCGCCACATTGACCGCCAGGAAGCCGCCGACCACAAAGGATGCGGGAACCCGCGGCCCCGGCGACACGCCCAGCGTCGCCTGCGGGTGCAGCAGCAGATAGGCCCCCATCACGCCGCAAATGGCCCCGCTCGCCCCGACCAGCGGCGCCATGGGATCGATGGCGAGCACCCCCTCGACCACCGCCCCCACCGCCGCGCACAGCACGAAGAACAGCAGGTAGCGCAGGCTGCCCATGGACATTTCCACCGCGCCGCCGAAGGCCCAGAGCACAACCATGTTGCTGGCCAGATGCACGATGTCGCTGTGGATCAGGACGTGGCCGAACAGCCCGCGCCACACCGCCCAGGTCGGCAGCGGCCCGGCCATCTCCACCGTTCCGAGGAAATAGGCGGGGACGAAGGCGAACGTCTCCGGCGGCAGGCCCAGCACGAAGGCGATCGTGCAGGCCATGACGATGCCCTGGTTGACGTAGGGTATGCCTTTGGCCGCTCCCACCGTTCCCCCTTCGCCGCCCGCCGCGGCCCGGCCATCACCCTTGCTCGATATGGGGGGCTTTCCGCCGATGACCAGCGTCGGGCAGCGGCACCGGGCAGCGGCACCGGGCGGGGCGCGGAAGCAGATGAACCGCGGGTGAGAGAGGGAAAGATGCCAAATGCGAATTTCCTGGTGGAACCGGTCAGTAATTGCGCTCCCACTTGACGCCGACACGGGTGTCGGAATCAGCGCTGACATCCGCCTCGACCTTGATGTTCTTGGTGATGTCCACCTCGACCGTGGCCCGGCTCTGGTTCGGGCCGATGCCCTGCTCCACCCCGACATAGACGCGGTTGGTGACGTAACGACCGGCCTCCACTGCGCCGCCCTTGCCGTTCGGTCCGCTGACGAATTCCAGCCGGTCGATCCCAAGGTCGCGGCGCAGGTTGCCGATCAGGCCGGCCCCACCGCCGCCGAAGCCGGCCAAGGTCGCTGCGGAATCGGCAAGCTGGACCGCCTCCACCGCGTTCAGGTTTCCGACCGATTTCCCGAACAGCACGGCGGACAGGATCTCGTCCTGCGGCAGCCCTTGGGGAGAGGTCAGTTCCAGCTTCGGCCGGCTGGCCGTGCCGGTGACCAATACCTGGGCGGTGACGTTGTTGGCGGTGGCCTCCGCCAGGAAGTCCAGCCGCGGGTCGATGGTCGGGCCGCCGTCGAACTCGATGATGCCGCGCTTGAAGGTGAAGGTCTTGGTGAGGAGATCCAGTTGGCCCTTCAGCATGGTCAGGCGCCCGTTGACCAGCGGCTCGCTGGACGTGCCGGTGATGGCGAGTTGCCCGGCGAACTCCGCCTCCAGCCCGCGGCCCCGGACGAAAACCTGGTTCTGCGCGCTCACCGTCAGGTCGAGGATCATCGCGAAGGCCGGTTCCGGCGCCCCGGCCTCCCCGTTCGCAGCTTGGCCGCTCTTCAGGCTGGCCGGCTGCACCTTGCGGCCGTTGCGGACCTCTACGACCTTCAGGTCCACCACGTTGGGCGGGATCTGGTTCGGAATCTGGATATCCGCCTGCTCGATCCGCACCGGACCGGCCAGCCGCGGGTTCAGGAAACTGCCGGTCAGGGTCAGGTTGGTGCCGATGGTGGCTGTCGCCAGATCGTTCTGCACCAGCCGTGCCCGGTCGGCCTGGATGGCGAGGTCGAGCTGCTGCCGCGGGTCCGCCGCGGCGGGACGGATCACGCCGCGCACGCCGATCTCCCCGCCGTTGGCGGTCCGCCCCCGGAAGCTCTGGATGGTGAAGACGTCGCCATCGCCGACGATGCGGGCGTCGATGTCGCTGATGATGGCGCCGCTCGCCCCGTTCTCGTAGCGCCCGTTGGCGAAGGTCACCGTGCCGCCCAGCCGGGGGGCCGCCACGGTTCCACCGACGCTCACGTCCAGCCGCAGCGTGCCCCGCGCCCGGTCGCCGCTGGCCGCCAGCAGGTCGTTGGCGAGCGAGGCGTCGACGGCGCCCCTCAGCGCCGCCTCCAGCCGGCCGCGCTCCGGCACGGAAATGGCCAGCGTGTCCGGGTTCATCGCCAGCGGCGCCGCGGCGGTCAGGGTCAGCCGCCCGGTGTTGTTGCCGGTGGCCACATCGCCATCCACCGACAGGCGGGCGTCCCGCCAGCGGGCGTTGACGGTGGCGTTCAGTCCCGGAATGCCGGCCTGGGTGGTCTGCTGCGCCTTCAGGCTGGCGATGCGCACCGTGGCATCGGCCTGCGGACGCCGGACGGTGCCGCCCAGAGTCGCCTGCGCGTTCAGGGTGCCGTCCAGCCGCAGCGACGGGTCCACCAGCCGGGCCAGCGCCATCGGCACGCGGTCCAGCCGCAATTCACCCGACAGCCGCTCCCCGTTCAGGCCGAGATCGGCGGCGAGCTGGGCGTTGCCGCTGGCCAGCCGCAGCCCGGACACCTCATAGCGCCGCTCCCCCAGCCCGACGGTGGCCGGCTGCGTCAGCCGGAAGGACTCGCCACCGTAGCGCCCCTGGAGCCGGTCCACCCGGATGCGGTTCAGCGTGCCGGTCTGCGTGAAGTTGCCCGCCAGATCGAGCGCCAGCGGGTCGCGCCCGGCACCCGCAGCCTCCGCCCGGAAGGCGGCCTTGGCGAGCGAGCCGTCCACGCTGGCCGTCACGCGGGACAGATCGTTGCCCGCGGCCACCCCGTCCTGAAGCTCCAGCCGCGCCTTGCCGCTGGCGCTGCCCAGCGCGTCGGCCATGTCTGCGTTGGCGGTCAGGCGGCGCGCGGCGAAGATCGGCCCGTCCGCCCCGTCCACGCGGAGGTTGCTGGCGTTGGCGGTCAGGTTGGCCCCCTGCTTGCCGTTCGGCGCGTCGAGTGCGACGGTGAATCCCGCCGCCCCGTTCAGCGGCACGCCGGCCAGTTCCGACAGCGCCTGAAGCTGCGGCAGGTTGCCCTCCAGCTTGCCGGTCGCGGTCATGGCGTCCAGCGCCACACGCAGGGCGCCGGTGATCCGGTTGGGGCCGTTCGCCAACGCAAGGTCGCTGATCCGCAGCGCCCGCCCTTCCAGCGCATAGGCGGCGTCCGCCGTCAGCCCGGCGCCGGCCAGTTCGGTGCGGGCCGACAGCCGGCCCTGCGGCGCCGCCGGAAGATTCTGCGCGGTGGCGTTCAGCCGCGTATCGCCGAAGCGGCGCCCTTGCACGGCGAGGTTCCGGGCTTGCAGCGCCGCCTCCGCCGCCAGCGCGTCCAGCGGCCCTTTCGCCGTCGCGTCGAGCGTCAGGGCGCCGGCCATCTCCGTCCCGGCGGCGACGCCCACGGGGGCGAGGTCAGCGATCTCCAGCTGGGTCTTCGCGTCCACGGCCCCGTCCACCAGCGCCGCCGTGCCGGTCAGCCGCCCGTTGCGGCCATCAACCGTCAGGTCGGTCACGCGCATCGCCCCGCCCGGTTCCATCACCGCCTGCACGCCGAGGCTCACGTCGCGGCCCAGCACGCCGTCGGCGGGGGTTCCGGTGTCCAGACCGCGCAGCGCGCCGCTGAGGCCCGCCGTCAGCGTCCCATCCTCCTGCCGCCGCACCGGCCCGGCCAGCGCCAGCGACCCGGCCAGCGGCTGCCCGGCGAGGCCGGACAGGCGCGACAGATCGTCGGCGTTCAGCGAAACCGTCACATCGGCGGTCCGGCCCCAGCCGGTCACGCTGCCCTGCGCCGCGGCGCTAGCGGCCGCGGTGGTCAGGGTCAGCCCCTCGATCCCCACCGCCCCGGTATCGGCGTCGATCAGCGCCCGCCCGTCCAGCCGCACCTCCGGCCCGGCGACCGAGGCCAGGGCGGGATCATCGGCGGCAAGGTCGCGGATCAGCCCCTCCATCACCACCGTCAGCGCGTCCAGCGTGCCCTGGGCGGTGCCGGACACGGTGCCCTCCCTCCAGGCGATGCCGGGGGCGAAGCCGTGCAGGGCGGAGTCCGGCCCGGCCTGCACCTCGTAACGCAGATCCAGACTGCGGTGGTCGGCGCCGACGCGCCCGGACAGGCTGGCCGTGGCGGCGGCGGTCTCGACGGCCACCGGCTGCAAGGTCAAGGCACCATCCGGCGCGACGCCCACCGTGCCCTTCAGCACCGGCTGCGGCCCGGCCAGCGGAGCGATGTCCGGACCGAGCAGCGCCGCGACATCGCCGGTCGCCGCGATGGTGACGGCGTGGCCCTCCGGCACCGCCTGCACGGTGGCGTCGGCGGCCAGCCGCGCGGCGTTCTCCGCCACCGCGGTAAAGGTGCCCTTCCAGTCGTCCAGCGATCCCTGCCCATCCAGCGCGGCGCTGACCGGCGGCAGGCCGGGGATGTTCAGCGCGGTAGCGATCAGCCCGCCCGCCGGCTCCGACGCCTTCAGATTCAGGTCGAGCCGCTTGTCGTCGGGGTTGAAGGCGACGTCGAGCGCCACCGTGCCCGGCTGCTCGCCCAGCCGGTCCACGTTCAGATGCGCTTCGAGCGACGAGCCGCCGGACGCGAGGTCCAGAGACCCGTCGACCTTCAGCCGCGCCTCCTCTCCCAGAAGCGGTTTGGCCAGACGCAGTTCACCGATGTCCAGCCGGTCCACGGCGACGCCCACCGGCAGGCTGGGCAGCAGGGAGGTCGGCCCCTGGTCGGGCGGTGGTGCCGGCTGCGGCTCCGCGGCGGGCAGCGGCGCGCGCTCCACGATGACGCGCTGGGCTTCCAGCGCGTCGACCACGGCCCGCCCGGTCAGCAGCGCGGTCGGGGCGAGGTCGACGCGCAGGCCCTCCAGCCGCAGCCACACGCCCTCGCGGTCGGCGACGGTGACGTCGGAAACCGTGAAGTCGAAGGGAATCGCGCCGCCGATGGTGCCGATGCTCACCTGAAGGTCGGGGCCGTTCACCGCATTTTCGATGGTCCGGGCGATCCAGCGGCGGACGGCGTTGGCCGGACCCCAGCCGCCCCCATCGGTGTCCGCCGCGCGGGCAACCTCCGTCAGAACCACCCCGGTCAGGGCGGCCAAGGCCAACAGAACGACGATCAGACGACGCAGACCTGACACCATGCACCCCGTTGCGGTACTCCCCGAATGGTATAACGGGAAAGGGCAAGAGTGATCCCGCTCCAAGTGGCAAAGATGCGACCTGCCCCGGCATCACCGCCCGAAACACCAATCGAAAGGACGGATCAGAAGGCCTGACCCAGGCTGAGATAAAGCTGCCATTTCGCGTCGCCCGGCTCCGCGTTCAGCGGAAATGCGACGTCCGCCCGCAGCGGTCCGAAATCGGTGTAGTAGCGCAGGCCGATGCCGGCGCCGACCTTCAGCGGCTCCTTGAAGTCCGGAAAGGCGCTCTCGAAAACGGTGCCGGCATCGACGAACGGCACGACGCCGATGGTTTCCGTCACCTTGACGCGCAGTTCCAGCCCCGCTTCGAACAGCGACCGCCCGCCGGTCGGGTCGCCGTAGATGTCGCGCGGCCCCGCCTTCTGGAAACCGTAGCCGCGCACCGACCCGCCGCCGCCCGCGTAGAAGCGGTGATCCGGCGGAACCTGCTCCAGCGACGCCCCCACCGTGCTGCCGACGCCGATGCGCGCCGCCGCGACATAGTGCCCGTCGCCGGTCAGATCGTGATAGGCCGAGGCGTTGATCTGTAGGCTGGTGAAGATGGAATCGGTGTCCCCGGTGTAGGGGAACCAGGGGGCGGCGAGCAGAGAGGCGCGATACCCCTCGGTCGGATTCAGAAGGCTGTTCGATCCGTCCCAGGCGATGCCCAGCGGCACGCCGACCAGGCCGACCTGGTATTCCCGCAGGTTGGTGCGGACCCGTCCTCGCTCCCCGGACACACCGTAGGAGATCTTGAGCCGGTTGGTCACCTGCCGCTCCAGCGAGGCTGTCAGCAGCGAGGCGACCCGGTCATAGGCCGGCGGCTGCTCCGACGCGACCTGGAAATCCAGGACCAGCGACTGGCGCGGCGCCAGGAAGTCGGGTTTGCGGAAATTGGCGGACAGCCGGATGTCCGGCAGGTCCAGTTTGCCGCGCGGCCCTTGCGCTGCGCCGTTGTCGCCGCCGATCCGCCCGACCTCGACGCCCAGCCGCAGCCGCTCCGCCCCGCCGAACAGGTTCCGGTTCCCCCAGTAGGCCGACCCGCCCACCCCGTCCTCCGTCGAGTAGAAGGCGCTGGCACCGATGAAGCGCTGCAAGCGCTCGACCAGCGTGATGTCCACCGGCGTGACCCCGCCCGGTCCCGGATGATCCGCCAGCCGCACCCGCACGGTGTCGAACACGTCGAGCTGCGCGATCTGCTGGCGCGCCTGGGCGAGCTTGTCCGAATCGTAGATGTCTCCCGTCTTCCACGGCAGGCGTCCGCGGATCAGACTCTCCTTCACGTTCCCCAGCCCCTCGATCCGGGTTTCCCCGAAAAACACCAGCGGCCCCGGATCGACCGTGTAGGTGACATCCATGCCGTGGTCATCGAGGTTCACCACCACGCGCCGCTCGGCGACGGTGGCGAAGGGGTGGCCGTGCTCGGCCATCCGGCGCAACAGGGCGGACTGGGCATCCACCACCTGCGGCGCCTGTGCCTGCCCCCCCAGCCGCAAGCCGATGTCGCCGGGGGTCACGTCACCGCCGGGCAGGGGCGCACCGTCCGTGGAGACGACGCTGACCTTCCTGAAACGGAAAACCTCGCCCGGCGTCACCGCCACGGTCACCAAGGCCGGCGTCCGGTCGGCGTCCACCCTGATGTCCAGCTTCGCGTCGTAATAGCCGGCGGAGCGCAGCGCCGTCTGCAACCGCTCCCGGTCGGTATCGGCCCGCCGCTCCAGCCCCAGCACGGACGGCGGCGGGTCGCCCTTCAGGCTGACCAGGGTCGAGCTGTCGCGCAGCAGGTCGCGCAACGCGTCGTCGCCCTCCAGCCCGGTGAACTCGACCTCGTAGGGAACCTGCGGGCCGGGGGCGTCCGGGGAGGGGTCTTCCGGCGCGGCATCCTCGGCGGCAGGGGGCGGAGCGGCGTCCGGAGCAGGGGCCTGCGCGCGCGACGAGTCGCCCGGCACGGCGGCGAGCGCGCTGGACAGGAGAATGACGGCGAGGCGGGAAGCGGAAGCGCGGCGGGTCATTTCCAAACCATGTGGGATTCCAGGACATGGACGCCAATGTTTCGGTGGCCATGATGGTGAAAATTTCAGCATAGGCGCTTTGCGTGCGTTTCCGGCACCACGCCGCTTGCGTTATGGAGCCGGATCATTATATTGCGCTGCAACAGTTTCCCCGGCAGAGCCCACCGACACCTCTCGGAGGGCCTTTTGTTGTGCGCGGCCCAGAGCCGCGGTGTCGGGGCGGCATTGCGCAACGGAAGCCCCAAAGCGGATTTAAGAGTCCCCGACACATGAATCTTCGTAACGTCGCCATCATCGCGCACGTTGACCACGGCAAGACCACCCTGGTCGATCAACTTCTCAAGCAGGCCGGCTCCTTCCGCGAGAACCAGCAGGTCGCCGAACGCGCCATGGACTCCAACGACCTGGAGCGCGAGCGCGGCATCACCATCCTGGCCAAGTGCACGTCGGTCCTGTGGAACGACCTGCGCATCAACATCGTGGACACCCCCGGCCACGCCGATTTCGGCGGCGAGGTCGAGCGCATCCTCACGATGGTGGACGGCGTGGTCCTGCTCTGCGACGCCGCCGAGGGGCCGCTGCCGCAGACCAAGTTCGTGCTGGGCAAGGCGCTGAAGCTGGGCCTGCGCCCGATCGTCGTCATCAACAAGGTGGACCGCCCCGACGGTCGTCCGCACGAGGTGCATGACGAGGTGTTCGACCTCTTCGCCTCGCTCGACGCCTCGAACGAGCAGCTCGACTTCCCGACCCTGTTCGCCTCGGGCCGCAACGGCTGGGCGACCACGGACCTGGAGAACGGCGCCCGCGAGACGCTGACCCCGCTGTTCGAGCTGATCCGCGACCACGTTCCGGCGCCGAAGGTGGAGGAGGATCGTCCCTTCACCATGCTGGCGACCACGCTGGAGGCGAACCCGTATCTGGGCCGCATCCTGACCGGCCGCATCCAGACCGGCAGCGTCAAAGTCAACATGGCCATCAAGTCGCTGAGCCGCGACGGCAAGCTGATCGAGAACGCCCGCGTCAGCAAGGTTCTGGCCTTCCGCGGCCTTGAGCGCGTTCCGGTGGACGAGGCGCATGCCGGCGACATCGTCGCGCTGGCCGGCCTGACCACCACGACCGTGGCCGACACCATCTGCGCGCCGGAAGTGGCCGAGCCGCTGGCCGCCCAGCCGATCGACCCGCCCACCCTGGCGATGACCTTCTCGGTCAACGACAGCCCGCTGGCCGGGCGCGAGGGCGACAAGGTTACCAGCCGCATGATCCGCGACCGCCTGATGCGCGAGGCCGAAGGCAACGTGGCCCTGCGCGTCAGCGACACCGAGGGCGGCGACGCCTTCGAGGTGGCGGGCCGCGGCGAACTCCAGCTCGGCATCCTGATCGAGACGATGCGCCGCGAGGGCTACGAACTGGCCATCAGCCGCCCGCGCGTGCTGTTCAAGACCGATCCGCTGAACGGCCAGCGTCTGGAGCCGATCGAGGAAGTCGTCGTCGACGTGGACGAGGAGTTCTCCGGCACCGTCGTGCAGAAGATGGCGGAGCGCAAGGCCGACCTCATCGAGATGCGCCCGTCGGGCGGCAACAAGACCCGCATCGTCTTCCACGCCCCCTCGCGCGGCCTGATCGGCTACCAGGGCGAGTTCCTGACCGACACGCGCGGCACCGGCATCATGAACCGGCTGTTCCACGGCTATGCCCCCTACAAGGGCACCATCGCCGGCCGGCGCACCGGCGTGCTGATCTCCAACGCCGACGGCACCGCCGTGGCCTACGCGCTGTGGAACCTGGAGGATCGCGGCCCGATGCTGATCGATCCGGGCGTTCCGGTCTATCAGGGCATGATCATCGGCGAGCACACCCGCGGCAACGACCTCGAGGTCAACGTCATCAAGGGCAAGCAGCTGACGAACATCCGCACCACCAGCAAGGACGAGGCGGTTCGCCTGACCCCGCCGATCCAGATGACGCTGGAGCGCGCCCTGTCCTACATCGGCGACGACGAGCTGGTGGAGGTGACGCCGAAGTCCATCCGCCTGCGCAAGCGCTACCTCGACCCGAACGAGCGCAAGCGCCACGCCCGCGCGGCGGAAGCCAGCTGAGGCTTCGGGACAAAGCGTTCAAAGGATTGCGGGAGGGCTTCGGCTCTCCCGTTTTCTTTTCAGCGGCGGCGTTGGCGGTTACCCTCCTGGAAAAGCACGCGGAGGGACCAATGCCAGGGCGCGAACACCGGTACAGCACGACCGTCACCTGGACGGGCAACCAGGGCAGCGGAACATCCGGCTACAAGGTCTACAGCCGCGACCACGACATCGCCGCGCCCGGCAAGCCGCCGATCCCCGGCTCCTCCGATCCCGCCTTCCGCGGCGATCCCGCCCGCTACAACCCCGAAGACATGCTCGTGGCCTCGCTCTCGGCCTGCCACATGCTGTGGTACCTTCATCTGTGCGCCGCCAACGGCGTCACCGTGACCGCCTACAGCGACCCGGCGACCGGCACCATGGCGGAGGACTCGAGCGGCGGGGGCCGCTTCACCGAAGTGATTTTGCGCCCCCAGATCACTCTGGCCCCCGGCAGCGATACCGTGAAGGCCCTGGCGCTGCATCATGAAGCGCACGAAAAGTGCTTCATTGCCAGTTCGGTGAACTTCCCCGTCCGGATCGAAGGGTCTTTTGTGATCGAGCCATAAAAACGCCCCTCGTCCCGTGTGGGAGAGGGGCGTCTTTTTCTAGTCCCGCAAACCTTTCTTCCTGATGTCGGGCTTCTCGCCCAACTCGTCGAACTTCTCCTGAACGGGCTTGTCGGGGTCGCCCGATGCCTGCCCGGTCTCTTCGATGAGTTTGTCCTCGATCCGCTTGGCGGCGTCGGACGGGGCATCGTCCTTGCGATGACCCCGCTCCTCCGCACCCATCACTTGTCGCCTTTGAAGACGTCCTTCACTTTACCGATGGCCTTGTCGATCTTGCCCTCGGCCTTCTCGGCGCGGCCTTCGTCCTTCATGTCCTGGTTGCCGGTCAGGTCGCCGGCCTGCTTCTTGGCTTCGCCCTTCAGCTCCTTGCCGGCACCGGTGATGCGGTCGGTGTTCATGGTACCCCTACCCTCCTGGAGTGGATTTCAGGGACCGTAAACAGGACCGCGCAGGAAACGTCACGCCCGCGCTTGTCCGCAAAAAAGGAGCGGCTCCGTCCCGTCCGCCTTCGCCGGGTCTCACTTTTGGCCCAACCGCTCCCCGATCTTTCGGATCAGGCTGCCCCGCTCCTCCGGGCCGTAGCGCTCCGCGAAGCCCGATCCCCACACCGGTCCCGGCCACGCCGGGTCCGCCTTGGAGCGGGCGATGACATGGACATGGAGTTGCGGAACCAGATTGCCCAGCGCCCCGACGTTGATCTTGTCCGGGATGAACAGCGCCTCCAGAGTGCGCGAGGACAGGGCGATCTCATCCATCAGACGGTGCTGGTCCTCCCGGGAAAGCTGGTGGATTTCCGTCAGGCCGGGCTGGGCGGGAACCAGGATCAGCCAGGGCCACACCCGGTTGTCCATCAACAGGACGCGGCACAGCGGCAGTTGGGCGACGGGGGCCGTATCGGCCTCCAAACGGTCGTGAAGATGGAACATCGTCATGGGGTTGCGTGTCTTCCCTTCGGCTGGTGAGGTTTTCTTTTCATTTTTCGGGGAAGAAAGCGCCCATCCGATGCGTTCGTCCAGTGGGGATTGCCGCCTGTGCGGGGCTGCGGCCATGCGCGTGGTTGCGGGACTGGGAAAAATGTATAAACTGCCCGGCGATCTTTATTCGGTCCGGCGATAGTACCGGTCGGTGGCGTTCGGTCTTACGGCAAACGCGGATCGCGCGGCGGAATTTAGACGAGTCCAGCAGTCCAGGTGGTGGGTACGGGTGTTCGGTCCGAAGGCGGTGTCGGGGCGGCAGGTCCCCCTGCGTGCCGATCGGGGCCGGAACATTCGCGGAATTGAAGGATGCCCGGCCGGGGCGGACAGTGCCAGGACGGCCGGCAGACGTTTGGGATAAAGAAAGACGGTCATGCGCAAGTCGGCGATCGCGGCTCTTCTTCTTGTGATCCTGGGCAACATCGGAGTCTGGGCGCTGTGGAACCGCCCGGTCGCCGAGCGCTCCTGGGGCGGCGCCATCAGCGGCGTCGGCTACACGCCGTTCCATCCGGACAAGAGTCCGTCCAAGGGCGACAAGGCCTCGGCGGAGGACATCGAGAAGGATATGAAGGCCCTGGAGGGCTCGGTCAAGGGCGTGCGCATCTACTCCACCACCGACGGGTCGGAGCAGGCGGCGCCCATCGCCCGCAAGTATGGGATTCCGATCACCGCGGGCGCCTGGATCGCCGGCAAGCCGGAGATCGACGAGCCGGAGATCAACGGCCTGATCAAGCTGGCGCGCGACAACAACAATGTCCGCCGCGTCCTGGTCGGCAACGAGGCGATCCTGCGCGCCGACGTCACCGTTCCGCAGGCCATCGAGTACATCAAGCGCGTGAAGAAGAAGGTCAACGTCCCGGTCTCCACCGCGGAGCCGTGGCACGTCTGGCTGGAGCATCCGGAACTGGCCGACGCCGTGGACTTCCTGGCCGTCCACCTGCTGCCCTATTGGGAAGGCGTTCCCGCCGACCAGTCGGTCGATTACGCCATGTTCCGCTACAACGAATTGAAGACCAAGTTCCCGAACAAGCACATCCTGATCTCGGAAATCGGCTGGCCGGCGGACGGCCCGTGGCGCCGTGGCGCCGAGGCGAGCCAGATCAACCAGGCCAAGTTCATCCGCACCTTCCTGAACGTCGCGGCGCAGAACAAGCTCGACTACTTCATCATGGAAGCCTTCGACCAACCCTGGAAGCGGGAGATCGAAGGCACCGCCGGCACCAGCTGGGGTCTGTGGGACGCGTGGCGCAAGCCGAAGTTCCCGATGATCGGCGAGGTGACGGAGCTGCGGAACTGGCCGCTGCTGTGCGGCATCTCCATCGCCGTGGGCTTCCTGCCGCTCGTCTTCTTCCTGTGGCGCCGCGGCGGCGACCTGAAGTTCGGCGGGCAGGTCTTCTACGGCGCGATGATCCAGGGCGTGGCGTCGGTGCTGGTCTTCACCTTCACCGCGGCCAGCGTCGCCGGCCTCGCCATCACCACCGAAATCGCCTGGGGCATCCTGGTGTTCTGCCAGCTCGTCCTGCTCGCCGTCATGCTGATCGACGGGCTGGAGCTGACGGAGGTGGTGTGGCAGGACCGCTTCAAACGCAAATTCCAGCCCTGCTCGGCGACACCCCTGCCCAACGCGCCGAAGGTCTCCATCCATGTGCCCTGCTACAACGAGCCGCCGCACATGGTCATGGAGACGCTGGACGCGCTGGCCCGGCTGGACTATCCGAACTACGAGGTCCTGCTGCTCGACAACAACACCAAGGACCCGGCGGTCTGGCGCCCGGTCGAGGAATATTGCCGCAAGCTGGGGCCGAAGTTCCGTTTCTTCCACCTGGACAACTGGCCGGGCTTCAAGGCCGGCGCGCTGAATTTCGGCCTCGCCCAGACGGCGCCGGACGCCCAGCACATCGCCGTCATCGACAGCGACTATCAGGTCCATCCCGACTGGCTGAAGGCGACCATCCCGCATTTCGACCGGCCCGAGGTCGGCTTCGTGCAGTCCCCGCAGGACTACCGGGACTGGAGCCACGACCTGTTCCAGCGGATGATCAACTGGGAATATGCCGGCTTCTTCCACATCGGCATGATCCAGCGCAACGAGCGCAACGCGATCATCCAGCACGGCACCATGACCATCATCCGCAAATCGGCGCTGGAGGAGGTCGGGCGCTGGGGCGAGTGGTGCATCACGGAAGACGCCGACCTCGGCCTGCGCCTGTTCGAGCACAAGTACGAGGCCGTCTACATGCCGGAGAGCTACGGCAAGGGCCTCGTCCCCGACAGCTTCTCCGCCTACAAGACGCAGCGTTTCCGCTGGGCCTACGGCGCCGTGCAGATTCTGAAGCACCACTGGCGCGACCTGCTGCCGGGCGGCCCGCGCCTGACCGCCGGGCAGAAGTACCACTTCATCACCGGCTGGCTGCCCTGGTTCGCCGACGCCGCCCACATGATCTTCGGCATCGCCGGCATCATCTGGTCGCTCGGCCTGCTGGCCTTCCCGAAGTATTTCGAGTTCCCGCCCAGCGTCTTCATGATCCCGACGCTCAGCGTCTTCGCCTTCAAGGTCGGCGCCTCGCTCTGGCTGTACGAGGCGCGGGTGAAGTGCGGGTTCTGGGACAAGGTGGGTGCGGCCATCGCCGGCATGGCCCTGACCCACACGGTGGGCCGCGCCATGTGGCTGGGCATGTTCACCTCCGGGCGCCCCTTCGTCCGCACGCCGAAGTGCGAGAACCAGCCGGCGCTGATGCAGGCCTTCCTGATGGCGCGGGAGGAGATCGCGCTTCTGCTGGGCCTGTGGGGCGCGGCGCTGGCCATCGTGCTGGTGTTCGGCCACGAGAACCGCGACGCCTTCATGTGGTCGGGCCTTCTGGTGGTGCAGTCCCTGCCCTACCTGTCGGCCTTCATCACGGCGCTGATCAACGCCTTCCCGAACATCGGGCTGGGCAAGCGGCGCCCGCAACCCACGGAAGCCGCCGGAGCCGGGGCGGACTGACCATTGCGGTGAGCGGGCGGCCCGACGCGACCGTCAGGCGCCGGCCCGCACATCCTCCACCAGCGCTTCCAGCCGTTGCAGGTCGCGGACGACCAGCGCGTCGGCCCGCCGCTCCACCAGCCCGTCGCGGGCGAGGTCGTTCAGAACGCGGGCGACCGTCTCGCGGGCGGTGCTGACCCGGCTGGCGATGTCGGCATGGACGGGGATCGGCGCGATCACCGCCGTTCCGCCCTCCATCCGCCCACGCTTGGCGAGCCGCAGCAGTTCGGCGTGAACGCGGTTGTTGGCGCCCAGCGTGGACAGCTCCATCACTCGGTCGGTCGCGATGCGGACGACCCGGCAGAGCCGTTTCATCACCGCCATGGCGAGCGCCGGATGGCCGCTCACAAGCTCCTGGAAGGGCTTGGGGGCCAGGAAGGCGATCAGCGCTCCCTCCTCCAGCGCCACGACGGAGGCCGAGCGGGGGAGCCCGTCGATGGCCGCCATCTCGCCCAGGAAGCCGCCCGCCTCGATATCGTCGAAACTGATTTCGCGGCCCGCCGGGGAATGGCTCAGCACCCGCACGCGCCCCTCCACCACCAGGGCGACGTCCCGCGTCTCCCCCTGATGATCGATGATTTGCTCGTTCGCGTGAAAGCGGCGCCAGCGGCACTGGCGCGCCACGGCGGCGCGCTCCTCCGCGGTCAGCGGGCCCAGCAGCGCGATTCCATCCAGCCGGGAAGCTCCAGCGTCGGTGGGCACGGCGGTTGGTATCCTCTCCTGGCAGCGGCGCGGCCCGCCAGCATAGCCGGACCGGCGCAAAGGTGGAACCGCCTCCCTCCGACGGGCATCGCTAACGCCCCGTTAACCATGAAGGAGCAGAACGGAGGGGACGCGCACAGCAGATTTGAGAAAGCCATGTCGTTCCAACTGCCTACCGGTCCCGTTCCCCGCAGCCTGATCCCCGATGCGACCCGTGTCGATACCCAGCGCCTGCTGTCGGTCGTCGCCATCCCCTTCGCGGCGGCCATCGCCATGGCGACCGCCGTGGCGGCGACGGGCGGCGTGACCGATCCCGTCGCGGAAGCCGGCGGGCCGATGGCCTTCGTCCTCAATTTCGTGAAGTTCTGCTATCTGGCGGTGTCCATGGCCCATCTGTCCGGCGCCCTGGCGGAGCGCACCAACGGCGGTCTGCCCGCCGGCCTGTGGCTGGACGAGATGGACCGGTCGGAGCATGAGCCCCGCGAACCCTTCTGGCACGCCTTCCCCAACCATCTGGACGGTGCGGCCATCGCCGGCTGCATCACGATACTGTGTTTCCTGCTGACCTGAGCGCGCGTCGTCCGGACAGCGCACCGTCTTCCACACGAATGCGGTGCAGGGTCAGCGGAGCGTTCAGCAGCGTGGCCAGCACCGCGATCCACCACGCCCCGAAGACCAGGGGCAGCACGGCCAGTTCCCCCGCCACCACCAGATAATTGGGATGGCGGACCCAGCGGAACGGACCCCGCCGCACCAGCGGAGCGCCCGGCAGCGTTATGATGCGGGTGGTCCAGAAGCGCCCGAGCGTGGCGATCACCCAGACCCGCCCGGCCTGCAACAGCACGAAAAGCGCCAACAGCCCCCCATTGACGGGCGCGTCCGCCGGCACGGCGGCGAAGAGCAGGGCCAGCCAGCCGGCGTGCAGCCCGACGAACAGCGGATAATGGGTGGCCCCGGCCTCCCGCCCGCCCTCCGCCAGCAGGCGGCGCGTGTTGCGCCGGGCCAGAAGCAGTTCGGCCAGACGCTGGGCCGCGACCAGCAGCAGGATGACGTGGGGCCAGCCCAGCGGCAGCGCCTCCATCCCGAACGCCCCCTCCGTCACAGTCACAGGTCGATCCGAGCCATCGCGGCGGTGAAGCCGGGGCCGAGCGCGCTCATAAGGTGGGGGCCGCGGGCTCCGGACGCGATGCGCCGCTCCAGCACGAACATCACGCTGGCCGCCGACATGTTGCCGCAGTCGCGCAGCACCGCCCAGGCATCGTCCAGCCCCGCGGAAACCGGCGCGCAGACCTCCTCCAGCGCGTGCAGCACCTTGGCGCCGCCGGGGTGGCAGATCAGCCCGGCCAGATCGCCCCGCCCCATCCTCCGCCGCGCCAGAAATCCGTCGAGCACCGGCCCCAGGCGGCTGCGGATCAGGGTCGGGATGCTCTGGCTGAAGATCACACCGAAACCGTCATCCTCCACCCGCCAGCCCATCACGTCCTGCGTTCCGGGCCAGGTGTGCTCGGCCCCGTCCACGAGGCGCGGCCCCTCCCCGTCCTCATCGGCGCGCAGCACCGCCGCCGCCGCGCCATCGGCGAACAGGGCGCTGGCGACGATGTTGGTCGGCGTCGCCTCCGCCAGACGGAAGGCCAGCGTGCAAAGTTCCACCACGAGAAACAGCACCGTCCGCCCGGGCATGGCCTGGGCCATCTGCCCGGCGCGGGTCAGCCCCAGCACGCCGCCCGCGCAGCCCAGCCCGAACAGCGGCAGCCGCACCGTGTCGGGCCGGAAGCCCATGCGTTCCAGCAGCAGCGCCTCCAGGCTGGGCGTGGAAATGCCGGTGGTGGTGGCGCAGACGATGGCGTCCACCTCCCGCGGCGCCAGACCGGCCCGGGCCAGCGCCAGGGTCGCCGATTCTTCCAGCAGGGCCAGGGCGCCTTCGCGGAAGGCGGCGGTGCGCTCCGGCCAGCCGCGCGGCTCCGTGTACCAGCCGATGGGCATGACGGCGTGGCGCGTCTTGATTCCGGTGTTGGCGAAGACCGGCATCAGCCGGTCGAAATCGCGCATCCGCGGTTCGAAGAGGGCCCGCGCGACGGACAGGGCCTCCTCCTGGTCCAGGCGATGGGGCGGCAGGGCCGTGGCGAGAGAGAGGATGCGGGGGGGCTGGGTCATCCTCAGCGATGTGATGCGCGGACGGGCGGCGGACCAGCCCCCCGGAGGGAGTTCCTTCGGTTGCTCCGGCGCGACTCTTTCCCGCCCTCCGGCACGTCGTTGTGGATTGAGCCGAGGCCGTTTCCTGTATCACTATGTCGGGCGTCGGATTTTCGAGGGTATGACGGTGGATCGGAACGAACAGGACGGCCAGAGCGCTGCGGACGAGAGCGCATCCCACCGGCCCGCCGGCATCGGCCTGATGGGACGGCTGCGCGCCTATTTCCTGGCTGGCGTGCTGGTGTCCGCGCCGATCGCCGTGACGGTCTATCTCGGCTGGTGGCTGCTGGCCTTCATCGACGGGCATGTGCGCCCGCTGATCCCCGCCGCCTACAACCCGGAGAACTACCTGCCCTTCTCGATCCCCGGCATCGGGGTTCTGACGCTGATCATCGTACTGACCCTGATCGGGGCCTTCGCCGCCGGTTATGTCGGGCGGCTGGTGGTGCGCATCGGCGAGGGCGTGGTGGAGCGCATGCCGGTCGTCCGCTCCGTCTACGGGGCGGTGAAGCAGATCGTGGAGACGGTGCTCGCCAAGAAATCCAAGGCCTTCCGCGAGGTGGTCCTGGTGGAGTTCCCACGCCACGGCATCTGGTCGCTGGGCTTCATCACCGGGGCCGCCCACCCGGAGGTGCAGAAGATCTCGGAAGAGGAAATGGTGAACGTCTTCATCCCCTGCGCCCCGCCGACCGCCGGCTACCTGGCGATCATGCCGCGGCGGGAGGTGACCGTGCTGGACATGACGGTGGAGGACGGGCTGAAGCTGGTGATGTCCGGCGGCATCGTCACCCCGCCCGACCGCAAGCCCCGCGAGGTGCAGAACGCGGTGGTGCAGGAACGCAAGCGGGCGTGACGCTCACCCCGACCGCAGCGTCTTCGCCGCCGCGTCCCGCTCGAACAGGTACAGCAGCGTCCGCAGCGCCTGACCGCGCTCGCCGGCCAAGTCCGGATCGCGGTCCACGATCAGCTTCGCGTCGTCGCGGGCGGCGGCCAGCAGGTCGCCGTGCACCGCCAGATCGGCCATGCGGAACTCCGGCAGGCCCGATTGGCGGGTGCCCAGCACCTCGCCCGCACCGCGCAGCCGCAAATCCTCCTCCGCGATGACGAAGCCGTCCTCGGTGTCGCGCATCGTCTTCAGGCGGGCGCGGGCCGTCTCCGTCAGTTGCGGGTCGAACATCAGCAGGCAGGTGGAGGGCTTCTCCCCGCGTCCCACCCGTCCGCGAAGCTGGTGAAGCTGGGCGAGGCCGAAGCGCTCCGCGTGCTCGATCACCATGACGGTGGCCTCGGGCACGTTCACGCCGACCTCGATGACCGTCGTGGCGACCAGAACGTCCAGGTTCCCGGTCTGGAAGGCGGCCATCACCGCGTCCTTGTCCGGCCCGCGCATCTTGCCGTGGACCAGCCCCACCCGGTCGCCGAAGGTGGCGCGCAGGAAAGCGTGCCGCTCCGTCGCGGCGGCGAGGTCGGTCTGCTCCGATTCGTCCACCAGCGGGCAGACCCAATAGACCCGCGCGCCCTCCTGCACCTTGCGGTGGATACCATGCACCACCTCTTCCAGCCGGTCGAGCGCGATGGTGACGGTCTGGATCGGCTTGCGGCCCGCCGGCTTCTCGGTCAGGCGCGACACGTCCATGTCGCCGTAGGCGGTCAGGGTCAGCGTGCGCGGGATCGGCGTCGCCGTCATCACCAGCACGTCCACCGCCCGCCCCTTGGCCGAAAGCTGGAGCCTCTGGTGGACGCCGAAGCGGTGCTGCTCGTCGATCACCGCCAGGGCGAGGTCCTTGAAGGCCACGTCCTCCTGGAACAGCGCGTGGGTGCCGACCAGCAGCGGCAGTTCACCCGACGCCAGCCGGTCCAGCACCGCCTGCCGCGCCTTGCCCTTGTCACGCCCGGTCAGCAATGCCAAGTCCACCCCCGCCGCCTTGCACAGCGGAGCGAGGCTTTCGGCGTGCTGGCGGGCCAGGATCTCGGTGGGCGCCATCAGGGCGGCCTGATGACCGGCCTCCACCGCGTTCAGCATCGCCATCAACGCGACCACCGTCTTGCCGCTGCCGACGTCGCCCTGGAGCAGCCGCAGCATCCGCCGCTCCATCGCCATGTCCTCGTAGATTTCCTCCAGCGAGGTGACCTGCGAGTTGGTCAGGGCGAAGGGCAGCGCTCCGGCCACCTTGGCGCGCAGCCGCCCGTCGCCCCGGATGACTCGGCCCGACAGCCGGCGCTGCTGCATGCGGACCAGCGTCAGCGCGAGTTGGTTCGACAGCAGCTCGTCATAGGCCAGCCTGCGGCGGATCGGGTTGGTGGGGGCGAGGTCGGCCTCGTCCTCCGGGGTGTGGGCGCGGCGGATGCAGTCGTGCCAAGTGGGCCAGCCGTTGCGGGCGCGCCATGCGGCGTCCTGCCATTCGGGCAGTTCCGGCACGTCGTTCAGCATGGCGCGCACGGCCTTGCGCAAGGTCTTGGCCGGCAGACCGGCGGTCATCGGATAGACCGGCTCCACCGCCTCGATCTCGTCCTTGGATTCCAGCGGGACCACGGCGTCGGGGTGGGTGATCTGCGGCGTGTCGTGGAACCACTCCACCTTGCCGGACACCACCACCGTCTTGCCGACCGGCATCTGCCGTTCCAGCCAATCGCCCTTCACATGGAAATAGATCAGCTCCAGCACGCCCGTCTCGTCGGTGCAGCGGACCTTGTAGGGGTGGCGCGGGTTGTGCGGGGCGGCGTGCGAATCGACGCGGACCGTCATGGTGGCGATCCGCCCGTTCGGCGCCTCGGCGATCTTCGGGGAATAGCGCCGGTCGATGACGCCGGACGGCAGGTGCCACAGCAGGTCCACGACCTGCGGACCGGCCAGCTTCTCGACCAGCTTGCCCAGCCGGGGGCCGAGGCCGGGGAGCGCCGTCACCGGACGGAACAGGGGGAAGAGAACGACGGGACGCACGGGGATGGGGTCTCGGCAGGGGGGAAAGGGGGCCTGTGGCACCCATTCAATCCCGCCGAGGGGGCTCCGCGTCAAGCGCGGCGGTTTCCGAAGAGGGACGGGACGGGAAAGAAGACGGCGGTGCGCAAGGGCTTAGGGGGGAAGCCTGGGCGGGGGACGCCGATCCAAGGCAAAAACCCATGCACACCGCCGCAAGAGGCGGTCCGGGGGTATGCGGGAACAATCCGGACCGCGTGTGGCCGGCGGCGGGAACCGCCGGAGGATGACTCGCCAGTAATCAAACGTCGTCAATGACGGTATATCTAGCGCCCCCCGCCTGACCCCAGCGTTGCGGGATCATGAAATCGGTTTCATGAACAGGGGCGCTCGCCGCTCACCGCGCCGCGGCCAGCAGGGCGTCGATGTCCACATGCTCCTCCAGCCGGGAGGCGATGCGGTCCAGCGCCTGTTCGACCGTGGCGGCATAGGACTGGCCGGACGCCGCCGCCCCCAGCCCCGTCAGGAAGGCGGCACGGAAGCCGTCCGCCCCGAACAGGCCGTGCAGGTAGCAGCCCATCACCCGCCCGTCGGCGGACACCGCCCCGTCCGTCTGCCCGTCCGCCAGGGCCAGCATGGGGCGGGCGCGGTCCGGCCCCTCCGTGCGGCCCATGTGCATCTCATAGCCGGCCACGGCGGCCCCGGTCGAAGTCTCCGTCCCGGTCGCCTCCTCCAGCACCTTCGGCCCCTTGAGGACGGTGTCCACGTCCAGCAGGCCAAGCCCCTCGGCCTCGCCCGGCGGTCCCTCGATGCCGTCCGGATCGGCGATGCGCCGGCCCAGCATCTGGTAGCCGCCGCAGATGCCCAGCACCCGCCCGCCGCGCCGCCGATGGGCGGCCAAGTCCACGTCCCAGCCCTGGGCGCGCAGCACCGCCAGATCGGCGATGGTCGCCTTGCTGCCCGGCAGCACGATCAGGTCGGCGTCGCCCGGCAGTGGCTGGCCGCGCGGCACCATGGACAGGGCCACGTCCGGCTCCTGGGCCAGCGGGTCGAAATCGTCGAAATTGGCGATGCGCGACAGCATGGGCACGGCGACGCGCAGCCGCCCCCCGGCGCGGACCTTCCAGGTGTCCAGCGCCACCGCGTCCTCCGCCGGCAGCAGAGCGGCGTCGGCCAGCCAGGGCACCACGCCGAAGCCGCGCCAGCCCGTGCGCTCCGCGATCATCGACAGGCCGCCGTCGAACAGCCGGACGTCCCCACGAAACTTGTTGATGAGGAAGCCCGCCACCAGCGCCCGTTCCTCCGGCGGCAACAGGGCGTGGGTTCCGACGAGGCTGGCGATCACCCCGCCGCGGTCGATGTCGCCCACCAGCACCACCGGCACGCCCGCTGCGGTGGCGAAGCCCATGTTGGCGATGTCGCCGGCCCGCAGATTGACCTCCGCCGGGCTGCCCGCCCCCTCCACCACCACCATGTCGGCCTCGGCCCTCAGCCGCTCGAAGCTGTCGAGCACGGTGGGGAGAAGCTGCCCCTTGCGCGACTGATAGTCGCCGGCCCGCGCCGTACCCGCAACGACGCCGCGCACCACGACTTGGGAACCGACGTCCGACTGCGGCTTCAGCAACACCGGGTTCATGTGGACGGACGGCGCCACCCCGCAGGCCCGCGCCTGGAGCGCCTGGGCGCGCCCGATCTCCCCGCCGTCGGCGGTCACCGCGGCGTTGTTGGACATGTTCTGCGGCTTGAAGGGCCGCACGGACAGCCCGCGGCGCACCAGCGCCCGGCATAGCCCCGCCACCAGCAGCGACTTCCCCACGTCGGAGCCGGTGCCCTGGAACATGATCGCGCGTGGGGGGGGCTTCGCTCCGGCCATGGCTCAGAACTCGATGCCCGGCTGGGCCTTGATGCCCGCCTGGAAGGGGTGTTTGACGAGCGTCATCTCGGTCACGAGGTCGGCCGCCTCGATCAGTTCCGGCTTCGCGGTGCGGCCCGTGACCAGCACATGCAGCCCCTCCCGCCGGCCGGTCAGCACGGGCAGAACCTCCTCGACCGGCAGATAGCCCATGCGCAGCACGATGTTCAGTTCGTCCAGCACGACGAGGCCGTATTTGGGATCGGCCATCAACTCCTGCGCCTTGGTCCAGGCGGCCTTGGCGGCGGCGATGTCGCGCTCGCGGTCCTGGGTTTCCCAGGTAAATCCCTCGCCCATCGTGTGGAAATCCACGAGATCGTCGAAGCGCTCCAGCGCAACCGTCTCGCCGGTGGACCAGGCGCCCTTCACGAACTGCACCACGCCCACCCGCATCCCATGCCCGGCGGCGCGCAGGATCAGGCCGAAGGCGGCGGTGGACTTGCCCTTGCCGTTGCCGGTGTTGACCATCAGCAGGCCCTTCTCCTGGGTCTTGCCGGCCATCACGCGATCGTGCAGCGCCTTGCGCCGCTTCATCTTTTCGGCGTGGCGGGCGTTCTGCCCGGCGTTCTGGCCGGCAGCGTCCTCGGTCATGCCTTCTCCCCTTTCAGCAGCAGCGGCAGCCCGGCGGCGACGAACACCACCCGGTGGGCCACGGCGGCGATGTCCTGATGCAGCCGCCCGGCATGGTCGCGGAAACGCCGGGCCAGCGCGTTGTCCGGCACGATGCCCAAGCCCACCTCGTTGGAGACCAGCACCACCCGCCCTTCCGCCTCCGCCAGAGCGGCCAGCAGGTCGGCGGAGCGGGCGGGCACGTCGGCCTCCGCCATCATCAGGTTGGACAACCACAGCGTCAGACAATCGACCAGCACGTTCGTCCCGGCAAGGGCATGGCGGCGCAGCGCGCCGGGCAGGTCCAGCGGCTCTTCCACCGTGGTCCAGCCGGGGCCGCGGTCCTCCTTGTGGCGGGCCACGCGGTCGGCCATCTCGCTGTCCCAGATCTGGGCGGTGGCGATGTAGACCCGCGGGCCGGGCGAAGCGGTCACCAGCCCCTCGGCGTGGCGGCTCTTGCCGGAGCGGGCGCCGCCCAGGACCAGGGTGATGTCGGTGCTCATGACGGGTGGGCCACCTTGCCTTGTGGAACCGGATGGTTAGCGCAGATGGCGCCGCCGCGCAAACCACCTTGCCGGAACTCCCATCCGGAGCGCCCAAGGAGGATCGACGGCGGTTGTCCTGGAGCGCTGCCGTCCCTTACCATCCGCACACCCATCGCCAACCCTTTCCAAACGATTCCGGAGCCGCCGCCCGTGACCGACAGCCCCCGGCCCCGTCCGGCCCTGGCCAGAGCCATCGCGTTCCTCCGGCGCATCGCCGGGAAACTCTTCGGGCGCGCCGCCCCGGCGCCCCCTCAGCCGGACAAGCCCGCGCCCACGGTGGAGCCGATGGCCTCCGGCACCTTCGCCAACGGCTCCGGCACGCTCGCCTACCGCCTGTTCGTGCCGACGGGCGCCGCGACGGGGCCGCGCCCCCTGCTGGTCATGCTGCACGGCTGCACCCAGTCGCCGGAGGACTTCGCCGCCGGGACGCGCATGAACCGGCTGGCGGAAGAAGCCGGCTGCCTCGTGCTCTATCCGGAGCAGACGCCGGCGGCGAACGACAAGAAATGCTGGAACTGGTTCAACCCAGACCACCAGCGCCGCGGCCAGGGCGAGCCGTCGCTGATCGCCGGTGCCACCCGGCAGATCATGGCGGAGCAGGGGGCCGACCCGCAGCGCGTCTATGTCGCCGGGATTTCGGCGGGCGGGTCCGCCGCCGCGGTGATGGCAACCGCCTATCCGGACCTGTTCGCCGCGGTGGGGGTGCATTCCGGTCTGCCCTACGGGTCGGCCAGCGGCGTTCCGTCCGCCCTGATGGCGATGAAGAACGGCTCCTCCCCCGGCCAGCGCCCGACGGCGGGAGCGCCGGTCGTTCCGGCCATCGTCTTCCACGGCGACGCGGACAAGGTCGTGCATCCGCGCAACGGCGACCATGTGACGGCCCAGGCCATCGCCGCAGCGGGGGACCTGACGGCGGAGTCCGAACAGGGGCAGGTGCCCGGCGGACGCGGCTACACCCGCACCGTCCACAGGGACCGCGGCGAAAGGACGCTGTGCGAGCAATGGACCGTCCACGGCAGCGGCCACGCCTGGTCCGGCGGCAGCCCGGACGGCACCTACACCGACCCGCAGGGGCCGGACGCCGCGCGGGAGATGCTGCGCTTCTTCCTGTCCCACCATCATCCGGCACCGGGAGGAGGCGCCTGAGTCGGCGGCGGCGCTTTTGCCCAGCCGAATCCGGGCTGTCCGTGGCATAATCCCCGCCCGAATCCACCATCCCACCGATCCGGCCATGCGTCTCATCGCCTCCCCCCTCGCTTGTCTCGGCGCCCTCGCACTGTGCCTGCTGGCGCCGCCCGCGGCGCAGGGCGCCAACGTTTCCGCCGGGCAGGCCGAGGCGAAGGAGGCCGCCAAATCGCTGGGCAACTGCACGCCCGCCAAGGTGGAGGTGATGAGATACGCAACGGGCCGGTCCGGCCAGACCGTGTTCAAAGTCGGCTGCACGGAAGAGAAGGACACTTTTGTGCTGGTGCAATGCCGGTCGAGAATCTGCACGCTGTTGCGCTGATTCACAGCTTCTTAACGGGGTCTGCCTGGAATCGGACTCGAACACGGCGCGGGGTGGATGGGGTCATGAGGCTCGCTCTGGCAATTGCGGCGCTGGCGGCTGTTCCGCTGGGCGCCTGCAGCGGACCGGTGATGGTGGCTAGCATGGGGGCCGGTCTGGTCTCGGTCACCAGCACCAAGAAGACACTCGGCGACCATCTGGTTTCCGCGGCGACGGGGCGGGATTGCTCGTCCGTCGTCTTTTCCGAAACCGGCCAGTATTGCCCCGAGAAGCTGTATGTGGACCGGTCCCGCGTCTACTGTTACCGCACGCTGGCGGACGTGGACTGCCACCACATCCCCGATCCCCACAAGAACGGCCACACCGCCCTGGCAAGCCCCCCGCCCGACATCAGGACGGAACCGCGGCAGCAGGGTTGGATCGACCGGATGATGATGGCAGCGGAATAACCCCTGCGGCGCATTCGCCGCTCATCGCATCTTCTTCGCCACGAACGCCTTGGCGATGGCCATCATCGCCTTCTCATGGGTGACATCGCCCTGTCCGCCCCCACCCGCGGGCACCACCATGGTGGCCGACTTCATCGCGCCGGGTTTCATGGTGCCGGGCGAGGCGGCGCGGGCGCGCGGCGCGGGCGCGCCCTCTCCGGGATCGCGGCCCAGGCGGCTCAGCACGTCGGCCAGCGCCTCCTTGCTCAGCGCCGAATCCGCAGCGGCACGGGAACGGCCCGGCCCCGCGGGTGCGCCACGGCTGGGGGCCGACGGGCGGACGCCCCGCTCCACCGCCGCTGCCGCGATGGCCTTCAGGAAGGGCTGCGCGATCCCCAGCAGAAGTTGCGGGTCCTCCACCGCCCAGGCCATCAGCAGCTTCTGCGCGGTTGCCCGGCTTCCCTTGGCCGCCACCAGCGCGTCGCGCACCTTGCCGTCCACATAGGAATTCGCCATCGCCCACACGCCTCCGACCGCCGCGGACCCTCATCCGCGCAACCCTGCGACTCTCGGGGGCAAGGGTTAACAAAGGGTTGCAGGAGGCGAAGCTCCAAACACGGCAGGCAAGCGCGACCGGGCGCGACCGGATGCCCCACGGGCGGGGCGGTTGCGCGGCGGGGCGGGAATGGGGGATAGTGACCCTATGCTGATCGAGACCTATGCCGACCTGATCTGCCCCTGGTGCTACATCGGAAAGCGGCGCCTTGCCCGCGCGCTGGCCGAGCGCCCCCGCGTGCAGGTGGAATTGCGCTGGCAACCCTTCCAGCTCAACCCGGACATGGCGCCGGGCGGCATGGAGCGCAGCGCCTACCTGGCGGCCAAGTTCGGCGGCGCGGAGCGGGCGCGCCAGATCCATCTGGTGGTGGAGGAAACGGCGCTGCGCGACGGCCTGCCGCTGCGGCTGGACCGCATCCGCCGCACGCCCAACAGCTTCGACGGACACCGGCTGATCCGCATCGCCGCCCGCCACGGGCTGGGCGACCGCATGGCTGACGCTCTGTTCCATGCCTATTTCGTGGACGGGCTGGACATCGGCGACCGCGACACGCTGGCGGCGACCGCCGCCGGGCTGGGCTTCGATGTCGCGGAGATCAAAAGCCTGCTGGCCAGCGACGCGGAAACCACGGCGGTCTTCAACGCCGACGCGACGGCGCGGCAACTCGGTCTGCAGGCGGTGCCCTGCTACATCTTCAACCGGCGTTACGCGCTGTCCGGCGCGCAGGAGCCGGCCAGCTTCCTCCCTCTTCTCGACCTTGCGGTGGAGGAACAGGAAGGCGTGACGGTGGCGGCCGACTGATGGGCGCGGACCTGACGGACTTCCACGCATGATCCGCGTGACGCACCGCATCAGCCTGGACGAGAGCGAGCTTCAGGAGAGCTTCATCCGCGCCTCCGGACCCGGCGGGCAGCACGTCAACAAGACGGAAAGCGCGGTGCAGTTGCGCTTCGACGTGGCCGCGTCCCCGAACATCCCGGACGACGTGAAGGCCCGGCTGGCCCGGCTGGCCGGTTCCCGCATGACCTCGGACGGTGTCCTGATCCTCGTCGGCGACACCTACCGGAGCCAGCTTCGCAACCGCGAAGACGTGCGTGAACGGCTGATCGACCTGATCCGCGATGCCGCCGTCCCGCCGACGCCGCGCCGGCCGACCAAGCCGACCCTCGGCTCCAAGAAGCGCCGCCTCGAAGCCAAGGGCCAGCGGTCGGCCATCAAGCGCCTGCGATCCGGCAGGCCGGAGGATTGATGCCCTTTACTGCGGCGTCTTCTGCCGGTTCAGGGAGATCATATTCCCGCCATACTGGAATTCCGGCAGGTTGGCGAACTGCTCCTTGGTGAGCTGGGTCGCCACGATGACGTCCTGCTGCGGACTGTAGCGCACGCTGTCGATGTCCAGCGCCACGTTATGCCCGCCGATGCCCATGATGCCGCCGGTGGAAACCACCAGTTGGCTCGGACGGTTGCTGCGGTTGAACAGCACGTCCTCCACCTGACCGACCTTCTGTCCGTCATAGGCGACGACGGACTTGCTCAGCATGGCCTGCGGCTCGATCCGCGAGGCGGTCTGGAGCGACTGTTCGGACATCGGGCGGGACGCCTGTTCGCTTCCCCCGCCGAACCAGCTCGACGTCTCGGCACAGCCCCCCAGGGCCAGAAGCGCGACCGCCGACAGGACCGGAACCGCAACCTTACGCATAGCCGCCTCCTTCAGACGAATAACCACGCGGGTTTGAACAGGTCATTGGCGTCAATCGTCACGGTACCGCGGACAAATTGCGCTGACCGGTTCCGGAACGCGCCGCGTCCGCCCGTGTTCTGCACTGTCTCCACTGTCCAAAAGGCTTCGCAGAACATGGCCGAGGATATCGCCCACCGGTTGCAGGCCCGCCCCATTCCGGTACCGAAGGCCGCACCGCCCACCTCCACCCAGACGACACTGCTGGTCATCGCGCTGGTGGTGGCCACGCTGTATCTGGGAAGCGACATCCTGGTCCCCATCGCGCTGTCGGTGTTGCTGACCTTCGTGCTGACGCCCATCGTCACCCGGCTGGAACGGCTGCGGCTGGGCCGGGTGACGTCGGTGCTGGCCGTGGTGGTTCTGGTCTTCGCGGGCATCGCCGGCTTCGGCACGGTGGTCGGCGGGCAGATCGGCGATCTGGCCGACAACCTGCCCAGCTATCAGCGGAACCTGCACGCCAAGCTGGACTCCTTGCGCAGCAGCGTCGCATCGGCGGGCAAAGGCGGGGTGGTCCAGCAGGCGACCGAAGCCTTCCGCGACCTGAAGCAGGGATTGGAGCAGGTCACCGGAGACACCCCGCCCGCCCCCACGACCGCAGCCAGGGCCCTTCCCTCCCCCGGCGCCGCGCGGGAGCCGGTGCCCGTGCGGATCGAGCAAGACGGCTCGGACGCGATGACCATCATCGGCGACGTGCTGGGACCGGCGTTGGCGCCGGTCGCCACGGCGGGCATGGTCCTGGTCCTCACCATTTTCATGCTGCTGCAAAGGGAGGACTTGCGCGACCGGCTGATCCGGCTGGCCGGGTCCGGCGACCTCAGCCGCACGACGGAGGCGATGAACGACGCGGGCGAGCGGGTCAGCCGCTATCTGCTGATGCAATGCGTGGTCAACGTCACCTACGGCATTCCCATCGGGGTGGGGCTGTGGCTGCTGGGGGTGCCGAACCCGCTGCTGTGGGGCTTGCTGGCGACGGTTCTGCGCTTCATTCCCTTCCTGGGGCCGGTGATCGCGGCGGCCTTTCCGATCCTGCTGTCCTTCGCGGTCGATGCGGGCTGGACCCTGCCGCTTCTCTGCGTCGCCCTGTTCGTGGCCGTGGAGCTGTTCTCCAACAACGTGGTGGAGCCCTGGCTCTACGGCTCCGCCACCGGGTTGTCGTCGCTGGCGATCATCGTGGCGGCGGTGTTCTGGACCACCCTGTGGGGGCCGGTCGGCCTGCTTCTGGCGACCCCGCTGACCGTCTGCCTCGTGGTGCTGGGGCGTCATGTGCCGCAGCTTCACTTTCTGGAGGTGATGCTGGGCGACCAGCCGGTGCTGCCCGACGAGGCCAAGCTGTACCAGCGTCTTCTCGCCCGCGACCCCATCGAGGCCATGGAGATCGCCGAGGAGCGGATCACGAAGACGGGCCTGGCGGAGGCCGGCAACGGCCTGCTGCTGCCCACCCTGTCGCTGGCCGAGCAGGACCGGCAGCGCAACCGCCTGAACCCGGAAGGGCGGCAGGCGGTGGCCGAGGGCATGACGGCGTTGCTGGACGAGATGATGGAGGAGTCACCGCCCGCCGCCGCGGACACGCCGCTGGTTCTGTGCATCGGCGCCCGCAACGACCTGGACGAGGCCGCGGCGGGGCTGCTCGCCCATCTGCTGCGCCCGCGCGGCCTGCGGGCCGACGTGATTTCGTGCGAGACGGTATCGGTGCGGGCCATCGCCGCCCTCGCCCCGACCGGGGTGTCCGCGGTAGCGCTGTCCTACCTGAATCCGTCCGCCCTGTCGCACGCCCGCCGGCTAGTGCGCCGCCTGCGCCTGCATTTCGGCCCCGGCGTGCCGATCCTGCTCTGCCTGTGGAGCGCCCACCCCGAAGCCGACGCGCCGGAGCACGCGACAACCCAGACCGCCGCCGACCGCGCCGCCACCAGCCTGACCAGCGCCGTCGAGCAACTGGAGGAGCTGGGCCTGCTCGCCGCCGAAAGGGAGACCGTGCCACAGGAGTAAGGTCAGGAGGGGGCGACGACCGTGCAGACGCGCTTCAGCGCGTCCTCGGCGCGCTCCAGATCCTCGTCCCGCACCAGCACGTAATCGGTGTCGTAGGTGGACATGGCGAAGATGGACACCCGCGCCTGGGCCAGCGGCACGGCGATGCGCGCCAGCACCCCGAACAGGGAGAAGTCCAGCGGCCCTTCCACCTTGAAGGCGCGCCATCCGCGTTCCGCCTTCACCCCGCCCGGCACGCGGGATTCGCGGCAGAGGATGGACAGTTCCTCCCCCGTGCGGGTGGCGCTGACCAGCGGGTCGGTCCAGTCGAGCCATGCGGGCATACCATCCCCCGGCGCCAGCCGCGCCACGGCCAGCCGGTCCGGCAGCACCGACAGGGTGAGCGGCTTGGTTTCCGGCAGCAAGGCGGCGTCCAGCGTGGCGCGGTCCACCTCGAACGGCTTCAGGATGCGCTTCGCCCGCGCCGCCAGCGACGGCACGCCGGAGCGCATGGCCCGGCCCAGCATGTCCGCCGCGACGGGGCGAAGCTCCGGATCACGCGCCGCCAGATCGACCATGGCCTGAAGGGCGGAACTTCGCACGATGCGGCTGGCCCCGTTCTCGAACCAGCCGCTCAGGAGCGCCACCGCCCGCGCCCGCTGCTCGTCCGTCAGGGTCAGGCGCGGCAGGATCGCCGCCAGATGCCAGCGAACCTCCGCCTGCTCGATGGCCGCGGCATCGGTCAGCAGCCGTTCGGCGAAGGCGTCCAGCGGGCGGGGATCCCCGCGCGACACCCGTTCCAGCGCGTCGGCGGCGCGCATCCGCACGCCCGCGTCGCCGTCGAACAGGCAGGCCACCAGTTCCGGCAGGCGGGCGGGATCGGCGGCCACCGCCTCCGCCACCGTGGGCACATCGCCGAACGCCCTGCGGTCTGTGCCGAGCGCCAGGGCCTTCGCCAGCCCGCCATCCTTGCTCATGGCCTCAGCGCCGTCCGAAGGGGCGCGAGGGGATGTTCCGGCCGAACTTCGACCCGGCCTTCAGCGCGCTGGGACGCGGCGGCGGCGGGGGTGGAGGAGGAGGAGGCGCCTCGCCCTTCGGCACGGCGCCGCCGCCGGCCATCTGGGCAAGGTCGCTCATCAGCCGGTTGACGCCGCGCACCCGCTGGGCCTCGTCCGCCCACTCGCGGGTGTAGACCAGCTTGTGGTCGGGCCGCAGCTTCATCAGGCTCATCTGCTGGCTGATGTAGGTCAGCAGCTTGGCCGGTTCGGCGTAGCTGTTGTTGCGGAAGGTCAGCACGGCGCCCTTCGGCCCGGCGTCCACCCGCTCCACCCCGGCCTGACGGCAGAGCTGCTTGATGGTCACCACGTCCAGCAGGTTTTCCACCTCGCCCGGCAGCTTGCCGAAGCGGTCGATCAGTTCCGCCGCGAAGCCGTCCACCTCGGCCCGGTCCACCAACTCCGCGATGCGGCGGTAGAGCGACAAACGCACCGTCAGGTCGGGGACATACTCCTCCGGAATCAGCACGGGGGTGCCCAGGTTGATCTGCGGGGTCCAGGGCTGGTCCTCCGCCCCGCTGGGTACCTGCCCGTCCATGTTGGCGCGGGCGTTGGCGACGGCCTCCTCCAGCATGTGCTGGTAGAGTTCCACGCCGACCTCCTTGACGTGGCCCGACTGCTCCTCGCCCAGCAGGTTGCCGGCGCCGCGGATGTCCATGTCGTGGCTGGCGAGTTGGAAGCCCGCGCCCAAGGAATCCAGCGTCTCGATGACGTGCAGCCGCTGCTGCGCCGTGCCGGTCAGCGGCTTGTTCGGCGCGTAGGTGAGGTAGGCGTAGCCGCGCACCTTCGACCGGCCCACGCGCCCGCGGATCTGGTAGAGCTGGGCCAGGCCGAACATGTCCGCCCGGTGCACGATCAGCGTGTTGGCGTTGGGGATGTCGATGCCGCTTTCGATGATGTTGGTGGCCAGCAGCACCTCGAACTTGCCCTCGTCGAAGGCGCTCATCACCTCTTCCAGTTCGCTGGCCGGCATCTGGCCGTGGGCGGTGACGATCTTGACCTCCGGCACCAGTTCCCGCACCCGCTCGGCGACCTTGGGCAGGTCCTCCACGCGCGGGCAGACGTAGAAGGTCTGGCCGCCCCGGTAATGCTCGCGCAGGATGGCCTCGCGCACCACCACCGGGTCGTAGGGCAGCACGAAGGTCCGCACCGCCAGACGGTCCACCGGCGGGGTGGCGATCAGCGACAGTTCGCGCACGCCGGACAAGGCCATTTGCAGGGTGCGCGGGATCGGCGTGGCGGTCAGCGTCAGGACATGCACGTCGGCGCGCAGCTCCTTCAGCCGCTCCTTCTGCTTCACGCCGAAATGCTGCTCCTCGTCCACGATGACCATGCCGAGCTGCTTGAACTGCACGCCCTTGCCGAGCAGCGCGTGGGTGCCGATCACGATGTCGGCGGTGCCCTGCTCCAACTCCTGCTTGACCTTGGTCTGCTCCTTGGCGGTGACCATGCGAGAAAGCTGCACGATTCGCAGGGGCAGGCCGGCGAAGCGCGTCGTGAAGGTCTTGAAATGCTGCCGCGCCAGCAGCGTGGTCGGCACCACCACGGCGACCTGCTGGCCGCTCATGGCGACGAGGAAAGCGGCGCGCAGAGCCACCTCCGTCTTGCCGAAACCCACGTCGCCGCAGACCAGCCGGTCCATCGGTCGACCAGAGCCGAGATCGGTGAAGACCTCCTCGATGGCCTTCAACTGGTCGTCCGTCTCCGGGTAGGGGAAGCGGGCGGCGAATTCCTGATAGACGCCCTCCGGCGTGTAGACCGGATCGGCCTTCTTCAGCATCCGTTCCGCGGCGATCTTCAGCAGCGCCTCGGCCATGTCCTTCAGGCGCTTCTTGACGCGGGCCTTGCGGCCCTGCCAGCCGGCCCCGCCCAGCTTGTCGAGCTGCGCGTGCGCGTCCTCCGACCCGTAGCGGGTCAGCACCTCGATGTTCTCGACGGGGACGTAGAGCTTGTCGCCGCCCTCGTAGATCAGCCGCAGGCAGTCGTGGGGGGCGCCGGACACCTCCAGCGTCTCCAGCCCGTCATAGCGCCCGATGCCGTGGTCCATATGCACCACGAGGTCGCCCGAGGTCAGCGCCGTATACTCCGCGATGAAGTTCGCGGCCTTGCGCTTCCTCTTCGCCGCCGGGCGGACGAGTCGGTCACCGAGGATGTCCTGCTCGGTGATGACGGCCAAGTCGGCGGAGGTGAAGCCGTGCTCCATCCCCAGCACGATCATGCCGATGATGTTGCGGTCGAAGCGGCGCACATCCTCGATGCTCTCCGCCGGCTCCAGCCCCGGAATGCCGTGATCGCCCAGCACCGTCATCAGCCGGTCGCGGGACCCCGCGGAATAGCCCGCCACCAGCACGCGCCGCCCGTCGGCCCGCAGCGCGCGGATATGGTCCTTCACCGCTTCGAAGACGTTCACGTCGGGGCGCGCCCGCTCCTCCGCGAAGTCGTGGCCGCGCCGCCCGCCGGCGTCCAGCGTGCCCTTGATGCCCGGCGGCGTGCCGAAGGGCTGGAGTTGCGCCACCGCATGGGCGGCGAACAGGTCGTCCCAGCCTTGCGCGTCGAGGAACATCATGCCGACCGGCACCGGCTTGTAGACCGGCGTTCCCGTCCGCTTCTCGATCACCATCATGCTGTCGCGGGAGGCGTGGAAGTCCACCACCTGCGCGATGCGGGCGTCGCGCGCCTCGGTCGCCTGATGGTCGAGCGACAGGATGGCCTTGGGCATGTAGGCCAGCAGCGATTCCATGCTTTCATGGAACAGGGGCAGCCAGTGCTCCATGCCGCCGTACTTGCGCCCGGCGCTGATCGCCTCATAGAGCGGGTCGTCGTCGGTGACGGCGCCGAACAACTCCCGGTAACCGGAGCGGAAGCGGGCGATGCCGGCCTCGTCCAGGAAGACTTCCGACATCGGCTTCAGGTCGATGCCGTCGCGCTTGTCGGTGGTGCGCTGCGACATGGGGTCGAAGCTGCGCACGGCCTCCAGTTCGTCGCCGAACAGGTCGAGGCGCAGCGGCTCCTCCGTCCCCGGCGGGAACAGGTCCACGATGCCGCCGCGAACGGCGAACTCGCCCGGTTCCCGCACCGTCTGGGCGCGGGTGTATCCGTTGCCCGCCAGATAGCGTTGCAGCTTGTCCAGGTCGATCCGGTCGCGCAGCTTCGCCGAGAACACCGCGTCGCGGAAGGCGGCGCGGGGCGGCACCTTCTGCACCATGGCGTTGACGGTGGTCAGCACGACCAGCGGCGCCGCGTCCGCCTTGCGGGCCAGCAGCCGGGTCAGCGTGTCGATGCGCTTCGCCACGATGCCGCCGTTTGGCGACACGCGGTCGTAGGGCAGGCAGTCCCAGGCCGGGAAGACCTGCACCTCCAGCCCCGGCGCGAAGAAGGCCAGCGCCTCCGCCAGTTGGGCTGTGCGGGTGTCGTCCAGCGCGACATGGAGAAGCCCCCCGGACCCCGCCCGCTTGGCGAGGTCGGCGAGCACGCGGGCATCATGGCCGGCGGGCGCGCCGCCGACCAGAAGGCGGCCGGAGCGTCCCGGCTGCAACTGTTCGAAGCTGGGCAAGGATCGGGCCTCAGGACCCCTGACGGGGCGTATAGCGGAACCTGGTCAGCAGTTGCATGACGTCGGTGTCATGCTCGGCGGGCACCGGCTCGCGCCCGGCGTACCAGTTGTAGAGGTCGGGATCGCTGAGTTCCAACAGCGCCTCGTAGCGGTCGAGCTGCGCGTGGTCGAAGGCCGGGACATGGGCGTCGGCGAAGGTGCCGATCAGCAGGTCCATCTCACGCATACCGCGGTGCCACGACCGGAAGCGCAGCCGCTTGCGCCGGTTTTCCAGGGATTCGCCGCTCTCGGACAGGGTGTTCTCGTCGCTCATGCCATCCACGCCAAAAAGCCCCGGCCCCGGAAGATGGGGGGCGGAGCGGTCCACATCCACCCCCGCATCCTGCACGGCGAGCCGCGCGGAGGCAAACCGAAACGCCGCGACGCCCTTTGCACTCGTGCGGCACGCTGTGGGGAACGGGGGATTTACGGTGCTTGGGGGTGATCGGCGGTCATGTTCCGCCGTCATTCGCCCCGCGCTGGAACTCTTCCAGGGTGGCCAGCATCCCCTGATGCCACTGCGCCGGAAGCGCATTAGGATTGGCTTTGGCCGCCGGTTCGATGAGGTGAATGGCCTCACCGAGGATAGAAATCGCGTCCTTGGGCGTGCCTGACGCGGCGATCAAGATGGCCATGTTTTTCAGGCTGCTTGCCAACAGATGCGCGTATCGCCGAGGCTCGCTTTGCACCAGCCTTCGCCGGATGCCCACGGCCTCCTGAATGGCCGTCAGCGCCCCCGCCCCGTCGCCGGCTGCCGACAAACGGTTCGACAGGTTGTTGAGGCTGCTCGCCAAATCCGGGAGGAAGCGCGCCGGAGCGGCCTCCGCCAGCTTTCGGAAGTGCTCCACGGCCTCCTGAATGGCCTGCAAGGGGGCTTCTTTGTTGCCTGCCTCCGATAAGTAAGCGGAACCATTCGCAAGGCAGCGGGCCTTTTCCGCATCATCCTCGGCAATGGAACTCAACGTCATCGCCACCACACCAGCAACGGCGGGCATCGTGAATCCACGGTCGCGGTCCGACGCCCATCCGTCCAGCGGGATGCAGCGTTCCGGGCATCCGTCGAGCATGGTCGTCAGCCACGCCGTCAACCGATGCTTGTGAATCCCCAACACCACCTCCGCGTCGTGGGCGAGGCGGGCAGCACGGTCCATCGAGTCGGCTTCCTGGCCGCTCATCGCAGCCCAGAGCCATTCCGGTGCGTCCTGGGGGCTTCGCGCCAATTCCTGAACGAGAAAGGCCGCGGCCACGATGTCCGGTTGCGGTTTGGGAAGAGCGCCCTCCAGCAGACGCCCCGTGCTCGTCAATCGGTCGAGCAGGTCTTCCGCCCTCCCCAAACCCAGGCACAGGGCCGGATCGGCAAGCCGGCGCAGGGTGACGGTGTCCAACCCATCCCGGATGGCGGCCAGGGCGTACAGGCGAGGCACGGCGTGTTCCGGAAGACCGGCCTGCTCGCCCTCCCTGGCGGCACGGCGGCGCTCGCGCTTCACCAGAGCGTCGATGACCTCCCGCCCCGACAAGGACAGAGCCGGATCGTCCGGGACGTCCACCGTCTGCACAGCCGCCGCCGTCAGGAACAGCGGCAGGCGGTGCAGGTCGTTTCCGGCGAACCATTTTTCGAAGATGGCCTGTTCGACGGATGCGGCCGTGGTACCACGCAGCGTGGCAAGCCGCTCCGCCGCACCGGAGAAAAGCGTGAAGGCGTCCGCAACGGATTGGACCGGGCGCAAAGGGGGAACCTCGGTCCGGCTGAACAGGCTGGACGCATCGGACTGCACCACGTCGTCGGCCCAAACCTCCTCGCCCCGGCGGCTGAGCAGGAGGACACGGATCCTCTCCCCACCGCGGGGACGGAGGCGACCGAGTTCTTCCAGGAACCGGCATACCTCGCTCCGGTTCTCCTCCGGATAGTCGATGATAAGCAGCAGTCCCGCCTGCGATACCGGCACCACCGCTTCCTTGCGCAGATCGACGAATCCGGCCTTCCAGCCCTGCTCGCGCAGCCTCTCCGCGACCTCCGCGGCGAATCGCGATTTGCCGATGCCGCCCGCGCCCGTCACGAATCGGGCCTTGACCGCCCCAGGCCCGGTCGCCCAGGCAAGCGTCGCCTCCATCTCCTCGTCACGGCCAAGGAAGGGAGTCAGGCGGGCGTGCCAGCGCAGAAGATCGAAGTCGCGGGTGTCGGCGCCGAGGTCCGTCAGCCAGGGCAGATCGGGTTCGCTCGGCGGACGATCCGCGAACCGGTGGATCGTCACGTCCCCCAGATAGACGTTCCCGACGATGGTTTCGGCATCGACCGCCCGCCGCGGTCCGAGTTGGAGCAACGGCATTTAAGGTTTCGCCGGATACAGAGTGAGGTAAAGGCCGTAAGCGCTCAGGATGAAGCCAGCCGCCGTCAGCAGCCAGCCGGACCATTCGAACAGGCCCCGCTTCGCCGACGGCTGAGGGGTGTTGTGGGTGACGGTGCTTCCGATGTTCACATCGCCCATATAGACGTTGCCGCCGATGGACTTGGCACGCACGGACCGCCCGGAGCGGCCGCGGTTGGCGAACTGCATGGACACCAGCCCGGCGGCCAGCATGACAAGACCGGCAATCAATCCAGCATCCAAGGCCCATCATCCCATTCCGGTTGCGTCGATGCGCCCCATACTCCCATTAAGGGCAATTTATCACGGATCAATGGCATTTCAGATGGAATTTTATTGGGATTTTCTCGCTTCCTTGCTTTCTCCTCCCTTCGCCGCCGGTCCCAGCGAAGGGAAGCCCGTCTTTTCGGATGGCCCGCGCGTCAGCGCCCGAGCCACGCCTCCAACCCATCGCGCAGGTCCAGGCCGGGCGCCAGCCGGGCGAAACGCTCCGTCTCCACCGCCAGCCCCTCGCCGATGGTCATGTTCAGTCCGCGGGTCACCGCCCCCAGGATGCCGGACACCGCCGCCGGGGAATGCCGGACGATCCGCCCCGCCAGTTCGAAGGCCGCGGGCAGAAGCGCGTCATGGGCCACCACCTGATTGACCAGCCCCACCGCCAGCGCCGTGGCGGGCGGAAAGGCGTCGCCGGTCAGCAGCCATTCCAGAGCGCGCTTGCGCCCGGCGTTGCGGGGAAGCCGCTGCGTCCCGCCGAAGGTCGGCATCATGCCGAGCTTGATCTCCGCCTTGGAGAAGGTCGCCCGCTCGCTGGCGACGGCGAGGTGCGCCGCCTCCAGAATCTCGCAGCCGCCGCCGAAGCAGATGCCGTTGACCGCGGCGATGACCGGCTTCGGAAAGGCTTCGATCCGCGCGCACAGCGTCTGTCCGGGCCGGAACGCCCGCACCGCGTCCTCCGGTCCCTTCAGCACCGCCCGCGTGAATTCCGTGATGTCGGCCCCTGCGGAGAAGGCCCGCTCCCCCGCGCCGGTGACGATGATCGCGCGCACCGCCTCGTCGGCCTCCAGCGCGTCCAGGGTTTCGAGCATCGCGGTGGCGAGCGCTCTGCTGATCGCGTTCAGCTTCGCGGGACGGTTCAGGGTAAGAGTGGCGATCCCCCCCGCAGTGACGCACAGCACGGGGTTGGCGGTGTCGGCGTAGGGCATTGGGCTTTCCTTCTCGTGGGTTTGGAGTGCCCCACTGTCGAGCCCGCGCCACTCCGCTGACAAACGAGTACGCCGCGTGTTCGGATGAGCGAAATTCACTTGGCGGAACGCCTCTGCGATAGACCTGAAGACGAACAAGCGTCACCTTGACTGGATTTCAACAGTTGGTATACTGAACAGTCCTAGTCATCGCCGTGGAGGTCGCCATGTCCGACGGTTCGATCGGACGTTCGGAACCTCTGGTCCGCTCGGCCGGCGCGGTGGAGCGGACCGGCAGCGCGACCGACCGCAAGCCGCGGCGGCAGAATCGGCAGGACCTGCAACAGCAGGAGCGGGAGCAGCAGGAACGCCGCAACAAGGACGAGGCCAACCGCAAGCGGCGGCGCCTCTACGACCTGCTGTTCGATGAAATCGACGAGCTGGACACGCTGAACGCCGGGCAGCGGGCGCGCATCAAACAGAATCTGCGCGCGCAACTCGCCAACCGCCGTCCGCCGTCCCACCTCGCCCAGGCCCCGCCGCCGGAACAGGACATCGAGCGCATCGCGGCGGCGCTTCTCGACAATGCCGCGGCTTCCCAGCCGGTCGACCACGACCACATCGTCGAACTGGCGGCACCGGCGCACCCCGCACTTCCGCCGGAGCAGAACGCGGAGAATGTGGCGCTCGCCAACCAGCTCCGCGATTGTCTGGAACAGCGGACGACCACGTCGCGGCGGGTGGCGGTGTATCTGCGCCTGCTTCTGTCGCTGGAGGGCGCCTTCCGGCCCCATGTGGTGGTGGACGCATAGCCATACGCCGACCACGGGAGCGATGCGCGAATTCGGAGAAAGCCCCCCTCCGATGCGCCACCCGGAATGGTCGCCCCATGCGGCACAATGACCCTGTTATTCCTCCGGCAACGGACCGGGGCGCTTCCCCCTGCCGTTCCCGCCGCGGAAAACCCGCTCCCGCAGGGAGGTTCCCCCGTGCCCGACACCCATCTCGCCATGCACGCCCAACCGTCCGGCGACGCCCTCCGCCAAGCGCTTTCCACCCGTTTTCAAAAGGTTCGCGCCCGAACCGCCGAACTCGCGGCCCCCCTGTCGCCGGAGGACCTGATGGTCCAGTCGGTGGCCGACGGCGCGCCGGCCAAATGGCACCTCGCCCACACGACGTGGCTGTTCGAAACCACCGTTCTGGTGCCCTGCAATCCCGGCTACCGCCCCTTCGATCCGGCCTTTCTGACGCTGTTCGCCGCCCGCGACGACCGTTTCGGCAGCCACCAGCTTCCCTCCCCCACCCTGCGGCTGCTGTCCCGGCCCAACGCGGCGGAGGTGATGCGCTACCGCGATCATGTGAACGCCGCGGTTCTGCATCTGCTGAACCAGGCCGAGGACGCGGATCTTTCGGACATCGCGAACCGGGTGATCGTCGGCATCACGCACGAGCGGCGCCACCAGGAGCGTCTGCTGACCCACATCAAGCACGCCTTCTGGAGCAACCCGCTGCGCCCCGCCTACGAGCAGCCGCCGCAGACCGCACCGGCCCCGCCGCAACCGGAGCGCTGGGTGGAGCACGAGGGCGGCCTCGTCGAGATCGGACGGACGGAAGCCTGGGCCGGATTCGACCATGAGGGGCCGCGCCACCGCGTCTATCTGGAGCCCTTCCGCCTCGCCTCCCTGCCGGTGTCCTGTGGCGCCTTCCGCGAGTTCATCGATGACGGCGGCTACGGCAGGCGCGCTCTCTGGCTCGCCGACGGCTGGGAGGCGGTGCGGGCCGAGGAGTGGCAGGCGCCTCTCTATTGGGAATGGCGCGACGGGGCGTGGCAGGTCTTCACCCTCTACGGCATGCGCCCGCTCGATCCCGCGGAGCCGGTCTGCCATGTGAGTTGGTTCGAGGCTGACGCCTTCGCCCGCTGGGCCGGAAAGCGCCTGCCGGACGAGGCCGAATGGGAGGCCCTCGCGTCCCGCTGCGACAGCATGGGCAATCTGCTGGGCACCGGTCACCGCCACCCGTCCCCCAGCACCTGCCACGGCGACGGCCCGTGGCAGTTGTTCGGCGACGTGTGGGAATGGACCCGCAGCCCCTTCGCACCCTACCCCGGCTACCGACTGCCGGATGGGGTGGACGAGGCCGTCCATGGCCGATTCATGGCGAACCGCATGGTTCTGCGGGGCGGAAGCTGCGTCACACCCTTCGACCACGCCAATCCGACGACGCGGCATTATCTGCGCCCGGAAACCCGCCTGTCCTTCACCGGCCTGCGGCTCGCGGAAGACGCCTGAACGCGGAAGCCCCTCCGCGGCACGACCGGCGGAGGGGCTTTTTTATCCGCGGCAAGACGCCGTTACTTCCGGAACAGGAACTCGCGGCCGACCTTCACCCGCTTCTCGCCGTCATATTCGGTGATGTCGGCGGTGGCGTAGGTCTCGGTCCAGCGCTCCGGCAGATAGCTGCCGGTGCCGATGATGTCCACGGGGGCGTTGGCCTCGGCCATCAGGCGGCACTTGGCCGGGCCGAAGCCGGAACTGGCGACGATCTTCACCGCCGGGAACCCGGCCTCGTCCAGCTTCTCGCGCATGAAATGGATCGCCGCCGCCGACACGCCCGTGCCGATCAGGTAACGAAGCTGCGTCTCGTCGCGGTAGCCGCGGATGGAATGGGGCGCGTGCCGCTCCAGCACCGCGTAGGAGCCCGGCGGGTCCAGCCCCTCCAGGAAACGCCCGCCCGGCGTGTCGAGCCGCACGGCCAGCTTGCCCTGAGCGGCAAGGCCGGGGAAGCGCCGGCAGACCTCCAGCGCGTCGGTGACCTCGCGCCCGAAGTAATCGACCAGAACGGTCAGCGGCAGTTCGGGAAAGGTTTCGTGGAACATTTCCGCCGCCCGCACGGTCGATCCGGCATAGCCGATCAGCGCGTGCGGCATGGTGCCCATGCCCTTCTTCTGGCCGAAGAAATGGGCGGTGGCATCGGTGGCGTTGCCGATGAAGCCCTTGGCGCCCACCTTGCGCTTCGCCCGCTCCGATCCGACGGAGGCGGCATAGGCCATCATCTCCTCCATCTCCGTGCCGGCGCAGTGGCGCGCCTCCATGGCGAGGAAGGCGGTCTTCGGCAGGTCGGCGCACATGGTGAAGGCGTTGTAGGCGCCGACGCAGGCGGGGCCGAGCTTCTGGAGGATGATCGTCTCGGTGTCCACCAGATGGTAGAAGGAGCCGGTGATGTACATGATCGGCTCGCCCGCGCCGACCCACTTTCCTTCCGGATAGATCAGGTCGATGTCGACGTCGAACCCGCGCTCACGCGCCACCGCCTCCAGCCATTCGATGGCGAGTCGCGGCGCGCAGACCACCGGACGGCGCATGAAGATGGCGTAGGTGACCCTCTTGTCACCGAACTTCCCGACCGCCTCCTTGGTCCGCTTGAAATAGGTATCGGTCCATTCCGTGATGGCCGAGGCGGGCGGATGACTGGCCGGCGGCCGGTTCTTGGTCTCGTCCATGGCGTTGTCCTCGTCTTCCCGCTCTTGCCCGTCACGATGGTCAGGTCCGGAGGCCGCTCACACGGCGGGAACGGCAATCCGATTGAGAAACCAGCATTTATACGCCCCGGCCCGCCGGTGGAAGAGGCTTTCATCCGGTACGCCCCCCGCCGCAAGCAATGGTGATTTTCCGAAAATTCGCTACGAAATCCGGCGCGTTTCGATCATAAAGAGCCTACAAACAGGATTGCAGTTCCGCGATGTAATACCCTTCCTCCAAAAAGTATAAAATCCCCGTATTTGACGCTTTCCCTTTACCCCTTCACTATCCACCAGAGAACAGGCGCCATCCCCCTTCGGCGCCGGGATAAGCGACGAGGACGGCATGAGCCGGACAATCAGCCAGAACGCGCCGAACTTTGCGGCAGGCCCCTCGAAGCTCGACCGCTTGAGCCGCCGGGTGGTTCTCGGGCTTATCTGCGCCATGGCCGGGCTGGCCGCGGCGGGCACCGGCGGGATCTTCCTGCTGAAGCCCGGTACGGCGCAGGCCGGGCGCCCGGTGGCGGGGACGCTGCGGGCCGCCGCCAACTACGCGCGCCTGCCGGCGATGCACTTCACGCTGACCGACGGCGACCGGCTGCGGGAACTGCGGGTCCGCGTGGTTCTCGACATGGACCCGGCGGCCCCCGCCAAGACGGTGGAAAGCTACGGGCCGCGCATCGCCAGCGCCATGAGCAACGTGATTCTGGATACCGATGCCGGCGAACTGCGGGGGCGCAACGGCGCCTTCTACATCAAGGACGCGGTGATGCGCACCGCCTCCAGGGAACTCGGCGCGATGAAGATCCGGCAGGTTCTGGTCCAGGAACTCATCATGCGCTGAGCGGCGGTCGAGCCGTCCGGCAATTCGCCCTCCAACGCTCGACAGGGACGCCGGAATGGGGAACACTCCCCTCCCGTTCGGGCATTCGTTCGAATTGTGGGATTGGAAGGAGACGGCTGTGGCCGAGTTCGATTTCGACCTCTTCACCATCGGTGCCGGCTCCGGCGGCGTGGCGGCCAGCCGGCGGGCCGCGGCCATGGGCGCCAAGGTCGCCATCTGCGAGGGCAGTCGGGTCGGCGGCACCTGCGTCATCCGCGGCTGCGTGCCGAAGAAACTGCTGGTCTACGCCGCCCAGTTCCGCGACGCCTTCGAGGACGCCTGCGGCTACGGCTGGGCCTCCCACACGCCGGCCTTCGACTGGGGCACGCTGATCGGGCGGAAGGACACGGAGATCGACCGGCTGAACGGCATCTACATCCGGATGCTGGAGAACTCCGGGGTCACCCTGCACACCGGATTCGGACGGCTGATCGACCGCCACACGGTGGAGGTCGCGAACCGGCGCTACACCGCGAAGAACATCCTGATCGCCACCGGCGGCTGGCCGTCCCTGCCGAAGATTCCGGGGATCGAGCACGCCGTCACCTCCAACGAGGCGTTGCAGCTCGGCACCCTGCCCCACTCCGTCATCATCATGGGCGGCGGCTACATCGCGGTGGAGTTCGCCGGCATCTTCCGCGGGCTGGGCGCGGAGGTGACGATCATGATCCGCGGCGAGGAGCTGCTGAACGGCTTCGACGACGAGATCCGGGTGGCGCTGGCGCAGGAAATGCGCAAGCGCGGCATCACCATCCTCGCCCGCACCCAGCCGGTGAAGGTGGAGGAAGGCCCCGGCGGCTACACCGTCACCGACCAGCTTGGCCGTGAGCATTCCGCCGGCCTCGTCATGGCGGCGACCGGGCGCCGTCCGAACACGCGCGATCTGGGACTGGAATCCGTGGGCGTCGCGCTCGACGACGGCGGGGCCATCCGGGTGGACGAGTATTCGCGGACCAATGTGGACAACATCTTCGCCGTGGGCGACGTGACCGACCGCATGGCGCTGACCCCCGTCGCCATCGCCGAGGGGCGCGCCTTCGTGGAGACGGTGTTCAACGACAACCCGACCAGCATCAGCTACGCCAACATTCCGACCGCCGTCTTCTCCATCCCGCCGCTCGGCACCGTCGGACTGACCGAAGCGGAGGCGCGGGCCAAATATGCGAACGTGGACATCTACAAGGCCGGCTTCCGCCCGATGAAGCACACGATGTCGGGCCGCGACGAGCGCGTTCTGATGAAGCTGGTCGTGGACGGCGACAGCCAGCGCGTTCTGGGCTGCCACATGATGGGCATGGACGCGCCGGAGATCGTGCAGGGGCTTGGCATCGCGCTCAACTGCGGCGCCACGAAGAAAGATTTCGACCGCACCATCGCCCTCCACCCCTCCACCGCGGAAGAATTCGTTCTGATGCGTGAGAAGGCGTCCTGACGATCGGACGTTGAGATCCGATTTTCTGGAACGCTTCCAGAAGGCCTGTGTTGAGGGCTCGACGGCGGTTCCGCACCCCGCGGAAGCCGCCGCCACCCATCCTTTCACCAAGGAAGCGGGAGGGCTCCAACGCATGTTCATGCACAACAAGAACCTGATGTACACGGTCCGCGTGGCGGAACCGGACCCGAAGCTGGCCAGCCTGATGCTGGAACAGTTCGGCGGTCCCCAGGGCGAACTGGCGGCGGCCTTGCGTTACTTCACGCAGGGGCTGGCCGATGAGGATTCGGCCCGCAAGGACATGCTGATCGACATCGCGACCGAAGAGTTGAGCCATCTGGAGATCATCGGCAGCATCGTCGCCATGCTGACCAAGGGCGTAAAGGGCAAGCTGGCCGAGGGGGCGGAGGAGGTCACCGATCTCTATGCCGACCTCGCCAAGGGCAACGGCAGCCACACGCTGGCCCTTCTCTACGGCGGCGGCCCGGCTCTCACCAACTCGGCGGGCCAGCTCTGGAACGCCGGCTATATCGACACCATCGGCGAGCCGACCGCCGACCTGCGGTCCAACATCGCCGCAGAATCGCGGGCCAAGATCATTTATGAACGCCTCATCAACATCACCCCCGATCCGGGCGTGAAGGACGCGCTGACCTTCCTGATGACCCGCGAGGTGGCGCACCAGAAGATGTTCGAGAAGGCGCTCTATTCCATCGAGAACAACTTCCCGCCGGGCAAGCTTCCGGGCCACCCCGACTACACCGACAAGTATTACAATATGAGCCAGGGCACCGGCGACGCGCGTGGCCCGTGGAACCAGGGCGAGCAGTGGGAGTTCGTGGACATCCGTCTCGACCAGGCCCCAGTCAGCGGCGGCGACGGCACCCCCTCCGTCCGGCTGGCGGCGGAAGAGATCGCGGTCGTCAACCAAGCCGCCAAGCGCACCATGTCGCGCACCGACGTGAACCCGGTGACGGGCGCGGACCTCGGCGCCGGCCCCGGCTCCGGCAAGATGACCCCGGTCAAGTAAGCCCCATTTTTCCCTCCCCCGCCCGGCGGGGGAGGGTCGGGGTGGGGGCACCGTTACGTTCCGGCCTTTACCGCCACCTCCTCCCGTCTCGGCCGTGTCATCAGCCACAGCAGCACGAGAAGGCCCGGCAGCGCGCCGCCGGTGGACAGCAGGAAGAAACTGCTCCAATCCATCCGCTCCGCCAGCCAGCCGGACGAGGCGCCGAACAGATCACCGCCCAGCTTGTAGAAACTGCTGAGCAGCGCGTACTGGGTGGCCGTATAGGCCGTGTTGCAGAGGCTGGAGAGATAGGCGACGAAGGCCGCCGTCGCGATGCCGCCGCAGACATTCTCCAGCGCCACCGTCACGGCGAGCGCCGACACGTCGTGCCCGACCTGGGCCAGCATGACGTAGCCCAGATTGGACAGCATCTGCATCACCCCGCCGACCAGCAGCCCGCGCAGCACGCCGATGCGCCCGACCAGGACCCCGCCGATCAGCCCGCCGATGATGGTCGCCCACAGTCCGAACAGCTTGGTGACGTTGGCGATCTCCGTCTTCTCGAAGCCGAGATCGACGTAGAAGGGCGCCGACATCACCCCCGCCAGCACGTCGCCCAGCTTGTAGCAGGCGATGAACAGCAGGATGGCCGCCCAGGCCGGGCGCGTCATGAACTCCACGAAGGGCGCCACCACCGCGCCGTAGATCCAGGACAGCAGGTCGGCCTTCCACCCCGTCAGATGCGGGCGCGCGGCCAGCCAGTCGGCCACATGCCGCTCCCGCGCGCGGGATTCGGCGGAGGCCGCGACCTTCGGCTCGCGGTTCAGCAGGATCGTCACCATGCCGACCGCCACCAGCCCCGCCATGACGTAATAGGCGGTGTGCCAGCCGAAGAACTCCGCGAGGTACAAGGCCCCCGCCCCCGCCGCCAGCATCCCGAAGCGGTAGCCCAGCACCAGGATGGCGGCGCCGGCGGCCTGCTGATGCTCCTCCAGCACCTCCACGCGGTAGGCGTCCACCACGATGTCCTGGCTGGCCGAGAAGAAGGCGACGACCACGGCGAGCACCGCGGTCCACCAAAGATCGGTCACCGGGTTCGTGCTGCCCAGGCCGATCAGCGCCGCCATCAGCCCGGCCTGCGCCACCAGCGCCCAGCCGCGCCGCCGTCCGAACAGCCGCGTCAGCAGCGGCAGGCGCAGCCGGTCGATCAGCGGCGCCCAGACGAATTTCAGCGCGTAGGGCATGGTGACCAGCGCGAACAGGCCGATGGCCGTCTTGCTGATTCCGCCCTCGCGCAGCCAGACCGACAGTGTGGAACCGGTCAGCGCCAGCGGCAGCCCTTCGGAAAAGCCCAGGAACAGAATGGCCAGAACGCGCCGGTCAAGATAGACGGAGGCTGCCTGGCTCCAGGAGGATGGTTTCACCCGCTCAACCCTTCCGCACAGCTGCGTAGCCTTCTGTATAGGCTCTGGCCGGGCACTCCCGCCAGAGCGCTTTTTCAGGCGGCGTGCCGCATCATCCATTGCGGAAGTTGCGGTCGAAACTATGGAAAAATTTCCCGGCGACCGCTATACAGAGTACCCCTCAGGCCGTCATCCGGCCCTCTGGAGGAACCCTTAGCACAAGGAAAGAGCGGGCGTCATGGTTGAGCGTTGGTCCCCCGACAGCTGGAGGTCGAAGCCGGTGAAGCAGCTTCCGACCTATCCGGACCCGTCCAAGGTCGAAGCGGTGGAGCAGCGTCTGTCCTCCTATCCCCCACTCGTCTTCGCCGGGGAGGCGCGCCGGCTGAAGGACAGCCTCGCCGCCGCCGCCGCCGGCAAAGCCTTCCTGCTTCAGGGCGGCGACTGCGCGGAGAGCTTCGCGGAATTCCATCCGAACAACATCCGCGACACCTTCCGCGTTCTGCTGCAGATGGCCGTCGTTCTGACCTTCGGCGCCGGCATTCCGGTGGTGAAGGTGGGGCGGATGGCCGGACAGTTCGCCAAGCCGCGCTCCGCCGACACCGAGGTGGTGGAGGGCGTCGAACTGCCGTCCTACCGCGGCGACATCATCAACGGCTTCGACTTCACCGCCGATGCCCGCGTCCCGGACCCGGAGCGCATGATGCAGGCCTACACCCAGGCCGCGGCCACGCTGAACCTGTTGCGCGCCTTCTCCCAGGGCGGCTACGCCGATCTGCACAAGGTGCACCAGTGGACGCTGGGCTTCGTGGAGCGCTCCCCCGCCGGTGAGCATTTCCGCGAGATCGCCAACCGGCTGGACGAGACGCTGGCCTTCATGGCGGCCTGTGGCATCACCGCCGAGACGACCCCGCAGATCCGCGAGACGGAGTTCTTCACCAGCCACGAGGCGCTTCTGCTGCCGTTCGAGCAGGCGATGACCCGCGTCGATAGCACCACCGGCGACTGGTACGACGTGTCGGCCCATATGCTGTGGATCGGCGACCGCACCCGCCAGCCGGACGGCGCGCATGTCGAATTCCTGCGCGGCGTGAAGAACCCGATCGGCCTGAAGTGCGGCCCGTCCACCGACCCGGACGAGTTGATCCGCCTGATCGACATCCTGAACCCGACCAACGAGCCGGGCCGCCTGACCCTGATCGTCCGCATGGGCGCCGACAAGGTGGCGGAGAAGTTCCCGCCCCTGCTGCGCAAGGTCCAGCGTGAGGGCCGCGTCGTCGTCTGGTCCTGCGACCCGATGCACGGCAACACCGTCAAGTCCTCCAGCGGCTACAAGACCCGCCCGGTGGAGATGGTTTTGTCGGAGGCGCGCGACTTCTTCGCCGTCCATCAGGCCGAGGGCACCCATGCCGGCGGCGTGCATTTCGAGCTGACCGGCCAGGACGTGACGGAGTGCACGGGCGGCGCCCAGGCGATCACCGACCACAAGCTGGCGCTGCGCTACCACACCGCCTGCGACCCGCGCCTGAACGCCAGCCAGTCGCTGGAACTGGCCTTCCTGCTCGCCGAGGAACTGAAGCGCGCCCGTCATCAGCGCGATGAGGAACGCCGCGCGGCGGCGGCGGAGTAAGGCGCAGACCGAGCCCTCTCCCTCCCTCCCCCCGCCCAGCCGGGGAGGGCCAGGGTGGGGGCAAACGGCGCATGCGCTTACCGCACCACCATCCGTTCCAGCAGCACCTCCCGCACCCGGATGCTCTGGGCTTCCCGCTTCACCACGCTCGCCACGGTGCTTTTCATCAGGTTGGCGCCGTCCGCCCCGGTCAACTGGCCCGGTTCGATCTGGCGCAGCCGGTCGGCCATCTGATCCGCGATGCGGGGAACGAAGGGTATCGCCGAATTCGGGTCTCCGGCGGGATCGATCTCCAGCAAGACCCGGATATCCACCAGACGCGCATCGCTTCCGCCCAGCGTGAAGGTCATCATCGGCAGGGAGGCATAGGTCTTCTGCGGCTTGCGTTCGCCGCCGGTGCTGCGGGCGCCGGATTTGCCGGACACCACGGTCCAGGTGCCCAGCGCGGCGAGCATCACCAGGACCACCGCGATGATGACGGGCATCAGGGACACCGACTCCCCATCGGAGCGCCGCAGCAAGAACCGCACCGGCCCGCCTTTCCCCCATCGGGGCTTTGGCAATTTCAAGACCGCTTATTTTAGATAAAAGCGCGGGGCCAGTCAAAGCGCGTTACGCGAGCGGCCCCGCATTTTTCACACGTTATAGGCGTCCGACATTCAGCCGCCGATGCCGCCCATGCACAGATACTTGATCTCCAGGAAGTCATCGATCCCGTACTTCGAGCCCTCCCGCCCGATGCCGCTCTCCTTCATGCCGCCGAAGGGCGCGACCTCGGTGGAGATGATGCCCTCGTTGATGCCGACGATTCCGTATTCCAGCGCCTCCGCCACCCGCCAGACGCGCCCGATGTCGCGGCTGTAGAAATAGGCGGCCAAGCCGAATTCGGTGTCGTTGGCCATCCGCACGGCCTCTTCCTCCGTCTCGAAGCGGAACAGCGGAGCGACCGGGCCGAAGGTTTCCTCCCGCGCCACCTTCATAGCCGGCGTCACGTCGGCAAGGATGGTCGGCTCGAAGAAGCTGCCGCCCAGCTCATGCCGCCGCCCGCCCAGCACCACGCGGGCGCCCTTGCCCACGGCGTCGCGGATGTGGTCCTCCACCTTCTCCACCGCCGCCATGTCGATCAGCGGCCCCTGCTGCGCCCCCTCCGTGGTCAGGCCGGGACCGACCTTCAGCGCCTTCACCGCCTCGGCCAGCTTGGCCGCGAAGGCGTCGTAGACACCGGACTGCACCAGAAGCCGGTTCGCGCAGACGCAGGTCTGGCCGGTGTTGCGGTACTTCGACGCGATGGCGCCCCTGACCGCCTCGTCCAGGTCAGCGTCGTCGAAGACCAGGAAGGGCGCGTTGCCGCCCAGTTCCAGCGACACCTTCTTCACCGTGCCGGCGCATTGGGCCATCAACTCCTTCCCGATCTCCGTGGAGCCGGTGAAGGTCAGCTTGCGGACGGTCGGGTTGCCGGTCATCTCACCGCCGATGGCGCGGGCGGAGCCGGTGACGACGCCGAGGACGCCCGCCGGAACGCCCGCCCGCTCCGCCAGCACCGCCATGGCCAGCGCGGTCAGCGGGGTGGCCGTCGCCGGCTTGATGACCATGGGACAGCCGGCGGCCAGCGCCGGGCCGGCCTTGCGGGTGATCATGGCCGCCGGGAAATTCCAGGGCGTGATGGCGGCGGTGACGCCGATCGGCTCCTTGGTCACGACGATGCGGCGGCCCGGCAGATGCTGTGGAATGGTGTCGCCGTAGACGCGCTTGCCCTCCTCGGCGAACCATTCGATGAAGGACGCGGCGTAGGCCACCTCGCCCCGCGCCTCGGCCAGCGGCTTGCCCTGCTCCGCCGTCATGATGCGGGCCAGATCCTCCTGGTTCGCCATCATCAGATCGAACCAGCCGCGCAAAACCTTGGCTCGCTCCTTCGCGGTCAAGGCGCGCCAGGCCGGCCAGGCGCGCTCCGCCGCCGCGATGGCCCGGCGCGTCTCCTCCGCACCCATCATCGGCACGTTCCCCAGGACGCTGCCATCGGCGGGGTTCGTCACCTCGACGGTCTTGCCGCTGTCGGCGTCGGTCCATTGCCCGTCGATGAAGCACTGGAAACGCAGCAGTCCGGCGTCCCTCAGCCCAAGCCGGCGGGCGGTGTCCACGGAATCATACGGCATGGTGCCTTCCTTCCCTCGGTTCTTGCGCGCAGCCGCGCGTTCGGCAGAAACTATAGGACGCATCACCGGGCCTGCGATCCTTTGCCCCCGCTGCGGCAATCCTATGTGCGGCACGGGCGATTTGCCCTGGACAGCCCGTCGCGCCATTGGGCAGCATGATTGCGGCGCTTACGGCTGTTATGCAGAAAGTGGCCACGAAAGGCCCAATGGGAAGCCGAATCCGTCATCCGGTGGAACGCGGCGCAAGCGGGGGGAGATGCAGGGGCATGGAGGACGCGGAACGCACCGGCCGTCCGGACCACCACGAACCGGCCAGCCCCGGCGTCGGGCGCGCCGCGCTCTGGGAAGCGCTGTTCGCCGCCACCAGCCATCTCGCCATTATCACCGATCCGACCGGCCTCATCCTCGATCTGAACCCAGCGGCGGAACGGCGGCTCGGCTACCGCCGGGAAGAGTTGGCGGGCCGGGCCACGCCCCTGCTGTTCCACAACCGCCATGAGCTGGACGCCGAAGCCGCCCGCCTGTCGAACGAGTTGGGCGAACCGGTGGCCCCGGACTTCGAGGTCTTCACCGCCCTGGCCCGCCGCGGCCAGCCCTATTGCCGGGAGTGGACCTTCATTCGCAAGGACGGGTCCCTTCTTCCACTCTGGCTGGAGATGACGGCCCTGTACGAGCGCGACGGCGCCCTGCTCGGCTACGCCGGCCTGTCCAGCGACTCCGGCACCTCCTACGTGCGGGAGAGCGCGGCCGCCGACGCCCAGGCCGCCCTGCGCGCCCGCGAGGAGGCGGAGCGCACGAACCTGTCCAAATCGAAGTTCCTCGCCGCCGCCAGCCACGACCTGCGCCAGCCGCTGCAATCCGCCCTGCTCTTCGCTGCGGCGCTCGCCCCCGCCCTGACGGACCCGCGCGCCCAGAAGATGGCCGCCAACCTGGAAGTGAGCCTGGAGTCCCTGCGCGCCCTGCTCGACCGGTTGCTGGACATCTCCAAGCTGGACGCCGGGGCGGTGCAGGCGCGGATGGCGGACATCCCCGTCGCCACCCTGCTGGAGGAACTGAACGCCACCTACGCCCCACGCGCGGTGGCGAAGGGGCTGGGCTGGCGGGTGGACTGCGCCCCCGTCCTGGTGCACAGCGACCCGGATTTGCTCGGCCGCATCCTGCGCAATCTCGTGGAGAACGCGCTGGCCTACACGCTGGACGGCGGGGTGGAGGTGATCTGCGCCATCGAGAAGGAAGAGCTGACGATCACCGTGCGCGACAGCGGAATCGGCATTCCCGAAGACAAGCTCGACGAGATCTTCCAGGAGTTCACCCAGCTCGTGAACCCGGAGCGCGACCGGAACCAGGGGTTGGGGCTGGGCCTCGCCATCGTGCAGCGTCTGTCTCGGCTGATCGGGCATCCGGTGCGGGTGCGGTCCAGCTTCGGCGTGGGGTCGGACTTCTCGGTCACCGTCCCGCTCGCCGCGCAGCCGGGCGCCGCCCCCTGCAACGCGCAGGAACCGCCCGCCCCCAACGGAATCGCCGCCGGAGGTGGACGGCTCGTTCTGCTGGTGGAGGACGACTCGCTGGTGCGCGCCGGACTGGTGGCGATGATCCGGCAATGGGGCTACCGCACCATGGACGCCGGCTGCTGGGAGGAAGCGGACGCCGCCCTGCGCAGCGGCGGGCGGGCGCCCGACGCGGTGATCGCCGATTACCGGCTGCGCGACGGCGCGACCGGGGTATCGGTCCTGCGCGCGCTGGGGGATCTGTACGACGCACCCATCCGCGCCATCCTGCTGACCGGGGAAACCGGCGCCCTGCCCCAGGTGGAAGCGAGAAACATCGGCTGCACCGTGCTTCACAAGCCGATCAGCCCGCCCCTGCTCCAGGCCGCTCTGGCGGACCTGTTCCTGCCGGACGTTAGGCCGGAATAACCGGCACGTTGTCGATCAGACGGGCCTTGCCCATCCAGGCGGCGGCCAGAAGGCGCGCCGGACGCTCCGCGCGGGCGACCGGTTCCAGCGTGTCGGCGTCGCGCAGTTCCACATAGTCGATGGAGCCGAACCCGGCGGCGGTGATGCGTGCCCGCACCACCTCCAGAACCGCGGCGGCCTCCGCACCGCCGGCCAGCGCCGACGCGGCCTCGCGGAGCGCGCGGTTCAGCTCCGGAGCGCGGGCGCGCTCGTCGGCGGACAGATAGGCATTGCGCGAGGACATGGCGAGCCCGTCGGCCTCCCGCACGGTCGGCAGCCCTTCCACCCGCACCGGGATGTCCAGATCGCGGGCGAAGCGGCGGATGACCATGAGCTGCTGGTAATCCTTCTCCCCGAACACCGCGACGTCGGGCTGGGCCTGAAGGAACAGCTTCGTCACCACCAGGGCGACACCGCCGAACATCTGGGGCCGGAAGGTGCCGCACAGCCCCTCCGCCGGGCCGCCGACCGAGATGGACGTGGCGAATCCCTCCGGATACATCGCCCGCACCGTGGGGGCGTAGAGCAGATCGCAGCCCGCCGAGGCGAGCTTGCGCGAATCCCCGGCCTCGTCGCGCGGGTAGCGGTCGAAGTCCTCGTGCGGGGCGAACTGGGTGGGATTGACGAAGACGCTGGCGACCACCCGGTCGGCCAGTTCACGCGCGCGGCGCACCAGGGCCAGATGGCCGTCGTGCAGCGCCCCCATGGTCGGCACCAGCGCCACCGTCTTGCCCTCGCGGTGCCAGGCGGCGACCTGGGCGCGTAGATCGTCCACGCTGCGGACGACCGGCAGGGGCTGTTCCGATTCCGGAATGCGGGCGGCGGCGAGGGAGGTCATGGCGGTTGCTCCACAGGCGTCATAAACGGCGCTGGGATAAACCGCCGGCCCGGCGCTGTCCAGTCATGGAATTAACGGACAGCACCCGATTTTGAAATTTTCCCATCCTGCGGGCGGGACGGGCCGCGAAGCCCTCCCCGGCCCGCGGGCACGATCAACGCATCAGCGTGACGACGACCAGATAGGTCAGGTTCACCCAGGCGCCGAGCGTGGCCAGGAGGACCAGGGTGGCCGGAGACAGGACCACCGAACCGAGGATCACGACGAGCGCCACGACCAGCAGGCCGAGGGCGAGAAGGGTCACGCGCGTATCTTCCATGTCACTGCTTCCAGGTGATTGGGGAAACCTAATGCCGGAAGCGATAAACGAAAACCCCACGCGCTGTAGCTGATCTGAATCAACTTCAGTGGCGTTTGCGGTGGCGTTCGCCCCAAAAAAAGGACACGCAAATGCGCGGAGTTTTTGTGCGGCATTACGCCATGCAAAATGGTCGCGCAACCTGCGCGATTGACGTCAGCCAATGACTTCTGTGGAAGATTGGGTTTGAGCGGCACTTGGGATGGTGGGCGCAGTAGGGATTGAACCTACGACCCCACCCGTGTGAAGGGTGTGCTCTCCCGCTGAGCTATGCGCCCATCCCAAAGAAACCGCTGACGCACCGCAGAGATGACAAAGCGAGGCCTGAAGGACCCCGATCCTGGCCGATCTTGCGATGATGGGGATGGTACCATCCGCAAAGCCCACGAACCACCGGACTTTGGGATGGTGGGCGCAGTAGGGATTGAACCTACGACCCCACCCGTGTGAAGGGTGTGCTCTCCCGCTGAGCTATGCGCCCATCCCAGTAAAACCGCGTCGACATCAGGCTCGTTTCGCTGTCGCGTCGTTGCCGCCGCTGCGGTGTGGCGGGTTTCTAAAGGCCCCGCCCCCCTCCTGTCAAGCACCTGTTTCGCACCAATATCAAAGAAACCCATCCGCCCGGAGGCACGCCCCTTGATGAGCAAACCGACATGACGGACCGGACCGCGCCCTCCGCCGCTCCACGCGCCGCCGCCCCCGTTACCTCCCTCGTCACCTCCCTCGTCGCCGGGCTGTGCACGGCGCTGGCCGGGCTGTTCCCCCTGCCCGCCCTGGCGCAGAGCTGGCAGTTGGACTACCGCGTCCATGTCGGCGGCGTGGCCGTGCTCGACGCTCGGGCGGATCTGACGCTGACCGGGGGCCGTTACAGCGTCCAGGTGAACGCGGCGACGGACGGCTTTCTGGGGCGCATGTTTCCCTGGGAAACCCAATCGCTCAGCGTCGGCATGGTCCGGCCCGATGGCGTCGCCCCGATCCGTCACACACAGTCCGGCGTCCTGCGGGGCTCCCCCCGCAGCGTGACGCTCGACTACGGCCCGGACGGCGGCGTGCGGGCGCAGGTCTCTCCGCCTCCGGAGGAGGAAGACCGCGATCCCGTGCCCGATGCGCTCAGCCGGCAGACCCGCGACCCGCTGAGTGGAATCGTGGAGATGCTGCTGGCCGGACTCCACGGCGAAGGGTGCCAGCGCACGGTGCCCATCTATGACGGGCGCCGCCGCTACGACATGATGTCCGCGGATCGGGGAATGACCATGATCGGGGTGTCGCGCCACTCCATCTTCTCCGGCGCGGCGCGGCACTGTCAGGTGTCCTACAAGCCGGTGGCCGGCTACGAGCGCAAGCCGCGCCAATCCTTCTGGCAGCGCGGCGGCAGCCGGGAGGAACGCCCGCCCGTCGATGTGTGGATCGCTCCAATCGAAGACGCCGGCCCGCCCCTGCCCGTCCGGCTGGAAACCGACAGCGGGTTCGGCGGGGTGGTCGTCCACCTCACCGCCGCCCGCAAGACCGACCAGACGGCGGAGCGCCCCGCCGGACCGGAGCGTTCACCGCTCCGCTGACAATCAGGCGCGGCAGACCTCGCCGCCGCAGGCGGTGGGGTGATACAGCAGGTCGGTCATGGGGCGCTCGGCCAGCGCCTGCTCGCACAGCCGGTTGAACTCGGCCATCCGCGCCTGAAGTTCGCTGTGGTGGGCCATCATCCGGTCGAAGTCGGCGGCGGCCGAATCGATTTGACTGCTGGAAGGCTGGCTGCTGGCGCTTCCGGTCTCGGCGGAAAGAACCTTGGAGGACAGGGGCTTGCCGATCTGGGTCTTCCCGGGGAAGGCAAGGATCTGGGCCATGGATGTCTCCTTCGCTCAGCACCGATCGATGCGTCCATCCAACAGCATTTACCTTTCGTTAGCCACTCTTAATCATTTGTTAACTATGACAAGAACGTGACCTACGGCAAGGCCCCCGCTGGACCTTGCGGTGGGAACGGACCGTCAGGCGCCCAGCCGGCGCAGCGCGTCCGGCAGGTCGGTGAAATGGTCCAGCAGGATGTCGGCCCCCAACTCCTGCACCGGCATGCGGGGATAGCCGTAGGTCATCGCCACCACAGGAACCCCGGCGGCGCGGGCCGCCTTCACGTCGTTGCCGTTGTCGCCCACCATCGCGGCGGAGCCGCCGCCAAGCGCCTCGACCACCCAGGACAGGTGACGCCCGTCCGGCTTCTTCACCGGCAGGGTGTCCCCGCCGGCCAGCGCTCCGAACAGCGGCGACAGGCCGAGCGCGTCGAGCAGCTTCCGGCTGATCCGTTCCGGCTTGTTGGTGCACAGCCCCAGCCGGACGCCGCCGTCCGCCAGCGCCTTCAGCGTTTCCGGCACGCCGGGATAGAGCGCCGGGGGCTCATCATCCTGGAAATAAGCGTCGAGGTAGTCGGCAAGGGCCGGTTGCAGCGCCTCGTCGGTCAAGGCGTCGCCGGTCGCCGCGAAGGCCTGCCGGACGAGGTTGGCCGACCCGTCGCCCACCATGCCCCGCACCTGCGCTTCGGTCAGCGCGGGCCGCGCGAAGCGGGACAGGGTGCGGTTCAGGACGCGGGTCATGTCCCGGGCGCTGTCGATCAGCGTGCCGTCCAGGTCGAAGACGACCGCGGAGAAGGGAATGGCGGCGGAGTTGGAAGGCATCGGCATCGGTCCCGTGGCAGATCAAAGGCGTGCGGCACCCCCGTTCGATAGCACGGCCTTTTCCCGGCGACGACCCCCCTGTTCCTGCAAACCGCCCCCGGCATAGACTCTTCGGCGCCTCCGGCGCGGGTTGCGTACACCCTTGGTCCGCGAATCATGTATGTCAGATTGACACAAAAGTTGACTTGGGGTTCCGGCACCGGATGTGGCACTCAATGCTTGAGGACAGACCTTTTGCCCGGATATTGATGCGCACGCTTTTCCACCCGTCCGCCATAACCCACACCCAATATTGCAGGGACATCCGATGACTCAGCACCGCCCGCTCGCCTGCGTCATTCTCGCCGCCGGCAAAGGCACCCGCATGAAGTCGGACCTGCCGAAGGTCCTGCACCGCGTCGCCGGGCAGCCGATGGTCGGCCATGTGCTGTCCGCGGTGAAGGCGCTCGACCCCGACCATGTGGTCGTGGTGGTCGGCCCCGGCATGGACGATGTGGCCGACGCCGTCGCCCCCTACCCCACCGCCGTCCAGCACGAGCAGCGCGGTACCGCCGACGCCGTGCGCGCCGCCTTCGGCCTGCTGGAAGGGTTCGACGGCGATGTGGTGGTGCTCTACGGCGACACCCCGCTGGTCACGCCGGACACGCTGCGCGCCATGGTCGCCGCGCGGCGCCAGCCGAACGATCCGGCGGTGGTCGTGCTGGGGATGCGCCCCGACGATCCCGGCGCCTATGGCCGCCTGATCATCAACGCCCGCGGCGGGCTGGAAAAGATCGTCGAGTATCTGGACGCGACGGAGGAGGAGCGGCAGGTCACCCTGTGCAACGCCGGGCTGATGGCCTTCGACGGCGCGCGGATGTTCGATCTCATCAACCGCATCGGCAACGCCAACGCCAAGAGCGAATACTACCTCACCGACGTGGTGCAGATCGCCCGCAGCAACGGCATGGCCTGCGCGGTGGTGGAGGCCGCCCCGGCGGAGGTCGTCGGCGTCAACTCCCGCGCCGAACTGGCGGAGGTGGAGAAGCTGATCCAGCGCCGCCTGCGCAAGGCCGCAATGGACAACGGCGCCACCCTGACCGACCCGGACAGCGTCACCTTCTGCGTGGACACGCGCCTCGGCCGCGACGTGATCGTCGGCCCGCATGTGGTGTTCGGCCCCGGCGTGGTCGTGGCCGACCGGGTGGAGATCAAGGCCTTCAGCCATCTGGAGCAGGTGCGGGTGGACAGCGGCGCCCAGGTCGGCCCCTACGCCCGCCTGCGTCCGGGGGCGGAGATCGGCGCGGACGCCCACATCGGCAACTTCGTGGAGATCAAGAACGCGAAGATCGAGGCCGGGGCCAAGGTCAACCACCTGACCTACATCGGCGACGCGCGGGTGGGTGCGAAGGCCAACATCGGCGCCGGCACCATAACCTGCAACTACGACGGCTACGCCAAGAGCCACACCGACATCGGCGCCGGGGCCTTCATCGGCTCGAACACCGCGCTGGTGGCCCCGGTGAAGGTGGGCGACGGCGCCATCGTGGGGGCGGGCAGCGTGGTCACCGCCGACGTGGAAGGCGACGCGCTGGCCGTGTCGCGCGCCCGCCAGCAGGCTTACACCGGCTGGGCCAGGCGTTTCCGCGAACGGAAGCAAAAAGAGAAAGCGAAAAAGGCGTAAGGTTGCACCGGTTGACCGTTCACCCGGCCCCGGCCATCATTCAGGAGTTGCAGGTTCATGTGTGGCATCATCGGCATCATCGGCACGCATGACGCGGCCCCCCGTCTCGTCGAGGGCCTCCGCCGCCTCGAATACCGCGGTTACGACAGCGCCGGCGTCGCCACGCTGGTCAACGGCGGCATCGAGCGCCGCCGCGCCGAGGGCAAGCTGCTCAACCTCGACGCCAAGCTGCGCGAGGCGCCGCTGCCGGGCGTGATCGGCATCGGCCACACCCGCTGGGCCACCCACGGCGGCCCGACCGAGAACAACGCCCACCCGCACGCCACCCACCGCGTGGCCGTGGTGCACAACGGCATCGTCGAGAATTACCAGGAGCTGAAGACCGAGCTGATCGGGCACGGCTACGTCTTCGAAAGCGCCACCGACACCGAGGTCATCGCCCACCTCGTCACCTATTACATGGAGAAGGAAGGGCTGGGTCCGGTCGAGGCCGCCGCCGCTTCCTTCAAGCGCTTCACCGGCGCCTTCTCGCTGGTGCTGCTGTTCTCCGGGCGGGAGGACATGCTGATCGGCGCCCGCCATGGCACGCCGCTGGCCGTCGGCTTCGGCGAGGGCGAGATGTATTTCGCCTCCGACGCCTTCGCGCTCGCGCCGCTGACCAACCGCATCTGCTATCTCGAAGACGGCGACTGGGTGGAACTGACCCGCGCCGGCGCGGTGATCCACGACGCGTCCGACGCGGTGGTGGAACGCCCGGTGAAGACCACGGCCCTGTCCGGCGCGCTGATCGGCAAGGACGGCTACCGGCACTACATGCTCAAGGAAATCTACGAGCAGCCGCAGGTCATCGGCGACACGCTGAACGCCTACATCAACCCGGAAACCGGCCGCATCACCCTGCCGGAGGTCGATTTCGACATCGCGAAGGCGACGAAGCTGACCATCGTGGCCTGCGGCACCGCCTATTACGCCGGTGTGGTGGCGAAATACTGGTTCGAGACGCTGGCCCGCCTGCCGGTCGAGGTGGACATCGCCTCGGAGTTCCGTTACCGCGAGGCGCCGCTGCCGGAGGGCGGCGTGGCGCTGTTCATCAGCCAGTCGGGCGAGACGCTGGATACGCTGGAGGCGCTGCGCTACTGCAAGCGCCAGGGCCAGAAGATCCTGTCCATCGTGAACGTGCCGGAAAGCACCATCGCGCGTGAGTCCGACGCGGTGCTCTACACCATGGCGGGTCCGGAGATCGGCGTGGCCTCGACCAAGGCCTTCACGACGCAGTTGACGACGCTGGCCTGCCTGGCGGTCACGGTCGGCCACGACCGAGGCGTGATCCCGGCGGAGCGGATGCAGCAGATCGCCCAGGCCCTGCGCGAGGTGCCGGCCCGCGCCGCCGACGTGCTGGCCCACGACGAACGCCTGCACGAGCTGGCACAGGAGGTCGCCGAGGCCCGCGACGTGCTGTATCTGGGCCGCGGCGCCATGTACCCGCTGGCCCTGGAAGGCGCCCTGAAACTGAAGGAAATCAGCTACATCCACGCCGAAGGTTATGCGGCGGGTGAACTGAAGCACGGCCCCATCGCGCTGATCGACGAGAGCGTGCCGGTGATCGTCCTGGTCCCGTCGGACGGCCTGTTCGAAAAGACCGTGTCCAACGTGCAGGAAGTCTGTGCGCGGTCGGGCAAGGTTCTGCTGCTGGCCGACAAGAAGGGCATCGACAAGCTGTCCGACAAGGTCCGCTGGTCGGTGGAGCTTCCGGCCTGCGACCCTCTGGTCGCCCCGCTGCTCTACGCCATTCCGGTGCAGCTTCTGGCCTACCATGTCGCCGTGCTGAAGGGCACCGACGTTGACCAGCCGCGCAACCTCGCCAAGTCGGTGACGGTGGAGTAAGGCGGGCCAGCCAAAGGACCAGCCAAAGGAAAGGCGTTGTCCGCGGAAGATGAAGTCCGCATTTGCCTGATCTTTGCACGGCTCCCTGGGAAGCGTGTCTTCGGCCGAGGATACGCACCCAGGGGAACAGGCATGAAGGCAACACGCCTCGACGGTCGGGGCATCCATGGCTCTCATGCCCACCCAATCGGGAATCCGGCAACCTCATCCATCAACCTTCCCCGTTGCCGTGGCACTTGACGCGACGGGCTCGCCACTCCTTTATTGCAGCAGGTGGTCACCCGTTTTGGATGGCCCCCTGCCGTGCTCAAAGCAAGCCGCTTGCGGTCCCTCCCGATGCCCGTGCCCGTGGTGAGACACCCCTGATGCCCATCTCCACCGCCACGCGCACCACCGTCTGGCCCGGCAAGCCCTATCCGCTGGGAGCGAACTGGGACGGGTTCGGGGTCAACTTCGCCCTCTTCTCCGCGCACGCCGAAAAGGTCGAGCTTTGCCTGTTCGACCAGACCGGCCAGCGCGAGGTCGAGCGGATCGCGCTGCCGGAGCACACCGACGAGGTCTGGCACGGCTATTTGCCGGACGCCCGGCCCGGCCTGCTCTACGGCTATCGCGTCCACGGGCCGTACGAGCCGGCGGCGGGGCACCGGTTCAACCCGAACAAGCTGCTGCTCGACCCCTACGCCAAGGCATTGTTCGGGCCGTTCCGCTGGTCGGACGCCCATTACGGCTACCGCATGGGTTCGACGCGCGAGGATCTGTCCTTCGACCGGCGCGACAACGCCCGCGGCATGCCGAAATGCCGGGTGGTGGACCGCGCATTCACCTGGGGGCAGGACCGGCATCCGGCGGTTCCCTGGTCGGACACGGTGATCTACGAGACGCATGTCGGCGGCTTCACCATGCGCCATCCGGAGGTGCCGGCGCCGCTGCGCGGCACCTTCGCCGGCATGTCCACCCACGCGGTGATCGACTATCTGAAGGCGCTGGGCATCACGTCCGTGGAATTCCTGCCGGTGCAGTCCTTCGCCGACGAGCGGCATCTGGTCGGACAGGGGCTGCGGAACTACTGGGGCTACAACAGCATCGGCTTCTTCGCGCCCGAGCCGCGCTACATGACCACCGGCGTGCTGTCGGAGTTCAAGACCATGGTCGCCCGCCTGCACGAGGCGGGGATCGAAGTCATCCTGGACGTGGTCTACAACCACACGGGCGAGGGCAACCATCTCGGCCCCACCCTGTCCTTCAAGGGCATCGACAACCTCAGCTACTACCGGCTGCTGCCCGACAACCCGCGCTTCTACATCAACGACACCGGCACCGGAAACACCTTGAACCTCAGCCACCCGCGCGTGCTCCAGATGGTCATGGACAGCCTGCGCTATTGGGTGACGGAGATGCATGTGGACGGCTTCCGCTTCGACCTCGCTACCGTGCTGGCGCGGGAGCCCTATGGGTTCGACCCCGGTTCGGGCTTCCTCGACGCCGTGCGGCAGGACCCGGTGCTGGCCGACGTGAAGCTGATCGCGGAGCCGTGGGATGTCGGCCCCGGAGGCTATCAGGTCGGCAACTTCCCGCCGGGCTGGGCGGAGTGGAACGACCGCTATCGCGACACCGTGCGCCGTTACTGGCGCGGGGACGAGGGCATGCTGCCGGAACTGGCCGGGCGGATCGCCGGTTCGTCGGACCTGTTCGAAAAGCGCGGGCGGCGGCCCTGGTCGTCGGTGAACCTCGTCACGGCGCATGACGGCTTCACCCTGCACGACCTCGTCTCCTACAACGAGAAGCACAACTGGGCCAACGGCGAGGACAACCGGGACGGCCATTCCGCCAACCACTCCTGGAACCACGGGGTGGAGGGGGAGACGGACGACCCCGCCATCCGGGAGGTCCGCGCGAAGCAGAAGCGCAACCTGCTGGCCACCCTGTTCCTGTCGCAGGGCACGCCCATGATGCTGGCCGGCGACGAGATCGGCCACAGCCAGAAGGGCAACAACAACGCCTACTGCCAGGACAACGAGATCACCTGGCTCGACTGGGCCGGGCTGAACGGCGACGGCGCGTCGATGCTGGCCTTCGTCAAGCGGCTGATCGCGCTGCGCAAGGCTCATCCGGTGCTGCGCCGTCCGGTGTTCCTGCACGGGCGCCGGACCTCGCCGGACGGGCTGAAGGACATCGTCTGGTACACCCCGCAGGGCGTGGAGAAGTCGGCGGAGGACTGGCGCAACGTTCATGCGCGCTGCATCATGCTGCTGCTGAACGGCCACGCCGGAAGCTACACCGGGGTGGACGGGGCGCCGCAGGACGACGGGGTGCTGCTGATCGTGCTGAACGCCCACACCGACACGGTCAATGTCACCCTGCCTGAGGTGCCGGACGCGCGCGGCTGGCGCTGCGTGCTTGACACCCGCGTGGCGGACGGGGCCGGCGACGGACGGATGCAACTCGCCGGGCGGACGATGCCGGTGGACGGACGGACCGCGCTGGTCTTCGTGCAGGTTGAATCGCCCGGTCGTTGACACGGGTCAATAAGCGGTCTTTTCAGCCTGTGCTAACGTCCGGATCGGAGGGGCAACCTTCCTCTGGATACCGCGGATCCGACGCATGACCGACTACGATTTCTCCCTGGTTGATGCCGCCATCATCGACACGCAACTGAACACCCAGCGCGTGCTGCGCGAGGTGCTGGCGCGGCTGGGGCTGAAGCGGGCTGAAACCTACGGTTCGATCCGGGACGCGGCGGAGGTGGCGACGGCGGCCACCCCGGACCTGATCCTGCTCGACGCGGACGGGGAAGAGGGCGAGGCGATGCGCTTCATCCGCCGTTTGCGCAACGAGCCGGACACGCGCAACCCCTACGCCTGCATCGTCGCCACGACGTGGCAGCCGACACCGCTGCTGCTCATGCGCGTCACCAACGCCGGTGCGGACGATCTGCTGGTGAAGCCCGTCTCGCCCAAGCAGGTGCAGGACCGGCTGACCGCCCTCATCGAATCGCGCAAGAAGTTCGTGGTAACCGCCGATTACACCGGGCCAGACCGGCGCAAGTCCCCGCGCGAGGGCGCACAGGTTCCGTTGCTCGACGCGCCGAACACGCTGCGTCTGAAGGCCACCAACCGATGGGCGCACATCAACGCCCGCCAGCTCATGGCCGAGGCGAATCACTTCGTCAACGAACAGAAGCTGCTGCGCGCCAGCATCCAGGTCGCCTTCCTGATCGAGTTCGCCGCTCCCGGCCTGACCGCCCGCCCGCCCGACCGAATGGCGGTTGAGCATCTGGCCCGTATCCCGGCCTTCCTGGACGACCTGCTGCGCCGCCTGGACGATCTGGGCGAGCCCGGCCCGGCGGAGTCCGTTGCCAAGTCCTTGAAAATGATGGCGGAGCGCCTGCGGCTTCAGGCCGAATCGGGCGCCGTTGCCATGGAGGAACTGGAGAGCGTGCGCTCGCAAGCCTGCGAGCTGATGCGGGCGATGGATTCGGGGCGCCCGCTGGACTCCATGATGGCGGAGGTTTCCGTTGCCGTGGCCGGCTACCGCTCCCGGCTGGAACAGATGGCGCAGGCCAAGGCCGACGCCGCAAAGGCCGCGGCGGCGGGGCCGGCGGCGAATGGAGATGCCGCGAAGGAAGCGGTCGGGCCGTGATCCGGCAGATGCCGAGCCGCTGAAGGCCAAGGCCGGATTATTCAAGGTTCCGGATTATTCAATCCGGATCATCCAAGGTTGCGGCGTGTTGTCACCCTTGCACCGTCGCTGTGCGCGAAAGCGTTGCGGTGAAAGTGAAAATCCGAATGCTCGGGGCTGGACGGACGCGGCCCGACGCGCAATGCTCGCGCGCAGGCCGCAGCGGCCGGAATGACGCCACCAGGACGACACGACCAACAACCGCGGGGACCTTGAATGAGCGATCTCGACCGGCTTGCCGAACGGCTTGGCATCGAGCCCTTCTACCATGACATCTGGGGCAACCGGCGCGAGACCTCCGACGCGACGAAGCGTGCGCTGGCCGCCGCCATGGGCTATCCCGCCGGCAACGGCGAGGAACTGGCGGCGAGCCTGCACGCGGTGGAGGACCGGGCGTGGCGCCGCATGCTGCCGCCCGTCCTGGTGATCGACGAGGGCACCCCCCTCAGCCTCGCGCTGGCCGTTCCGGCGGGGCTGGAGGACGCCGATCTGACCTGGACGCTGACCGAGGAAGGCGGGACCGCCCACCGCGCGTCGCTGCGGGTCGGCAGCCTGCCGCTGGCCGATCAGCGGACGCTCGACGGCGTGGCCTATGAGCGGCGGACGGTCTCCACCCGCCTGCCGCCGACCCTGCCGCTCGGCTATCACCGGCTGGCGGTGGTGATCCGGCCCAAGGGCGTGGGCGGAACGCTGGAGGGCGGCACGGTGCTGATCGTCGCACCGCAGCGCTGCCTGACGGTGGAGGAGGTGGTGCCAGGCGGACGCACCTGGGGCATCGGCCTGCAGCTCTACGCGCTGAAGAGCGGCGACGACTGGGGCATCGGCGACTTCGACGACCTCGGGCGCTTCGCCGAGACGGCGGCGGGGCTCGGGGCCGGGCTGGTCGGGCTGAACCCGCTGCACGCCCTGTTCCCGGCGGACCCAAACCACATCGGCCCCTATTCGCCGAGCAGCCGGACCTTCCTCAACATCCTCTACATCGACGTGGAGCGGGTGCCGGAGCTGTCCGCCACGCCGGCGGCGCAGGCGCTCATCGCGTCGGAGGACTTCCGGCAGCGGCTGGCCGCCGTCCGGGCGGCGGAGTTGGTGGACTATCCCGCCGTCTCCGCCCTGAAGATGCCGGTGCTGGAGGCTCTGCACGCCACATTCCGCGCGCTGGGCGAGAGCGACGCGCGGCGGCGGGACTTCGAGGCGTTCCGGCGCGAGATGGGCGAGCCGCTGCGCCGCCATGCCGTGTTCGAGGCGCTGCACGAGCATTTCTACCGCCGCGATTCCTCCCTGTGGATGTGGCGGAACTGGCCGCCGGCATTCCGGAATCCGGACAGCCCCGAGGTGCAGGCTTTCGCCGCCGAACAGGCCGGGCGGGTGGATTTCTTCGAATATCTCCAGTGGGAGGCCGACCGCCAGTTGGGCGTCGCGGCGGAGCGCGGGCACCGGGCGGGGCTGCCCATCGGCTTCTACCGCGATCTGGCCGTGGCGGCGCATCCCGGCGGGGCGGCGGCCTGGGGCGATTCGGACATTCTGGTGCAGGGCGCCAACGTCGGCGCGCCGCCGGACCAGTTCAACATGAAGGGGCAGAATTGGGGCCTTGCCCCGCTGTCGCCGGTGGGGCTGCGCGAATCGGCCTATGGCAGCTTCATCGCCATGCTGCGGGCCAACATGCGCCATGCCGGGGCGCTGCGCATCGACCATGTGATGGCCTTGCAGCACCTGTTCTGGATTCCGGCGGACGGCAGCGACGGCGCCTATGTCGAATACCCGTTCCAGGACCTGCTGCGGATCGTCGCGCTGGAAAGCCGGCGCAACCGCTGCATCGTCATCGGGGAGGATCTGGGCACCGTGCCGGAGGGCTTCCGCCCGGCGCTGGAGCGGGCCGGCATCCTCAGCTACCGCGTGCTGTATTTCGAGCGCAGCGGGGATGGCGGTTTCAAGGCGCCGCAGGATTATCCCGCCGGGGCCATGGTCACGGTGACCACCCACGATCTCGCCACCTTCAAGGGCTTCTGGACCAACCGGGACCTGGATTGGCGCGTGCGGCTGGACCTCTATCCCGACGAGGGCGCTCGGAACAAGGACGCCTGGGACCGCGGCGTTGACCGCTGGTGGATGCTCCAGGCGCTGGAGCGCCAAGGGCTGCGCCCGGCCAGCTACCCGAACAACGAGGGCTCGCAGCCCTTCTCGCGCGAGCTGATGGAGGCGGTCCACCGCTACCTCGCCCGGTCGCCGGGCCGGATCGCCATGGTGCAGATCGAAGATGCGCTGGGCGAGGTGGAGCAGCCGAACCTGCCGGGCACCGTGGACCAGCACCCGAACTGGCGCCGCCGCCTGGGCGTGCCGGTGGAGGCCATGGCCGGGGACGAGGGGCTGCGCCGTCTGGCCGAGGCCGTGCGCAGCGAGCGGAACGGAAGCTGATTGCCATCCCGCGGTATTGGCATACACTTCGTCCCAGTCGTCGGGCAAGGAACAGGGCGCCGCGCGCCATGGTGCGCGGCCACTCAATACGGAGGGGAATATGAAGGGTGATCCGAAGGTAATCCGGCACCTCAACACGATTCTGACGAACGAGCTGACGGCCATCAACCAATATTACCTGCACGCCCGCATGTTGAAGAACTGGGGCCTGCACCGTCTTGCTCACACGGTCTACGAGGAATCCATCGGCGAGATGAAACACGCCGACAAGCTGATCGAGCGCATCCTGTTCCTGGAGGGGCTCCCCAACCTTCAGGACCTGCACAAGCTGACGGTCGGCGAGGATCTCCCGGAGATTTTCACCGCCGATCTCGGCGTCGAGAGCCACAACCGAGGCAATCTTCTGGAGGCCATCGCCGACTGCGACGCGGTGCGCGACTATCAGAGCCGCGAGATCTTCCGCGAAATCCTGGAAGACACCGAGGAGCACATCGACTGGCTGGAAACCCAGCTCGACCTGATCCAGCGCGTGGGCCTGACCGCCTACCAGCAGGAGCAGATTTACGGCGACGACGCTTCGTCGTAATCGACGCGGAACGGTCCGCCGCCTAGACGGACATCCCAGCGGACGCACCGGCCGCATAGGCCGCGGCGTCGGCCTTGCGGTAGGCGGTGATGGCGGCGGACCAGGGTTCGATGTGCAGGCCACTTCCCATCGCGTCCTGATGGATGCTCTGCGCGATGAATCCGGCGTTGGGGGTGGCCGACAGGCGGCGGGATACGCCGGTCACCGGCCCATCCCCGGTTTCCGCATCGTCCAGCGCGAACCGGGCGGATGAGCCGGCGCGCTTGGCACGATTGCCCTCCGCACCCCCCAGTTCCGCCCGCTTTCCGCTTTTCAGCGCGTCTTCGGCGGCTGCGATGTCCTCGGACCGCTGGCGTTCCTGTTCCCCCGGCACGCGCCGGATCGGCTGCACCGCAATGGCCTCGCTGGCCAGCATCTGCCGGATGCGGCTCAGCCCCGAATGGGACTGCGCGCCCGATGGCGATGGAAGGGACGGGATGCTGGACACGGGGACGGGACGGGTTGTGGATGGTCCGAGTCCCGCATGGTATCAGGGCAAACCTTCCCGATACCTTAAAAAAATCGGGCAGGGCCACTGCGCCGTGGCGGGTGCCCGTACGGCGCTGCGTAAAGTCCCAATCGTAGGGCTCAAGATCCCTTGCGGCCATGGATGCTGCGTCGGACAACCGACTGTGCCTCCACGACCAGATCGTTGCCCCCCAGGATTCGGGTGAACAGCGCCTTCACCGTCGCCCGGCCATGGACCGTCAGCACGCCGCTGTGCGAATCGTCCTCGATCTTCAGGACCGCGGCGTGAGTGCCCAGAAAGCTCTTGGGAAAGGCGTTGTCGAAAAAGGTGCGGATGTGGCCGTCGCGCTGGTCGTCGAACATGACCCGCCCGCCGGCAAGCGCCGCGGCGTCCACCGCCTGCGCCAGGCGGGCCTGGACCGCATAGCCGCGCACCGTCTCCACCGTGTAGCCGACGCCCACGGCCAGGGGCAAGCCGAGCGCGGCGATCAGCGCCAGCGCGATCCTGCGTCCGGACCGCCGTTCCTGCCGATGCTGGAGAGCGTAAGGGTGGTAGACCATCACCATCGCCGGACCCAAATATGTAAAGGAGAAGACAAGTTCAAAACTGCCATTTTTGACTTAATGAGCGATTAACAAAACTCAATGAGGTCTTTTAACATTTAAAAACACGATAACGAAAACGCCTGTTTGCCCGCCAAACCCTCTCATTGTTCTTTTGAGTTTGAATAACCTTCAATGCGTAATGGAAATAAAATAGTTCGAAATTCGCGACAAAATACCCGAACGAACGGAGTGCCGCATGGATGCCAGGGGCGATGGAGATTTCCCACCACATCGGAAGGGGATGAATAAGGTTCAGCCGCACTTATGCGTGATGCGCCGAAAGGATTCTGGAATAAAACCCTCCACCCCTGCGTCCATGCAACACCATCGTCTGAACAGCAAAGCGGGGGAAGGCATCCATGGTCCGCACCATCATTTTTGCTGCACTTTCGGCGGGGACTCTGCTGTCGGCTGGTTCGGCACCGGCACAGACATCCGGTGCGCCCACGGGCATGAGCTTCTTCGTCACCAGCGTGGGGCTGGGAAAGGGAGCCGACCTCGGCGGGCTTGAGGGGGCGGACCGTCATTGCCGGCAGTTGGCGCAGGCCGCAGGAGCGGGAAACCGTGACTGGAAAGCCTATCTGTCCACCCAGGCGGCGGACGGCCAGCCCGCCGTGAACGCCCGCGACCGCATCGGCAGAGGGCCGTGGCAGAACGCGAAGGGGCAGACGATCGCCCGCACCGTTGAGGATTTGCACGCCGCCAACGGCCTGACCAAGCAGACGGGCCTGACCGAAACCGGCGAGACGGTCAAAGGCCGAGGCGACAATCCCAACACCCACGACATCCTGACCGGCAGCCAGCCGGACGGCACGGCCTTCGGCGGTGCGGAGGACCGGACCTGCGGCAACTGGACCCGGAGCGGGACGGAGGGCGCCGCCATGGTCGGCCACCACGACCGCATCGGGCTGAGCGACGACCCGCCGGCCAAGTCCTGGAACAGCTCGCACCTGACGCGGGGCGGTTGCAGCCAGGACGCCTTGAAGAGCACCGGCGGGGCGGGACTGCTCTACTGCTTCGCGGCGGATTAGCGGAGGCGGCACGGGCGGGCTGGCCCGCCCGCTCCCTTTCCGTGGGCGTCCGGGGGCGTTACAGTCGCGCCTTCCTGACGGTGTGTGGAGGCGGGCCCGATGCGGGGCGGGGCGTGGCGTTCGGCGGTGTTGGGCCTTGCGGTGGCGGGCATGGCGCTCGCCTTTCTGGGGGTGGAGATCGGGCGGCTGGCCGTCGCCGATCCCGAACGCTCCTTACTGGACATGGGGGCCGTCGGGCTGGGCGTGCTGGCGCTGTGGGCGGCCTTCGCCCGGCTGAACCGCCATTTCCGCGATCTGGCCCGGCTGCGCGAGTCCCTGTCGGCGTGGCGCGGGCGCAGCGCCGCCGCTCTGGCCACCGACGCCAGGAAGGACGAGGCCGGCGACCTCGCCCGGGCGGCGGCCGAGGCCCTGCGCCATAGCCGCCTCGGGGCGGGCCATCCTGGGGAGCGGCTGGCCGGCGTGATCGCCGCGCTGGAGGAACCGGTGGTGGTGCTGGACGATTTCGGGCGGATCGACACGCTGAACCCCGCGGCCTCCGCCCATCTGGGGCTGGAGGCGGGCGCCGACATCTATGACCATCTGTCCCGTCCCGAGCTGTTCCGCGCCATCGAGCGGGCGCGCGAGGAGGGCCAGACGGTTTCCGCCCTGCTGCGCCGCGCCCAGGGGGGCGAGGTCCCGGTGCGCGTGAAGGATCTGGGGCTTCAGTCGGGGATCGCCCTGGTTTTCCCGGCCAAGGCGGGCGTTGTTGGGATGCCGGGCCAGCCGCTCCTGTCCGGCGAACGGCCGGTCCGGCGTCCCAACGCCCGTCCCCCCGCCCATCTCGGCGACGAGGAACCTCTGCTGGCCCTGCCCATGGTCAGCCTGTGGGTCGCCACCGCCACCGGGCGCCCGGAGGACGGCCCGGTCGTCGCGGTCGGCGCGGTGCGGATGGCCGGCCCGCGGGTCTTCCGCAACCTGTCGCTGGAGCTGTTCATCGATTCCGGCGCGCCCGTCCCGGCGGAAGGAACCGCTGTTCATGGCGTGACCACGGCGATGACGGAAGGCGCGCGGCCTTTCGCCGCGGCCTGGCCGGTGATCTCCGACACCCTGCGCGGCTGCCTGGTGGTCGGCGTGGGGGTGGAGGCCGCGCTCGGCACGCTGGCCCGCGCCTGCCGGGACGCCGGCTTGCCGGAGCCGGATGCGCCGCCTGCGCTCGACCTCACAAGGCTGGCAGCGGCGCTCGACCCGGCGCTGAAGGTTGGGAGCCTGGACGGGCTGGCCGATGCCTTCGGCATCGCGCCCGACCGCCGCATGGCTCCCTTCACCCCCGCTCTGGTAAAGGCGGAACTGGCCGCGGCGCTGCTGAAACGGCTGGACCAGCGGGGAATCGCCACGTTCGGGCAGGCGCGGGACTTCGCCGGCGGTCAGGCTGGCATAGTGCCGGATTGATGCCGTTCCGAGGGGCTGACGCTTTTCGTCTTTCCGGAATGCAAATTCGCTTCTGCGTGGAGAGGCGGCGCAGCGACATCCTTCCGTCGATGTCTCCCGCGAAAGCCCCTTGTCGCGGACCCGTTGAGATCACTTTTTAGTAGGGTCCGGGGGGAGACATCCGCGGGGGAGGCACGGCATGGACGGTGCGTGGCGTCTGGCGGGGATGGTCGTTGCGGTTCTGCTGGCCGGCGGGGTGGAGGAAGCGGCCTTGGCCGACACCCCGGTCGATCTGGAACTCGTGCTGGCCGTGGATGTGTCCGGCAGCGTGGACGCGGAGGAAGGCCGCCTTCAGCGGGAGGGTTATGTGGCGGCCCTCGCAGACCCGAAGGTCCAGGCCGCCATCCGCGGCGGCCCCTATGGACGCATCGCCGTCACCTATGTGGAATGGGCCGGGGACAGCTTCCAGCGCATCACGGTGCCCTGGACGCTGCTGAGCGACCGCAGCAGCGTCGAGGCTTTCGCCTCCTCCATCGCCGAATCGCCTTACATCACCGCGCAGTGGACCTCGATCAGCGCGGCCATCGACTTCAGCGCCCGCTTGTTCAACGAAAACGGTTTCGAAGGTGTGCGGCGGGTGATCGACGTGTCGGGCGACGGGGTCAACAACCGCGGGCGCCCTGTGCAATGGGCGCGCGACCAGGCGGTCGCCTCCGGAATCACCATCAACGGCCTGCCGATCCTGAACGACCGCCCGAACCCCTGGGGCGGCGCGGCACCGATGAATCTGGACGGCTATTACCAGGACCATGTGATCGGCGGCCCCGGCGCCTTCCTGGTGCCCGCCGTCAGCTTCGAAGCCTTCGCCGACGCGATCCTCAGCAAACTGCTTCTGGAAATTTCCGGTTTGCCTCCGGCACCCGGCAAGGCCGCACGCACCGGCCTCGCCAGCCGCTAGCCGCGCCGTTGCCAGACCGGCCCGTCAACGTTACCAATGGACGTTCCGGTCATCCGGTTCGAAACCTGCGAGCGAAACCATGCCGATCAAGACGATCCTTCTTCACATGTCGAACGACGACCGTCATTCACAGCGGTTGGAGGTCGCGGCCGGTTTCGCCAAGCGTTTCTCCGCCTTCGTGGAGGTGCTGTTCGTCGCGACGCCGGTATCGATGCCCGCCGCGGTGACCGGGCGCGCCGCCTCCTACGCCTACATCGCGGAGGCCACGGCCATCGCCCACGAAAAGGCCGGGCTGATCGAGCAGGAGGTGCGGCAAGCTCTGAAGGACTGTTCCTATTCCTGGGCGATCGAGGAAGGGGACCATGTGGAACTGCTGGCCGCCCGCGCCGCCTATGCCGATCTCGCCATCGTGACGCAAAGCCATGATGACGAGCGCGGCGACCGGGTGACGCTCCAGGTGCCGGACCGGCTGCCGTTGGCCAGCCCCTGCCCCACGCTGGTGCTGCCCTACGGCGCGCCGCGCGCCGCGGCCATCGGGCGGCATGTGGTGGTGGCCTGGAAGAACACTCGGGAGGCCGGGCGCGCCGTGCGCAACGCCATGCCCTTCCTGAAGGCGGCGGAGAAGGTCACCGTGGTCACCATCGATCCGCCCGGCCACTCGCTGGACGGCGGTCGCGATCTGATGGTCTGGCTGGAGCGCCACGGCGTGCGCAGCCAGCATCAGGCGAACATTTTCCAGGACGGCGACGTGGGGGAGCTCCTGCTCGATTCCTGCCGCGATCTGGGCGGCGATCTGCTGGTGATGGGCTCCTACGGCCATTCCCGCCTGCGGGAAATCATCCTGGGCGGGGCGACCCGAACGGTTCTGGCGAAACTGGAAGTGCCGGTGCTGATGTCCCACTGACCGATGGAGCGCCGGGCGGCCGATTGCCGCCCGGCCTGCCCGGCCTACAGGAAGAAGACCCAGGTCACGAGACCGAACAGCGGCACCAGGATGCCGCAGGACCACAGCATGTAGCCGAAGAAGCTCGGCATCGCCACGCCGCGCTCCTCCGCGATGGCCTTGACCATGAAGTTCGGCGCGTTGCCGATGTAGGTGTTGGCCCCCATGAACACCGCACCCGCGGAAATGGCGGCCAGCGTCACGGCCAGATCGGTCATCAGCACCTGCGCGTCGCCGCCCGCCGTGTTGAAAAAGATCAGATAGGTCGGCGCGTTGTCGAGGAAGCTGGACAGGATGCCCGCCGCCCAGAAATAGGCCGCGGGGACTGGCTGCCCGTCCTGGTTCACCGCGGCGATGACGGCGCCCAGCGCACCGTCCGTGCCCGCGCGCAGGATGGCGATGGCCGGAATGATGGTCAGGAAGATCGCGGCGAACAGCTTCGCCACCTCCAGGATCGGTCCCCAGGTGAAGGCGTTCAGACGGCGGCTGCGAGCGCTGGTCAGTGCCAGCGACAGGCCGGTGATGCCCAGAAGCAGCAGGTTGCTGACGATCGTCTCCAGCGGCACATGGATGTGGTGGATCTCCACCCCCACCCCCGGATGCCAGACGCCGCTCAGCAGCACGGCCCCGACGATGGCGACGAGCAGGAGAAGGTTCACCGCCCCTTCGACCCGCACCGGTTCCCGCTCATGCACGCCTTCGACCAGCGGGTGCTTGCCGGGGTCCTTGGAGTGCAGATAGAGGTCGACGACGAAGTACATCGCCAGCAGGCAGCCGGCCACGAGCATCATCGGCCAGAACAGGTGCACGGTCGGCCAGAAGAAGTTGACTCCCTTCAGGAAGCCCAGGAACAGCGGCGGATCGCCCAACGGCGTCAGGGAACCGCCGACGTTCGACACCAGGAAGATGAAGAAGACCACGGTGTGCACCTTGTGCCGCCGATGCTCGTTGGCGCGGATCAGCGGACGGATCAGCAGCATCGAAGCGCCGGTCGTTCCCATGATGCTCGCCAGGACGGTGCCGATCCCCAGCCCCACCGTGTTCGCCAGCGGCGTCCCCACCAGAGTGCCCGCGATGCGCACGCCGCCCGCCACCGTGAACAGGGCGGTCAGCAGCACGATGAAGGGGATGTATTCGAGAAGCAGGGTGTGCAGCAGCTCGTAGGTGGCGAGCTCCAGCCCGAAGGTCAGCGCGAAGGGCAGAAGGAAGGCGATGGCCCAGCCGGCGGCGACCTTGCCGAAATGATGGTGCCAGAAGGACGGCGCCAGCAGCGGCATCAGGGCAATGGACAGCAGAATGCCGACGAAGGGGATAACCCAGTAAACGCCCAGGTCACGCCCATCCAGATGGGGGGCCCCTGCCGCTTCCGCCGCCAGGGCCAGCCCCGGCAATCCGGCAGCGGTAAGGCCCGCCAGGGCGGCCAGTGAACGGGAAATGCGATGTCGGAGCGCGCGAGGGTCGGTCATCTTAGGCACTCGGCTGTCATATCCTGTATGGGGGAGTATGCGATTCCAACCGGCTTAAGCCAAGCTGGATCCTCCTTTCGGAAATCCCTTAACACTACTTTGGCCGTTTCGGGGTCGGTTTGCAGGAGAATCAATAGGTTAGCGAGCGGAGTGTGAATCCGTTAAGCCATTGAAATCGGCTGCGAATCCAGTGTTCTGCCAAAGTAGTGTTAACGGCTGCGCGTAAACAGCAGGGCTTCAGCGGCTGGGTTTTAGCGGCAGGGTTTCAATTCCAGGGGGCTCGGGACCGGGTTGCCGATCCAGCCGTGGAGCGGGCGGCAGTCCCCGCCAATGCACAGGGCATGGTCCGGCGTGAAGGACGAGGCGGCCAGGATCACCCGCTCCTGCGGTGGCACCGCCGGCACCCAGACCCACCAGCCGCCGGCCAGCCGGGCGCCTTCCGGCGGTTCCATCCCGGCGCCGCTGCCCTTCACGCGGGCTTCGGTCAGGACGAGTTGCCCGCCCTCGATGCGCCAGTCCTCCCGCCATTCGGTCTTCTCCACCGAATGGGTCCAGGACAGGGTGAAGGCGGGACCCGGCAGGGCGGCCAGAACCGCCCCGCCGAGCGCCGACAGGCACAAGGCCGCGCTCATACCGTCGCGCTGGTCCGCCCCAGGCTGCGCAGGCGGTAGCGCTGCCACAGCAGGAAGGCCGCGGTCATGACGAACCCGACCTCGTCCGTCACCGGCAGGGACAGGACGAACAGGAAGGCCGCCGCCGCCGCGAACGCCCGCTCCGCCCAGTTCAGCGGCGTCCAGAAGAAGCCGATGGTCGCCGCCCCCCACAGGCCGATGGAGATCAGCGCCTTGAACAGGACGTAGGCCACGGCCAGCGGGTCGTCGGTCTGGAGCATCAGCGCCGGGTCGTACACGGCCATGAAGGGCACGACATAGCCCGCCATGGCGACCCGCGTGGCGATCCAGCCGATTTCCATGTGCCCGGCCCGGCAGATGGACGAGGCCGCCAGCGCCGCCAATGCCACCGGCGGTGTCAGGTCAGCCATGATGCCGAAGTAGAAGACGAACATGTGCGACACGATCAGCGGAACGCCCATCTGCAACAGGGCGGGCGCCGCGATGGCCGCGGTGATGATGTAGTTCGCCGTCGTCGGCAGGCCGGTGCCCAGAACGATGCAGGCCAGCATGGTGAGGAGCAGCGCCACCAGCAGATTGCCGCCCGACAGGTCCATGATTGTCGAGGCGAAGCTGGAGGCCAGACCGGTCAGGGTCAGGATGCCGATCAGCACGCCCACCAGCGCGCAGGCCACCCCCACCCCCACGGCGTTCTTGGCGCCGTCGGCAAGGCTCTGCACCAGGAGGACCAGCGTCTCCCGCCCGCCCTTCAGGACCAGGCAGGGCAGGACCAGCAGCCCGACGATGGCGAAGGCCAGATGTTCCGTCCGCAGCCCCATCCGCCACAGTGCCGCCGCGATCAGGCCGAGGACGACCCAGAAGCCGACGCGCAAGGTCGTCGGGCCGATGAATCCGACGATCCGCGTGCCGAGAATCAGCGCGATGGTCAGGGCGATGCCGATCACCCCCGCGAACAGCGGCGTGAAGCCGGAGAACAGCAGATAGACCAGCGCCGCCAGCGGCAGGATCAGGTACCAGCTTTCCTTCAGCGCGCGGAGGACGCTGGGGCACTGGTCCTTCGGCAGGCCGACGAGGTTGTGCTTGCCGGCCTCCAGATGGACCATCCAGAAGGCGCTGCCGAAATAGAGGATGGCCGGGATCGCGGCGGCGATGGCGATGTCGCTGAAGGGAACGCCGATGGTCTCCGCCATGATGAAGGCCGCCGCCCCCATGACCGGCGGCATGATCTGCCCGCCCATGCTCGCCGTGGCCTCCACCGCCCCGGCGAAGGCCGGGCGGTAGCCGAAGCGCATCATCAGGGGAATGGTGAACTGGCCGGTGGTCAGCACGTTCGCCACGCCGGACCCGTTGATCGTTCCCATGAAGCCGGAGGAGATGACCGCCACCTTCGCCGGCCCGCCCTTGGCATGACCGACGAGGCCCAGCGACACGTCGTTGAACAGCTTGATCATGCCGGCGCGTTCCAGGAAGGCGCCGAACAGGATGAACAGGAAGATGAAGGTCGCCGACACGAAGGTGGGCGTGCCGTAGATGCCCTCGGTGGAGAGGTATAGGTTGTCGATGACCTGATCGATGTCGTAGCCGCGGTGGGCCAGCCCGAAGGGCAGATGGCGCCCGAACAGCGCGTAGGGGATGAAGACGCCGCACATGATCGGCAGCGCCCACCCCATGATGCGCCGGGCCCCCTCGAACACCAATGCGATGGTGAGGGCGCCGACGATGAGGTCCGTCCCGTTCGGGTCGCCCGCCCGCTGGATAAGATCGACCTCGAACACGTAATGGTACAGGCCCAGCGCGAAGGCCGTCAGGCCCAGCAGCCAGTCGTACCAGGGCACGCTACGCCGTTCCGCCCCCTGCCGGAACCCGAACAGGGTGAAGGTCATCAGCAGCAGGAAGCCGACATGGACCGACCGGACGACCATGCTGGACAGCGGGTTGAAGGCCGCCGTCCAGACCTGGAACAGCGAGAAGGCCACGGCGATGGCGAAGACGGCCTTGCCCGCCACGCCTTCGAAGGCCACGACCGTGGACGGGTTCTCACGGTCGATAGCCTGGCGGATCTTGTCGTCTGCCGTTTTGGGGGCCGCTTGTTGGGGGGATGCGCTCATCGCTTCGGGCTCCCGGAGGGACGCGGCGCGCTTACATCAGCCCCTTTTCCTTGTAGAACTTCTCGGCCCCCGGATGCAGCGGCACCGGCGACTGGATGGCGGTCGCGTCCAGCTTGATCTGCTTGGCGGCGGCATGGGCGGCGCTCATCGCGTCCAGATTCTCGAACATCGCCTTGGTCATGGCATAGACGGCATCGTCCGACACGTCGGAATGGGTGACCAGCAGGTTGCGCACCGCCGCGGTCGGCACCGCTTCGCCCTGGCCGGTGTAGCTGTTGGCCGGAATGGTCTCCGCGATGTAGGCGGGATCGCCCACCTTCTGGATCACATCCGCCGGGATCGACACGATGGTGATTTCCTGCGAGGTCGCCAGATCCTTGATCGCCGCCACGCCGAGGCCCGCGGAGATCAGCGTCGCGTCGAGCTGCCGGTTCTTGATGAGGTCCACCGATTCGGCGAAGGGCAGATACTCGGTCTTGGAGAAGTCCTTGTAGCCCAGCCCGGCGGCGGCGAAGATGGCGCGGGCGTTCAGCTCCGTCCCCGACTTCGGCGCACCCACCGACACGCGCTTGCCCTTCAGGTCGGCCAGCGTCTTCACGCCGGAGTCCTTGCTGGCGACGATCTGGATGTAGTTGGGATAGATGGCGGCGACGGTGCGCAGCTTGGTCAGCTTGGTCTTGAATCCGGCCTCCTCGTCGCCCTTCCAGGCGCCGCTCAGCGAGTCGCCGAGCGAGAAGGCGATCTCGCCCCGGCCCGTCTGCAGGAGGTTCAGATTCTCCACCGACGCCTTGGTCGCCTGGACCGTGACCTTCGCCCCCGGAATGGCCTTGCCGTAGATGCCGGACAGGGCCACGCCCAACGGGTAGTAAACGCCGCTGGTGCCACCGGTCAGGACGGTGACGAACTGCTCGGCCTGGGCCGGCAGCGAAGTAAGCATGCAGATGCCGACCGCGGCCAGGAAACGCTTCATTCCAGTATCCTCCCTAGAAACTGCCCATAGCTGATCGTTTGTAAGACGCTTTGGTTTGCGTCCGATTGTTGGCTATCCTAACTTGTGGACAGGAGGTGCGCCAGCCCGGAAGTACCGGAAGTAATGCGGCGGTTCGGCACAAGGGCACTCCATTCGGAGGAGGCCGAACGGCATCTTGACCGGAAAGGACGGCGGTCCGCTATCCTTGTACGGGCCGGCCTTGAGCCGCAGCTTATCCCCATCACCTTATCCCCAAGATCCGGGACGAGAAGAAGTCGGAACGATCGTCGTCAGGTCCGGGCTACACAGCGCCACTCATCACAGGGGCAGCAACAACGGGAGGACTGAGGATGCCGTGTACCGTTTCCATGACCGTCAACGGAAAGGCGGTCTCGCGCGAAGTGGAGGAGCGTACCCTGCTGGTCACCTTCCTCCGCGACCAGCTCGGCCTGACCGGCACGCATGTGGGTTGCGACACCAGCCAATGCGGCGCCTGCGTCGTCCATGTGGACGGGCGTTCGGTGAAGTCCTGCACCATGCTGGCGGCCCAGGCCGACGGGGCCACGGTCACCACCATCGAAGGTCTGGCGGCGGCGGACGGCACGCTGCACCCGATGCAGGCCGCCTTCCGCGAGCATCACGGCCTGCAATGCGGCTTCTGCACGCCGGGCATGGTGATGAGCGCCGTCGATCTGGTGACGGCCACCCCCTCCCCCACGGAGCAGGAGGTGCGCGAAGGTCTGGAGGGCAATATCTGCCGCTGCACGGGCTATCACAACATCGTCAAGGCGGTGATGGCCGGGGCGGAGGCGATGCAGGGCGGCACGATGAAGGCCGCCGCCGAATAAGCGGCAGATAATGGCTCACATGGGAGGAACACGAAGATGGCGAACCCCAACGGCATCGGCGCCCCCGTGCGCCGGCGCGAGGATGCGCGCTTTCTGACCGGGCGCGGCACCTACACCGACGACATCAACCGGCCCGGCCAGACCCACGCGGTCTTCGTCCGGTCCCCCTACGCCCACGCCCGCATCCTCGGCATCGACGCGGCGGACGCCATGCAGGCCCCCGGCGTGATCGCCGTGCTGACCGGCGCCGACATGGAGGTGGACAAGGTCGGCAGCCTGCCCTGCGGCTGGCAGATCCATTCCAAGGACGGCTCTCCCATGAAGGAGCCGCCGCACTTTCCCATCGCCCGCGACCGCGCGCGCTACGTCGGCGACGCCGTTGCGGTGGTGATCGCCGAGACGCGCGAGCAGGCGAAGGACGCCGCCGAGCTGGTCTTCGTCGATTACGAGGAACTGCCGGCGGCGGTGACCTCGCTGAAGGCGCTGGAGGGCGGCGCGCCGCAGGTGCACGACGACGTGGCCGGGAACCTCTGCTTCGACTGGCATCTGGGCGACGCGGCGGCGGTGGACGCGGCCTTTTCGCAGGCGGCCCATGTGGCGAAGCTCGACCTGATCAACCAGCGGCTCGTCCCCAACGCGATGGAGCCGCGGGCCGCGCTCGGCGAGTATGACCGGGCCACCGGCGAGCACACGCTGACCACCACCAGCCAGAACCCGCACGTCATCCGCCTGCTGATGGGCGCCTTCGTGCTGGGCATTCCGGAGCACAAGCTGCGCGTCGTCGCGCCGGACGTCGGCGGCGGCTTCGGCTCCAAGATCTTCCATTACGGGGAGGAGGCCGTCGTCACCTGGGCGGCGAAGAAGGTCGGGCGCCCGGTGAAGTGGACCGCCGAGCGTTCCGAAAGCTTCCTGACCGACGCCCATGGCCGCGACCATGTGAGCCACGCCGAACTGGCGCTGGACAAGGACGGGAATTTCCTGGCGCTGCGCGTCTCCACCGTCGCGAACATGGGCGCCTATCTGTCCACCTTCGCGCCGTCGATCCCGACCTACCTCTACGCCACGCTGCTCGCCGGTCAGTACAAGACCCCGGCGATCTACGCGGAGGTGAAGGCGGTCTTCACCAACACGTCCCCGGTGGACGCCTACCGCGGCGCCGGGCGTCCGGAAGCCTGCTACCTGATCGAACGGCTGGTCGAGGTCGCCGCCGCCGAGACGGGCATCGACAAGACGGAGATCCGCCGCCGCAACTTCGTTCCCGCCGCCGCCATGCCGTATCAGACCCCGGTGGCGCTCCAATACGACACGGGCGACTTCGCCAAGAATCTGGACATCGCCCTGCCGCTGGTGGACTACGACGGCTTCGCGGCGCGCAAGGCCGAGTCGGCCCGCCGCGGCAAGCTGCGCGGCATCGGCTTCGCCACCTACATCGAAGCCTGCGGCATCGCCCCCAGCAACATCGCCGGGGCGCTGGGCGCGCGGGCCGGCCTGTACGAATCGGCGGAGGTGCGCTTCCATCCCACCGGTTCCGTGACGGTCTTCACCGGCTCCCACAGCCATGGGCAGGGGCACGAGACGACCTTCGCGCAGCTCGTCTCCGAACGGTTCGGCGTGCCGATCGAGAATGTGGAGATCGTCCACGGCGACACCAGCAAGATCCCCTTCGGCATGGGCACCTACGGCTCCCGCTCCCTGGCGGTCGGCGGGTCGGCCATCGTGAAGGCGATGGACAAGGTGGAGCGCAAGGCCAAGAAGATCGCCGCCCACATGCTGGAGGCCGCGGAGGCCGACATCGAGGTGAAGGACGGGCGCTTCGTGGTGGCCGGCACCGACAAGGCGCTGACCATCGGCGACATCGCCCTGCAAGCCTACGTCCCGCACAATTTCCCGCTGGACGAGCTGGAACCGGGGTTGGACGAGCAGGCCTTCTACGATCCGAAGAACTTCACCTACCCCAACGGCTGCCACGTCTGCGAGGTCGAGATCGACCCCGACACCGGCGTGGTGCAGGTGGTGAATTTCGCCGCCGTGGACGATTTCGGGCGCGTCATCAACCCGCTGATCGTCGAGGGGCAGGTGCATGGCGGGCTGGTCCAGGGCATCGGACAGGCGCTGCTTGAGAACTGCGTCTATGACGCGGATTCGGGGCAGCTCATCACCGGGTCCTACATGGACTACTGCATGCCGCGGGCGGACGACGTGCCGTCCTTCACCGTGCGCTACCACGAGGACCAGCCCTGCACCCACAACCCGCTGGGCGTGAAGGGCTGCGGCGAGGCCGGGACCATCGGCGCCTCCGCCGCCGTGATGAACGCCGTGGTGCACGCCCTGTCCGACTACGGCATCACCCATCTGGACATGCCGGCGACGCCGGAACGGGTCTGGCAGGCGATCCGCAGTCACACCACCGCCCAGGCGGCCGAGTAAGGGAGGAAACCGCATGTACGCCTTCACCTATCACCGGCCCAAAACCCTTGCCGACGCGGCGGCCCTGCTCGGCCGGTTCGATGACGCGAAGCTGCTGGGCGGCGGGCAGACCCTGCTGCCGACGCTCAAGCAGCGCCTCGCCCGCCCGAGCGACCTGATCGACCTCGGCCAAATCCCGGAGCTTCAGGGCATCCGGGAGGAGGCCGGCGGGCTGACCGTGGGCGCCTTCACCCGCCATGCGGCGGTCGCCCATTCCGACACGGTGCAGCGCGTCATCCCGGCGCTGGCCAGCCTCGCGGAGGGCATCGGCGATCGGCAGGTGCGCAACATGGGCACGCTCGGCGGGTCCATCTGCAACGCCGACCCCTCCGCCGACTACCCCTCCGCGGTCGTCGCGCTGAAGGCCACGGTGAGGACCGACCGGCGGGAGATCGCCGGGGACGACTTCTTCACCGGCATGTTCGAAACGGCGCTGGAGCCCGGCGAGATCGTTACCGCCGTGCATTTCCAGAAGCCGGACAAGGCCGCCTACGCCAAGTTCCGCAACCCGGCCAGCCGTTACGCCATCGTCGGCGTGTTCGTGGCCGTCTTCGGGAACGAGGTGCGCGTGGCCGTGACCGGCGCCGGTCCGTCCGTATTCCGGGCGGACGACATGGAAGCGGCTCTGGCTCAGGACTTCCGCGCGGACGCCCTGAACGGCGTCTCCGTCCCTGCGGACGGGCTGAACGCCGACATCCACGCCAGCGCCGAATACCGCGCCCATCTGGTGCGGGTGATGGCGAAGCGCGCGGTGGAGGCGTGTGGGTAACGCCGGTTTGACAGAGGACGATGATCGGCCTTAGGCTTCGCCCATGCCGATCATCGTCCGCATTGGAAATGCACAGGTCTATATTTACGCGGACGACCACAACCCGCCGCATTTCCACATCGTTGGCCCGGACTTCAACGCCTTGGTCCGCATCAACGATCTGGTGTTGATCAGGGGGGCGGCACCACCCGATACCCTGCGCAATGTGTTGGATTGGGCAGCGGACAACCGGCCCCTTCTGGCCCTTCGCTGGATTGAGATCAACGGAGAGGAGTGAGGCATGGACCAGCCACGCATTGCCACCGTTGAGGCCATTGCCGGAACCCAGAGCGTTCGGATCATCTGGATCGACGGCACCAGCGATATGGTCGATCTGTCGGAACCGATACGCCGCTTCACCGTGCTGCGCCCGTTGTCGAACCCTGCCTTGTTTGCGGCGGTCCGGGTTGCGTCCTGGGGCTGGGCCATCGGCTGGGGGGGAGACGGGGACGAGCCGGAGATTGACTACGCCGCGGATTCCCTGTGGCAGCGGGCACGGGAGCAGCGGTCTGCCGCCGCCTGAGCCCGCCCATCCTTTGGCCCATCCTTTTTGAATGTGCGGATCATCCGGAAGATCTCATGCCCAACACCCTCCCCGCCTCCGTCGATGCCACGCTGGACCTGCTGCGGCGGGGGAACTACGTCGCCGACCGGTCGCTGGCGACGGCGCTGTACCTCGCGCTGAAGCTGCGGCGCCCGCTGTTCCTGGAGGGCGAGGCCGGGGTCGGCAAGACCGAGATCGCCAAGGTGCTCTCCGCCACGCTGGGCCGCCGTCTGCTGCGGCTGCAATGCTACGAGGGGCTGGACGTCGCCGCGGCGGTCTATGAATGGAACTACGCCCGGCAGATGATGGAGATCCGGCTGGCCGAGGCGTCGGGCGACCGCGACCGGGAGGCGCTCGGCGCCGACATCTTTTCCGAACGCTTCCTCATCAAGCGCCCGCTTCTCCAGGCGCTGGAACCCGACCTGGCCGGGGCGCCCGTCCTGCTGATCGACGAGCTGGACCGCACCGACGAGCCGTTCGAAGCCTATCTCCTCGAAATCCTGTCCGACTTCCAGGTCTCGATCCCGGAGTTCGGCACGGTCAAGGCCCCGGAACCGCCGATCGTCATCCTGACCTCCAACCGCACCCGCGAGATTCACGACGCGCTGAAGCGGCGCTGCTTCTACCACTGGGTCGATTACCCCAACGCGGAGCGCGAGCGCGCCATCCTGGCGGTGAAGGCGCCGGGGGCCGACGCGCGGCTGGCCGCGCAGGTGGTGGGCTTCGTGCAGACCCTGCGCGGGATGGACCTCTACAAGGCGCCGGGCGTGGCTGAGACTCTCGATTGGGCGCAGGCGCTGGTCGAGTTGAACCAATTGGAACTGGAACCCTCGGTCATCAACGACACGCTGGGCACTCTGCTGAAGTACCAGGACGACATCGCCCGCATCCAGGGCAGCGAGGCCGCGCGCATCCTGGCGCAGGTCAAGACGGAACTCGCCGCCACCACGGCGCGGTGAGAACATGCAAGGCGGCCTCGCCATCAACCTGATGCATTTCGCCCGCGCGCTGCGGGCGGCGGGGCTGCCGGTCGGGCCGGGGAAGCTGCTCCAGGCCGTCGAGGCGGTGGAGGCGGTGGGGATCGCCAACCGGGCGGACTTCTATTGGGCGCTGCACGCCGTCTTCGTGAACCGGCGCGACCAGCGCGAGGTCTTCGACCAGGCATTCCACGTCTTCTGGCGCAACCCGGACATCCTGAAGCGGATGATGGGCATGATGCTGCCGACCATCCGCACGGACTCGCCGGACACGCAGGACCCTCTGTCCCGCCGCGTCGCCGACGCGCTGCGCGGCACCGCACCGGAGGCCGAGGGACCGGAAAAGTCGGAGATCGAGGTGGACGCCGCCTTCACCGTCTCCGCCCAGGAGCGGTTGCAGGAAAAGGACTTCGAGAAGATGTCCGCCGCCGAGATGGCGGAGGCCAAGCGGATGCTCGCCCGCATCGCCCTGCCGGTGGCCGAGGTGACGACCCGCCGCCACCGCCCGGACCCGCAGGGGCCGCGGGTGGACCCACGGGCGACGCTGCGGCGGATGCTGCGCTCCGGCGGGGACCTGACCGATCTGGCGCGGCGCACCCGCCGCACCCGCCCGCCGCCGCTGGTGGTGCTCTGCGACATCTCCGGCTCCATGACGCGCTATTCGCGGATGCTGCTGCATTTCATGCACGCGGTCAGCAACGACCGGGACCGGGTGCACAGCTTCGTCTTCGGCACCCGCCTGACCAACATCACCCACCATCTGCGGCACAAGGACGTGGACGTGGCGCTGGACGCCGTGTCGGCGGCGGTCGCGGACTGGTCGGGTGGAACGCGCATCGGCACGGCGCTGCACGCCTTCAACCGGACCTGGGCGCGCCGGGTTCTGGGACAGGGGGCCGTCGTGCTTCTGATCACCGACGGGCTGGACCGGGATGCGGGGGAAGGGCTTGCGGCGGAGGCCGAACGCCTGCACAAGAGCTGCCGCCGTCTGGTCTGGCTGAACCCGCTCTTGCGGTGGGAGGGATTCGCACCAAGATCCAGCGGCATCCGGGCCTTGTTGCCTCATGTGGACGACTTCCGCCCGGTCCACAACCTGAACAGTCTGGCCGGGCTCGCCGACGCGCTGAACCGCGACGGGCCGCGGCGGGCCGAAAGCCTGCGCAAGTGGCTGAAGGAGGCCGCATGAGGGACGATATTCTGGAGCAGGCCGCGGGCTGGCGCGCGGAAGGGCGGAAGGTGGCCTTGGCGACGGTCGTCGCCACCTGGGGGTCCTCCCCCCGCCCGGTGGGCAGCCAGTTGGCGGTGGACGACGGCGGGTCGATGATCGGCTCGGTTTCCGGCGGCTGCATCGAGGGCGCCGTGGTCCACGAGGCCCGCAAGACCATGGAGGACGGCGAACCCCGCCTGATCTCCTTCGGCGTCAGCAACGAAATGGCCTGGGAAGTCGGTCTCGCCTGCGGCGGCCGGGTGCAGGTCTATGTCGAGGCCATGGAATGAAGCGCGACACCGTCGAACGGCTGCTGGCGGCCCGGAAGACCGGCCTGCCCGTGGCGCTGGTCACCGACCTGAACACCGGCCTTCAGTCCCTGGTCTATGAGGACGCCATCCATGGCGGCTTCGGCCTGGAGGACGACCTGCTGGCGGAGGTGCGGGAGCGGCTGCGCCAGGACCGTTCCGGCCTGATCACCGATCCGGAGGACGAGGACGGCTTGCGTCTGTTCGTGCAGGCGCACAATCCGCCGCTGCGGCTGCTGGTGGTCGGTGCCGTGCACATCGCCCAGGCGCTGGCCCCCCTCGCGGCGCTGACCGGCTACGCCGTCACGGTGATCGACCCGCGCGGGTCCTTCGCCACGGAATCGCGCTTTCCTGGCGTCTCCCTGCACGACGCCTGGCCGGACGAGGCGCTGTCCGACCTGAAGATCGACAGCCGCACCGCCGTGGTGACGCTGACCCACGACCCGAAGCTGGACGACCCGGCCCTGCTCGTGGCGCTGCGGTCCCCGGCCTTCTACGTCGGCTCGCTCGGCAGCAGGCGCACCCACGCCAAGCGGCTGGAGCGGCTGAAGGAGCAGGGCGTGACCGACGCGGAGCTGGCGCGCATCCACGCCCCGGTGGGGCTGGACATCGGCGCCGTGTCCCCGGCGGAAATCGCCCTGTCGGTCATGGCCCAGATCACCGCCGTGCGGCGCAAGTCCGTCGCGGCGTAAGGGAGTTCATGAGCATGTTTTTCGGCCCGCTGCCCCTGCGGGAGCTTGAGGGCGCCATCCTGGCGCATTCGGTCCGGCGCGGCTCCGTCAGCTTCAAGAAGGGCCGTATCCTCAGCGCCGAGGACGTCGCGGCGCTGCGCGAGGCGGGCTTCACCACGGTGACCGCCGCCAAGCCCGGTCATGACGACGTGGGCGAGGACGCCGCCGCGGCCCGCATCGCGGCGGCCCTGAAGGGGCAGGAGATCAGCGTCGGCGCCGCCTTCACGGGCCGCGTGAACCTGTTCGCCGAATCGCGCGGCCTGTTCGTTCCGGATGTGGAGCGGATCAACGCGCTGAACCTGATCGACGAGAGCGTGACGGTCGCCACCCTGCCCGCCTACGCCCCGGTCGAGCCCGGCCAGATGGTCGCCACGGTGAAGATCATCCCCTTCGCCGCCCCCCGCGGCGCCGTCGAGGGGGCCGAGGTGGAGGCGTCCGCCGTCACGCCGGCGTTGCGCGTCGCCCCCTTCCGGCCTCTGACCGCCGCGCTGATCCAGACCCGCCTGCCCGGCGTGAAGGACAGCGTCCTGGACAAGACGGTGACCGTGACGCGGGAACGGCTGGAGGCGATGGGCGGGCGTCTGGTCCGCGAGTCGCGCTGCTACCATGGGGAGGCGGCTTTGGCCGACGCCATCGCGGCGGCAGGGCGTGTCGATCTGCTGCTGATCGCCGGGGCGTCGGCCATCACCGACCGGCGCGACGTGTTGCCCGCCGGCATCGAGCGGGCGGGCGGCGTGATCGAGCATTTCGGGATGCCGGTCGATCCGGGCAACCTGCTGCTGATCGCCCGCATCGGGGAAACGCCCGTGCTCGGCCTGCCCGGCTGCGCGCGGTCGCCGAAGCTGAACGGCTTCGACTGGGTGCTTCAGCGCGTCGCCGCCGGCATTCCGGTGACGCGCGCCGATGTGATGCGCATGGGGGTGGGCGGCCTGCTGGCCGAGATTCCCAGCCGTCCCCTGCCCCGCTCCGGCACCATCGCGGCGGAACCGCCGAGGGCTCCGCGCATCGCCGCGCTGGTGCTCGCCGCCGGTCGGTCGAGCCGGATGGGCGGCAGCAACAAGCTGCTGGCCGATGTCGGCGGGGAGCCTCTGGTCGTCCGCACGGTCGAATCGGTCCTGGCCTCGAAAGCCAAGCCGTTGGTGGTGGTGACCGGCCATATGGCGGAGGCGGTGTCCGCCCCGCTGGCCGGGCGCCCGCTGACCATCGTCCACAACCCGGCCTTCGCGGACGGGCTCAGCGCCTCGTTGCGCGCCGGGCTGGCCGCGCTGCCGGCGGATGTCGATGGGGTGGTGGTCTGCCTGGGCGACATGCCGCTCGTCACGCCGCAGGCCATCGACCGGCTGATCGCCGCCTACAACCCGATGGAAGGCCGGACCATCTGTGTTCCGACCGTCCATGGGAAGCGCGGCAACCCCGTCCTGTGGGACCGCGGCTTCTTCGCGGAGATGGCCAAGCTGACCGGCGATTCCGGGGCCAAGTCCCTGCTGGCCACCCACGCCGATCAGGTGGTGGAGGTGCCGGTGGAGGACGGCGGCATCCTCTATGACGTAGACACGCCGGACCTGCTGGCCGATCTCCGCGGGTAATAAGGACCGTCAGGCCGCCCGTTCGATCACCAGATCCAGCCAGCGGCGGGAGATCGTTCGGGCGACCGCATCGGCGGCGGGCAGGTGCCGTTCCAACGCCGCGTCCAGCCCGTCGAGGACGGAGCGGTTGCGCTCCCGCGCGTCCACCCCGAACGTGTCGGCCCAACCGCGCACGATGGCGGCGTCGGCCTCCGGATGGAACTGGAAGGCGTAGAGGTTGCGGCCCAGGCGGAAGGCCTGCCGCTCACACGCTTGGTTCCAGGCCAGCGGCACGGCGCCCTCCGGAAACTCGAAGGTGTCGTAGTGCCACTGCACCATGTGCAGCTCCGGCGCCAGTTCGCCCAGCACCGGATCGTCCGCCGCGGCGTCGGACAGCCGGACGGCGGCCACGCCGATCTCCGGCACCGAATGGCGGTAGACGCGGGCACCGAAGGCGCGGGCGGCAAGCTGCGCGCCCAGGCAAATGCCCATCACCGGGCGTTCCTCCGCCGCGAAGGCGCGGATCAGTTCCATGACCTGCGGAAAATGCGGTCCGTGCGCGTCGTCCCAGGCGTCCTGCGGGCCGCCCAGCACCAGCATCCCGTGATAGCCCTCGGACGCGGTGGGCAGCGCCTCCCCCTCGTCCGCAGCGACGGTGGTCAGAGTCGCGCCGAAATCGGCCAGAGCCTCCCCCACGATGCCGGCGGGGGCGTTTCGGTTGTTCTGAACGACCAGGATGCGCATGGGCGGTCCCATCGGTTGAAGCGGATTCCGGCGAGCGGGACATCACCGTTAATGAGCGGCGGCTGTGGCGAAATCAAGCGGTGCAAGGCGGCTATGCGCTGCGCCGCGTGAGGGATTACAGTGCGATGACGCGACGGGAGCCATCCCACTTCCCCAGGGAGACGAAATCAATGCCGACCCGGATTCGCAGGCTGGCGGGGGCCGCCGCCCTTGCCGGTGCCCTCCTTTTTCCCGCTCTGGCCGCGGCGCAGAACGGCACGCTGACCTTCCTGCACTTCAACGACATCTACGAAATCAGCCCGGTGAAGGGCCGCGGCGGCTTCGCCCCCCTGATGACAGTGTTGAAGGCGGAGCGGGAGCGCAGCGCCGGGGCGGTGACGACGGTCGGCGGCGACTTCCTGTCTCCGTCCCTGCTGTCCGGCACGACACGGGGAGCGCAGATGCCCGCCCTGTTCAACGCCATGGGCGTGGACGTGGTGACCTTCGGCAACCATGAATTCGACTTCGGCACCGAGGTTCTGAAGGCCCGCATCGCCGAATCGACGTTCCCCTGGATCGGCACCAACATCACCGGGCCGGACGGCATGCCGTTCCCCGGCTCGGTCACCACCTGGACGAAGACGGTCGGCGACATCAAGGTCGGCTTCCTGGGTGTCGTGACGCCGGAAAGCGCGCAACTGTCCGCCGGTGGGGCGGATGCGACCTTCACCAACGTGCTGGCCGCCGCGGCCCTGGCGGTGAAGGCTCTGCGCGACGACGGGGCGAACGTCGTCGTGGCGCTGACCCACCAGACCATCGAGGAGGACCGGACCCTGGCCGTCAAGGTGAAGGGGATCGACCTCATGCTGGGCGGCCACGACCATGATCCGATCAGTTTCTACGAGGGCTCGACCCTGATTCTGAAAGCGGGAGCAGACGGCCATTATCTCGGCGTCATCGATCTGGCGGTCAGCACCAAGTCCACAGACAGGGGACCCACGACCACCGTCCTTCCCGCCGGCTGGCGCTTCGTCAGCACCGCCGGAGTGGCGCCGGACCCGGAGGTCGCGTCCCTGGTCAAGCACTACACCGACCAGCTCGACGCCACGCTGGCCGGGGTGATCGGGCGGACGGGGACCGACCTGGACAGCCGGAAGGACGTCGTCCGCACGCAGGAGGCGACGATGGGCAACCTGATCGCCGACGCGCTGCGCGAGGGGCTGAAGGCCGACGTCGCCATCACCAACGGCGGCGGCATCCGCGCCGACGCGCTGCGCCCCGCGGGAAGCGCACTGACCCGCAAGGACATCTTCGCGGAACTGCCCTTCGGCAATGTCGGCGTCATGACAGTGCTGTCCGGCGCCGATCTGCTGGCCGCGCTGGAGCATGGCGTGTCAAAGGTGGAGGAGAAGGCGGGACGCTTCCCGCAGGTGTCGGGCCTGGCCTTCACCTATGACCCGAAGTTGCCCTCGGGTACCCGCGTGACGGGCGTGACGGTGGGCGGCCAGCCGCTCGACACGGGCAAGACCTACCGCGTGGCGACCAACGATTACATGCTGAAGGGCGGCGACGGCTACACCGCGCTGACCCGCGGGCGGGCGGTGGTGGACGCCTCCGGAGCGGTCCTCATGGCGACCATGGTCATGGACTATGTCGAGGCGAAGAAGACCGTCACGCCGAAGATCGAAGGCCGGATCGTCGCGAAGTAACGGGCCGCCGTAAAAAGGGCCGTCGCAAAAAGACGCCCCCGGACCCACCGGTCCAGGGGCGCAAGGCCAGGATGGATCGTTGACGAAGCCTCAGGCGCTGCGGCGCGAACGGCGCCCTGCCCCTTCGGCCCGCTCATTCAAGCGCTGCACCGCGTCGTTCGCGGTTTTCGCCGACATCTCCGATATCTTGACGCTGCGGTTCAGCAAAAGTTCCACCTCGTCTTTCACCATGCTGCTCTGCGCCGCGTAGAAATCCTGAACGGACCGGCTGCGCATCATCGCGTTGATGCCTTCCACGTTGCGGGCCATGGCCTCCTGTGCGAAGCCCAGCCATTCGCGCATGATGGACTGCATTCCGTCCATCAGCACGGACCCGCATTGAGACATGACGTCCATGTTCTCGCGGGCCCGCTGAGCGACCTCGCCCTGGGCCTCGGCCGACAGCCCCATCATGCGATTAATCTGTTCGGAAGTCTGGCCAGCGATCTGCGTCGCCTTGCCCATCATGTCGCTGGCCGTATCGGCGCCGCGATGGGTCACCTCCGCGGCGGTTTCCGCCATGCGCCGGGTGGTTTCATCGGCAACGTTCCGGCCCTTGGCGGCGGTGTCACGCGCGATGGTCTGCGCGTCTTTTTCTGATGCCATCTGCCTTGCTCCTGGTTTCGTTCCGTCCGAATCGGACGCTCCCTCCATTATTTCTTTAGCGCCGCGAATTTTGTGCAGTGCGGCACAAGCATCCATATAGCATGGTCGCGGAGATTTGTTCCACAACTCTAAAAACTAACCATCCATACTTTTTTGCGGATATGTCAAAATATCTCAAAGATATTTATTGATGGGGATTTCATCGCAAATTTTTTTAATGTTTTTATTTAGCATATGGAATCCGCCGACATCCCCATAAGAGAGATGCAGACCGCCCCAGCACTCCCCAAATTCTGGAGTAAACAACCAGAAGGCCGGTGCGCTGCGCGCCACTTTCCGGCACCGGCCCCACCCGCGGAGGATGCCCATGCTCATCGGTGTGCCAACGGAAATCAAAAACCACGAATACCGCGTCGGGCTGACCCCGGCCTCGGTCCGCGAACTGGCTCATCACGGGCACAGGGTGCTTGTGCAGGCGGGAGCCGGCGCCGCCATCGGGCTGGAGGATGGGCAATACGAATCCGCCGGGGCGGAGATCGCGCCGGACGCCGCAACCGTCTTCGCCCGTGCGGATATGGTGGTGAAGGTGAAGGAACCCCAGCCGCAGGAATGCGCGATGCTGCGCCGGGGCCAGATCCTGTTCACCTACCTTCACCTCGCCCCCGATCCCAAACAGACGAAGCTGCTTCTGGAGTCCGGCGCCGTCGCCATCGCCTATGAGACGGTGACCGACCCCCGCGGCGGCCTGCCGCTGCTGGCGCCGATGAGCGAGGTCGCGGGCCGCATGGCGGTGCAGGCCGGCGCCCATTGCCTGGAGAAGGCGCAGGGCGGGCGCGGCGTTCTGCTGGGCGGGGTGCCCGGCGTTCCGGCGGCCAAGGTGGTCGTTCTGGGCGGCGGCGTGGTCGGCACCAACGCCGCGCGCATGGCCATGGGGCTGGAGGCGAAGGTCGTGGTGATCGACAAATCGCTGCCCCGTCTGAAGGAGCTTGACCTGCAATTCGGCGCGAAGCTCCAGACGCTCTATTCGACCGTCGACACGATCGAGGAGCATGTGCTCGACGCCGACCTCGTGATCGGCGCGGTACTGGTGCCGGGGGCGGAGGCGCCGAAGCTGGTGACCAAGGCCATGGTGGAGCGGATGAAGCGTGGCGCGGTCGTGGTGGACGTCGCCATCGACCAGGGCGGCTGCTTCGAAACCTCACACCCCACCACCCATGCGCAGCCCACCTATCTGGTGGATGGGGTGGTCCATTATTGCGTCGCCAACATGCCGGGAGCGGTCGCGCGCACCTCGACCTTCGCGCTGAACAACGCCACCCTGCCCTTTACGCTGGCTCTGGCCGACCAGGGTTACCGCGCGGCACTGGCGCGCGATCCGCATCTGAGGGCGGGGCTGAACATCCATGCCGGCGCCGTCACCTGCAAGGCGGTAGCCGACGCCCAGGGGCTGCCCTACCAGCCGGCGGAGGAGGCGCTGCGGCTGTAGCCGCAGCCCGCTTCCCCTCTCAAGGGCGCTTCCCGCCGAAGCGGGCGGCGATCTCCCCGCCGATGCCGCGGCGGAACAGCAGAACGCAGGCGACGAAGATCGCGCCGATCACCACCGGCACCGGCAGATTGCTAGCCGCCAGATAGTTTTCCAGCGCCACCACCAGTGCCGCCCCGATCACCGGGCCGAACAGCGTTCCCATCCCGCCCAGCAGCGTCATCAGCACCACCTCGCCCGACATCTGCCATTGCACGTCGGTCAGGGTGGCAAGCTGGAAGACGATGGCCTTGGTGCCGCCGGCCAGACCGGCCAGCGCGGCGGACAGGACGAAGGCCGTCAGCTTGTACTGGTCGGTGCGGTAGCCCAGCGAAATGGCCCGCGGCTCGTTCTCGCGGATCGCCTTCAGCACCTGCCCGAAGGGCGAATGGACGGTGCGCCAGATCACCAGGAAGCCAAACAGGAAAACCGCCAGCACCGTGTAGTACATGGACATCGTCTGGCTGAGGTCGATCACCCCGAACAGATGCCCGCGCGGCACCGCCTGGATGCCGTCCTCGCCATGGGTGAAGGGAAGCTGGAGCGCCATGAAATAGACCATCTGGGCCAGCGCCAGCGTGATCATAGCGAAATAGATGCCTTGCCGCCGGATCGCCAGAGCCCCGAAGGCCAGCCCGAGCGTGGCGGAAAAGGCGGTGCCCAGCAGAATGCCGAGTTCCGGCGGCAGGCCCCAGACCTTCACCGTGTGGGCGGTGATGTAGGCCGCCCCGCCGAAGAAGGCGGCGTGCCCGAAGCTCAAAAGCCCCGCGAAGCCGATCAGCAGGTTGAAGGCGCAGGCGAACAGCGCGAAGCACAGCACCTTCATCACGAAGACCGGGTACAGCACGTAAGGCGCGCCGATCAGCACCGCCAGCAGAACGGCCAGCGCCAGCAGGCCCGGCGTGGCCGGTCTTCCGGTGGCAGGGGCCGCGGTGGGGGCCGCGGCTTCGCGGCGGACGGCGTGGGTCTCGGTCGCCATGGGTCACCTCTCCCGCCCGAACAGGCCGGCGGGCTTGATCATCAGCACCACGGCCATGATGACGAAGACGACGATGTTGGACGCCTCCGGGTAGAACACCTTCGTCAGCCCTTCCAACAGCCCAAGACCGTATCCGGTCAGCACCGCGCCCAGAATCGACCCCATGCCGCCGATCACCACCACGGCGAACACCACGATGATGAGGTTGGAGCCCATCAGCGGCGACACCTGATAGATCGGGGCGGCCAGCACCCCGGCCAGTCCGGCCAGCGCCACGCCGAACCCGTAGGTCGCCGTGATCATGACTGGCACGTTGATGCCGAACGCCTGGACCAGCACCGGATTCTCCGTGGCGGCGCGCAGATAGGCGCCGAGCTTCGTCCGCTCGATGGCGTACCATGTGGCGAGGCAGACGATCAGCGAGGCGACGACGACCCAGGCGCGGTAATTGGGCAGGAACATGAAGCCCAGATTCTGCCCGCCGCGCAGCACATCGGGAATCGGGTATGGCTGGCCCGACACGCCATAGAAGTGGCGGAAAATTCCCTCCACGATCAGGGCGAGGCCGAAGGTCAGCAGCAGTCCGTAGAGATGGTCCAGCTTGTAGAGCCGGCTGAGCAGCGTCTTCTCCAGGATCACGCCGAAGGCCCCGACGATCAGCGGAGCCAGGAGAAGCGCCCACCAATAGCCGATGCCCGCCGTGGTCAGCAGCAGCCACGCCACGAAAGCCCCCAGCATGTAGAGCGCGCCGTGGGCGAAGTTGATGACGTTGAGGAGGCCGAAGATGATGGCCAGCCCCAGGCTCAGCATGGCGTAGAAGCAGCCGTTCACCAGGCCGATGGTGATCTGGCCGAGCAGCACGGGCAGCGGGATGTCGAACAGCATGGGCATGCCCCGTCAGACGCCGATGTATCGCTCGAGCATCTCGGCATTGGCCGAGAGCTCGGCTGCAGTCACGTGCAGAACCACCTGTCCCCGTTCCACCACGAAATGCCGGTCGGCCAGCGGCTCCACGAAGTGCGTGTTCTGCTCCACCAGCAGGATGGTGTATCCGCGCGCCTTGAGGCGCACGATCAGCTCGAACAGCCGGTCGACGATGACGGGAGCCAGCCCTTCCGAGATCTCGTCGAGCAGCAGCAGGCGTGCGCCCGTGCGCAGCACGCGGGCGATGGCGAGCATCTGCTGCTCGCCGCCCGACAGGCGCGTTCCCTGCGTCTTGCGGCGCTCGGCCAGGTTG
>JAEYPE010000009.1 GCA_023411035.1 Pseudomonadota bacterium
CCCCCGCTCCGGCCCCGGTTCAGTCCGCCGCGCCCCAGCCTGCCGCTCCCCAGCCGGCTCCGGTCCAGCCGTCCGCTCCGGCCCAGACCGAGACGCTGCGCCTCAACCGTCCGGACCCGCAGCCCGCTCCCCAGCCGGCGCCCGCCCCGGCCGCTCCCGCTCCCCAGCCCGCCGCGGGGGAGGGCAGCCGTCCCGCCGGCACCAATCCGCCGCCGGTCGATGCCGTCGAGGCGCGGCTGCGCGACACCGCGCGCGGCTGCCTGAACGCCTATCGCGGCTGGCGCCAGCAGCCGGGCGAGGCGTCGATCCAGGCGCTGTCGGAAGCGGTGCATGAACTGCGCAAGGCACTGGCCCGCATCGAGATCGACATGTCGGCCAGCCGCCGCGAAGAGCAGGCGATTCGGCCCATTCCGATCCCGGCGCACCGTACTGCGCGCCGCACGCCGTAAGACCGGGCCATCAGAACGGGTCGCCGCAAAACTGCTTGGGTCATCGAAAAGCCCTTCCCCACCGTCTGGGGAGGGGCTTTTTTCATGGCTGCCGGACTTTGGACCCAGCGCGTCGATCGGTCGGTGCCTACCTCCAACGCGGCAGGAAAAAGCCCTACGAACTCCGGTGGCATACAGGTTATAGTGGAGGGAACAAACCAATCAAAATTCCGGAGGAACGCCCCATGACCTTCCGCAGGAACACCGAATTGCCCGAATCGGTGAAGCGGTGCCTGCCGCTGCCCGCGCAGGACATTTACCGGTCAGCCTTCAATCACGCTTGGCAAGCCTGCCGGACGCCGGAGGCGCGTCACGCCATGCAGCGCGAATTGCTGGCCCAAAAGGTCGCCTGGGCGGCGGTTCGGCGGCGTTACGAGCCGGACACCAACGGCTGGCGGCCCAAGCACTGAGGCGCCGCTCCGCGGCGGGCGGCTTCGCCCGTCCCTCCTTACTCCTTCTCCACCACGGTTAAGCCGTTGAGGCTGCCCTTGGCCCGCTTCTTGTCTGGCCACGTTCGCGGCGATCTTCGGGGCCGACACGATGTCGCGCAAATCCTCGGCCACGGGCGGTCGCAGGGCCGGCAGCCGCGTCCTGTCCGCCCCCCATGCCCATCGTCACGATGATCCGTTCCAGCCGCGGCGGTTCGGCGTCGCATCGAGCCCGGTCGTAGAACGACATATTAACAATTCAACCCGATTATCTAATGACGCTGCTGACGCGCTGGAGTAACCGCGCCCAGACCCCCGCGCCGCGCCGGGAACGGGCTGATTGTCGGACGGGGTCATGACGCCACATGAGTTGGTCGCCGTGCTGGAAAAGCACGAGCGTTGGCTGAAAAATCGGTCGGGCGGCAACCGCGCCAACCTGACCATGGCCAACCTGGAGGGAGCGAACCTCGCCGGGGTCGAGTTGACGCAAGGCAAGCTGTCCGGGACCAACATGGCCCATTGCGACCTGTCCAACGCGAATCTCAGCCATGCCGACCTGTTCGCCGCCCATCTGACCAAGGCCGACCTGACCGGCTGCAATCTCTACCGGGCCGACCTGCGCGGCGCCCACATGCGCGGCGCCAAGCTGAAGCGGGCCATTTTGAAGGAGGCCGACCTGCGCGGCGGCGCGCTGCTGTACGGCGGGTCCGGTGCGAACGGCGGCAAGGGACTGGACTTCGTGCGGTCCGATCTGTCCGGAAGCGACATGGACGACGCGATGATGTCGAACGCCAACCTGTCCGGAGCCGACCTGACCGACGTGTCGATGAACGGAGCGGATTGCGAAGGCGCGCTCATGGCCGGGGCCACGCTGATGCGCTCCACCATGAAGAACTGCAACCTCGCCCGCGCCGACCTGCGCGGCTGCAACCTGTCCGGCGTCAATCTTCAGGGCGCCGTCCTACGCGACGCCAACCTGAACGGTGCGGTGCTGGCCGGCGCCAACCTGCGCAACGCCGACCTTCAGGGCGTGAAAATGGAGGGGGCGGACTTTGCCGGAGCGGACACGACCGGCGCCAACATGGCGCGCTCCGCCGAGAATTTCTCGATCCAGATCCAGGAAGCGCTGCACAACCACTACACCTGGATCAACACCAACGGCGCCATGGGTTCACGCGCCGACCTCAGCGGGGCGGACCTGTCGCACATCGACCTTCACGGCGTGAACCTGTCCGGCGCGAATCTCCGCGGGGTGCGGTTGGTCAGCGCCAAGATGCGCGATTCCCTGCTCATCATGTGCGACATCTCCGCCGCCGACCTGACCGGCAGCGATTTCAGCGGCGCCATCCTCGACGGAGCGACCCTGCGCGGCACCAACCTGTCGGGCGCGCGGTTGGATGGGGCGGGCATCAGCTGGGTCGATATAAAGGGTCCGGACGGCAAGCCGACCGGGCGGCTGTGGGGCGCGAATCTGACCGGCAGCAACCTCAACGGAGCCTCCTGCATCCGCGCCAACATGCGCGGGGCGAATCTGGCCGGCTGCGACTTCTCCAATGCCGACCTGACGGGAGCCATCCTCAGCGACGCGAAAGTTCGCGACGCGCGCTTCACGGGGGCCAACCTGACCGGCGCCAGCCTGCCGCCGCCCGATCTGGACGACTGAAAAATACGGAAAATCAATTCATTCGCATGACTGCTACGCCGCCCTTCACCCCAGCTTGTCCTCTCCGCAGGCCGGTGGCGGGCCACCAAAGTTGGCGGAAACGCGGCGAAGCACGCTGACGGTCAGCGCCAGTTCACCCGGAGAGATTCCACGGACGGCGATTTCCTCGATCTCCTCCGCGCACGGCAGAATATCGGTCCGCAGCGCTTTGCCCTTCGACGTCAGATAAATGTTCACCTTGCGCCGGTCATGGGGGTTGCGCACCCTCTTGACGAGAGCGCACCGTTCCAGGTTGTTCAGGGCGGCCACCGTGGTGGGTTCCATCATGCCGACCCGCTGGCTCAACTCGCGCTGGGTCAGCCCATCCTCCTCCCACAGGGCACGGAGAAAATACCACTGCCCCATGCTGATACCATGGTCGACGATGCGGTTTTGAAGCGCACGCGTGATGGCGCGGTGCGCTTCCCGCGCGGCACGGGGCAGAGACATGCCGGACTGGCGGAACATGTCGGCATCCTCTGCGTCGGGCACGGCGAGCATCTGCTCCTGTCTCTTGAAACGCCCCACCATGACGACGATCTCTCGGCAGTTGTCCGTCGGGCCGGTGAGCCGGTGCTGCGGACCAAATCAACGTCTCCGACCATAGTCACTCTCGCAAGAATCGTAAAGCGAGTGCGAAAATAAATTTTTCGTGCATGCAATAATATGTCACTCATCCTGAATGAGAGAAATTTATGAGAGCGTTTCTTATTTATACGTATGACCGCCGAACTCTGCCGCTTCCGCCGACCGGAGCAGGCAGGCGGATTGCCAGGACATGGAATGGGGGCAAATCTGAAAGGATTGTGACGGGGCGGAGATTGGGTTGCGCGCCCAGCCTTCCTCCGACTAACACGGCACAGCACCACGCAAGAGTACAGGAGCACCAGCTTATGCGCCCCACCACCACCGGACGCACCGTCACCGTCGCGGCGACCCAGATGGCCTGCGGTTGGGACCGCGAAGCCAACGTGAACGGCGTCGAACGCCTCGTGCGTGAGGCGGCGGCGCGCGGCGCGCAGATCATCCTGCCGCAGGAACTGTTCGAGACGCCTTACTTCTGCAAGGACCAGAAGCAGGAGTTGTTCGCCCTCGCCCATCCGGTCGAGGATCACCCTGTGATCGCGCGGATGAGTGCGCTCGCCCGCGAACTGTCCGTGGTGATCCCCACCAGCTTTTTCGAGAGGGCGAGGAACGCCTATTACAATTCTCTGGCCATGATCGACGCGGACGGCTCGGTTCTCGGTGTCTACCGCAAGTCCCACATTCCGGACGGCCCCGGCTATCAGGAGAAATACTATTTCAACCCAGGCGACACCGGGTTTCAGGTCTACAAGACGCGCTACGCCACCATCGGCTGCGCGATCTGCTGGGACCAGTGGTTCCCGGAATCGGCCCGCGCCATGGCGCTGAAAGGGGCGGAAATCCTGTTCTATCCCACCGCCATCGGGTCCGAGCCCCAGGACGGCTCGCTGGACAGCCAAGCCCATTGGACGCGGGTCATGCAAGGTCACGCCGGGGCCAACCTGATGCCGCTGGTCGCCTCAAACCGCATCGGGCGGGAAGAGGGTGAGACCTGTGGAATCACCTTCTACGGTTCGTCCTTCATCGCCGGGCCGACCGGGGAGTTGATCGCGCAGGCCGACCGGGAGAGCGAAGCGGTTCTGACCGCCAGCTTCGACCTGGAGCGCATCGCCGCCCAACGCGCATCCTGGGGCATCTTCCGCGACCGCCGGCCCGAGCTTTACGAGCCGCTGCTGACCCTCGACGGCGAGACGCCCATCCGGCGTCATGCCATCGGCCTCTGAAGGCGCCGCCGGCATCCCCCTCTCGATCAACGCTGTTGCATTGATCTGCCGGGTTTCACGGTTTGGAAAATGATGCCGGAAAATGATGCCGGAAAATGATGGAAGTGATCATTTTCCGGCCGCATAGCACCAACGCCTCATCAAGCGGCTCAACGGCCTCGGCTTCGCCGTCGAGCCGCTCCCTCAAGCCGCCTGACGAGCGCTCGGTTTCTTTCTAATGATTCAGGATCTGGCTGAGGAACAGCCGGGTCCGCTCCGACTGCGGGTTGGTGAAGAACTCATTGGGCGTGTTCTGTTCCACGATCTCGCCGCGGTCCATGAAGATCACGCGGTCGGCGACCGACTTGGCGAAGCCCATCTCGTGGGTCACGCAGAGCATGGTCATGCCGTCCTCGGCCAGCCCGATCATGACGTCCAGCACCTCCTTCACCATCTCGGGGTCGAGGGCGGAAGTCGGCTCGTCGAACAGCATCACCTTCGGGCTCATGCACAGCGAACGGGCGATGGCCACGCGCTGCTGCTGGCCGCCGGAAAGCTGGCCGGGGTACTTGTGCGCCTGCTCCGCGATGCGCACCCGATTCAGGTAGCGCATCGCTATCTCCTCCGCTTCGGCCTTCGGCTTCTTGCGGACCCAGATGGGGGCGAGGGTGCAATTCTCCAGCACGGTCAGGTGCGGGAACAGGTTGAAGTGTTGGAACACCATGCCGACTTCACGGCGGACCAGCTCGATGTTCTTCAGGTTGCCGGTCAATTCGATCCCGTCGACGATGATGGTGCCCTTCTGATGCTCCTCAAGCCGGTTCAGGCAGCGGATCATGGTCGATTTGCCGGAACCGGAGGGGCCGCAGATCACGATCCGCTCCCCCTTGGAAACCGACAGGTCGATGTTCTTCAAAACGTGGAACTCGCCATACCATTTGTGCACGCCACGGCATTGAATGATCTCTTCGCCCTTGGCAAAGGTGCGCGCGGTGCCGGCGGTCTGGGCCATGGTCATCTCTTTTCCCTTTCCCTCAGCGACGGTGGCCGCGACGCAGGTCGCGTTCGAGCTTTTGGCTGTATTTGGACATCGAGTAGCAGAACACCCAGTAGATCACGCCGATGAACAGGTAGGCCTCGCGGTAGAAACCGCGCCACGCCGGGTCGGACAGCGCCGCCTTGGCGGTGCCCAGCAGGTCGTAGAGGCCGATGATGATGACCAGCGACGTGTCCTTGAAGAAGCTGATGAAGGTGTTCACCAGCGGTGGGATGGAGATGGCGAGCGCCTGCGGCAGGACGATCTTGCGCATCGCCTGCCAGTAATTCAGACCCAGCGCGTCCGCCGCCTCGAACTGCCCCTTCGGGATGGCCTGAAGACCTCCGCGGATCGCTTCCGCCATATAGGCGGCGGCGAACATGATGAAGGCGATCTGGGCGCGCAGCAGCTTGTCGAAGTTCACGCCGGTCGGCAGGAACAACGGGAACATCACCGACGCCATGAACAGCAGGCTGATGAGCGGCACGCCGCGGATCAGCTCGATGTAGGTCACCGACATCACGCGGATGGCCGGAAGCTGCGACCGCCGCCCCAGCGCCAGCAGGATCGACGCCGGAAAGGCCACGGACAGGCCGATCACCGACAGCATCAGCGTCAGCGGAAGACCGCCCCACAGCGTATTCTCGACATAGGTCAGGCCCAGCACGCCGCCCCACATCAGGACGCCGACCGCGATCAGGCCACCGACCCACAGGGCGCCCAGCCAGGGCTTCCAGAACCGCCGGTCGCAACTCACCAGCACCAGCGCGATGATGATGACGATGGTGACCAGGGGGCGCCACTGTTCCTCGTAGGGGAAGGTGCCGAACATGACGAAACGCAGCTTTTCGCTGACGAAGGTCCAGCAGGCGCCGCCCTCCTGCCGGCACACCTGCGGCGGCGTGCCGAAGCTGTTGGCGCTGAAGATCAGCCAGTCGAGAAGCGGCGGGATCGCCTTGAACAGCAGCCAGGCGATCAGGATCGTCAGAAGCGCGTTGTACCAGGTGTTGAACAGGTTATCGCGCAGCCAAGCCACGGGACCGACGGTGTTGGCCGGCGGACGTTCGTCGGGGATGATTCCGGTATGGACGTTTTCGGTCATGGCCGTCAGCGCTCCACCAGCGCGATGCGTTTGTTGTACCAGTTCATGAAGAGCGAGATGCCCAGGCTGATGACCAGATAGGTGCCCATGATCATCGCCACGCCCTCGATCGCCTGACCGGTCTGATTCAGCGTCGTGTTGGCGATCGACACCAGATCCGGATAGCCGATGGCGAGCGCCAGGGAACTGTTCTTGGTCAGATTCAGATACTGGCTGGTCAGCGGCGGCACGATCACCCGCAGCGCCTGCGGAAGGACGACCAGCCGCAGTGTCTTGGCGCTGTCGAGGCCGAGCGCCCGCGACGCCTCCGTCTGGCCCCAGTTCACCGCCAGGATGCCGCTGCGCACCACCTCCGCGATGAAGGCGGCGGTGTAGACGACCAAACCGACCAGGATGGCGAAGAATTCCGGCGTGACGACCACGCCGCCGCGGAAGTTGAATCCCTGAAGCACCGGCACGTCCATCGCCGTCGGCGCACCGCCGGCGATGTAGGCGATCAGCGGAAGGCCGACCACCAGCGCCAGCGTCGTCCAGCCGGTCGGGAAGGGCTGGCCCGTCCGCTCCTGCCGGGTCTTGGCCCAGCGCCGCAGAAAGATCGCCACGATCACCGCGACGGCGAGCGCGAAGCCCATATGCGCCCACACCGGGTCGGCGGCGGGCACCGGCACGAACAGGCCGCGCTGCGACAGGAAGACGCCGGGAAATGGGTTCAGCGCCTGCCGGACCGGCGGCATGCTTTCCGACACCAGCGCGTACCAGAAGAAGAGTTGGAGCAGCGGCGGGATGTTGCGGACGATCTCCACATAGGTGGAGGCCAGCTTGGCGATCAGCCAGTTGCTGGACAGGCGGGCGACGCCGATCAGCGTACCGAGTATGGTCGCCAGGACGACGCCGATGATCGACACCTTCAGCGTGTTCAGCACGCCGACCAGAAAGGCCCGGCCATAGCTGTCCCGCGGGTGGTAATCGATGAGGCTCTCACCGATGCCGAAGGAGGCCTCGCGCTCCAGGAATCCAAATCCCGTCGCGATGGACCGCTTCGACAGGTTGTCGAGCGTGTTGTGGATCAGGAACCAGCCGACCGCGACGACGATGCCGACCACCAGAACCTGGTAGAACACGGCACGGACCGTCGGGTCGCTGAGGGAAAATGAAACACCGCCAGGCGCGCTTGGGCGCGCGGTGTCCCGGGTCTCGCTGGCCACGGTTCTCTCCCCTCACAACATGGCGTAAGGGCGCCGGCCGCCTCCCGAACGTCCGCCGCACATCTGCGCCACGTACATCGTCTCCCAGACAGGCTAGCGGCACGGGCCTTGGTTTCTTTCGCCCTTGGCACCGCCTTGCCCGCCATCAATGATGGCCATCAAAAAGGAGGGACCGCGGGCCTCCCTGTGGTCCGCGGTCCTCCTTTCCGTCCTTAGCGGATCGGCATCGCGTACTGCAGACCGCCGTTGGTCCACAGCGCGTTCAGGCCGCGCTCCAGCTTCAGCGGGGTCTTCAGGCCGACGTTGCGCTCGAAGATCTCGCCGTAGTTGCCCACCGTCTTGATGACGTTGTAGGCCCACTTCTCATCCAGGCCCAGCGCCTTGCCCATGCCCGGCGAGGTGCCCAGGAGACGCTGGATCTCCGGGTTCTTGCTGTTCACGAACTCGTCGACATTCTTGGAGGTGATGCCCATCTCTTCCGCCTGGATGGTGGCGTAGACGGTCCACTTCACCACGTCGAACCACTGGTCGTCACCGTGGCGGACGGCGGGGGCCAGCGGCTCTTTCGAGATGATCTCAGGCAGGATGATGTGGTCGTCCGGAACCGGCGCCACGCCGGCGCGGGTACCGGCCAGACCGGAGGCGTCCGTGGTCAGCACGTCGCAGCGGCCGGCGAAGTAAGCGGCGTTCACCTCGTCGTTCGACTCGATGACGACCGGGTTGTAGGACATGTTGTTGGTGCGGAAGTAGTCCGCCAGATTCAGCTCGGTCGTCGTGCCGGCCTGGACGCAGACGGTGGCGCCGTTCAGCTCCTTGGCGCTTTTCACGCCGAGCTTCTTGTTCACCATGAAGCCCTGGCCGTCATAATAGGTGACCGGGGCGAAGTTCAGACCGACCGAGGTGTCGCGGGTCAGCGTGACGGTGGTGTTGCGCGACAGCAGATCGACCTCGCCCGACTGGATGGCGGGGAAGCGCTGCTGCGCCGACAGCGGGGTGTACTTGACCTTGGTCGGGTCGTTGAACAGCGCGACCGCGATCGCGCGGCAGTAATCGACGTCGAGGCCGGTCCATTTGCCCGAGCTGTCGGGGTTGCCGAAGCCCGGAAGGCCGGCGTTCACGCCGCACTGAACGAAGCCGCGGGCCTTGACGGCGTCCAGCGTCGGACCTGCCTGGGCACCAGTAACGGCACCGAACACCACGACCGCGGCGGCAGCGGCGAGGATTCCCGATTTCATATTCTGCTCCACCCTGTTCTTGCGTTTTTACGCTTAGGTTCGTGCAATACGCGGACCCGCGCAGGGTCACGCGCATGTCACAAGAGTGCACCAACAACATCAGCGTTGTCGAATCATCCTTATGCCGTGCATTTGGATTGGTAATCCCTTACAGAAACGTAGGTAAAAGATTCTTCTGTGGCCGGGACCAACTCGGATGTCAGGATACGGCCACCGTCGCTGTTGTTGCGGAAAGACCCATGAAAGACGCACGAAAAGATACGGTCCTAAGCCATGCGGGGCGCAGCCCGCGCGACAATCACGGAATCGTGAATCCGCCCGTCTACCACTGCTCGACCGTGCTGTTCCCGACCCTGGCGGCGCTGGAGGCAAGCGACCGGACCCCCTTCGACACCACCAACTACGGCCGCATCGGAACTCCCACCACGGTGGCCTTCGAACAGGCGGTGGCGGAGCTTGAGGGCGCCTATCGCGCGGTCAACACCGGGTCCGGCCTGAACGCCATAGCAACGGCGCTCCTGGCCTTCACCAAGGCGGGCGACCATGTGCTGATCACCGACAGCGCCTATGGCCCGACCCGTCGGTTCGCCAACGATACGCTGGTCCCCTACGGCGTGGAGGTGGAGTATTTCGATCCCACCGTCGGCGCAGGGATCGCGGCGCTGCTGAAGCCGAACACCAGCGTCGTGTTCCTCGAATCGCCGGGCTCCCTGACCTTCGAGGTGCAGGACGTTCCAGCCATCGCCGCGGCGGCCAAGACGGTAGGCGCCACGGTGATGATCGACAACACCTGGGCGACGCCGCTCTTCTTCCAGCCGCTTCGGCATGGGGTGGACGTTTCGATCCACGCGGCGACCAAATACATGGTCGGCCACGCCGATGCGATGCTGGGCGTGATCGCCTGCGCCGACGAGGCGAGTTGGCTGGCCGTGAAGAAGGCCGCCACCCGCACCGGCACTTGCGCCGGACCGGACGACATCTATCTGGGGCTGCGCGGGCTGCGCACCCTGTCCGTCCGCCTGAAGCGGCACGAGGAAAGCGCGCTCGCGCTGGCCGACTGGCTGTCGAAACGGCGCGAGGTCACGCGCGTGCTGCATCCGGCCTTCCCGGATTGCCCGGGCCACGCGATCTGGAAGCGCGACATCGGGCGCTCCTCCGGCCTGTTTTCCGTGGTCATGAACGCGGTGCCGAAGTCCGCCCTGTCGGCGATGCTGGACTCCCTGGAACTGTTTGGACTGGGCTACAGTTGGGGTGGGTTCGAAAGCCTGATCCTGCCGGCACGGCCCGCCGCCGTCCGCACTGCCACCCGCTGGACCGATCCCGGCACCGTGCTGCGCCTGCACGCCGGACTGGAGGATGTGGACGACCTCATCAAGGACCTGGAGGGCGCCTTTGCCCGGCTGAACAATGCGCTGTGACGGGCCGCAGGAAAAGCCCTGCCCGAACGAACACAAGGATCGGACCATGACGGACGCCATAGCGTTCGACGATGTGATCGCCGCCATCGCTTTCAACGCCGACGGGTTGGTTCCGGCCATCGCCCAGGCCGAGGGAACCGGCGAAATCCTGATGATGGCCTGGATGAATCGCGACGCCGTGTTGGAGACGCTGAAGACGGGCCGTGTCTGCTACTGGTCGCGGTCCCGCAAGGGGCTGTGGCGCAAGGGCGAGACTTCCGGCCAGATGCAGCGGCTGAAGGATTTCCGGATCGATTGCGATGGCGACACCCTGCTGCTGATCGTCGAACAGGACGGCGTGGCCTGCCATACCGGACGGCGGAGCTGCTTCTACCGCGCTGTGCGTGATGGAAAACTTGAGGTGATTCAGGAGGTTGAAACCGATCCTTCGGTTCTCTACGGCCACACGCACAAGTGATCCGGTCGTATGATGATCAATTCGATAGTTTTCCGACCGCAAAACCCGGCAGATCAATGCATTGGCATTGACCTACAGAGGCATGCCGGTGGCGCATTCAGTTGCCGCCGGTATGAAACGCCAAACTTTCGCTGCAATGCGAAAAGCGTTTGATCTATATCAACGTTCCAGGGCGCGGAAAGAGGTAGAACGCTCTCGTCTCTAACCCTCCCTGTATTCGCCTATGCCGGGGGTTCCATTGGAACCCCCGGCTATTTTTTTGTCCAGACAAGGCGGGACAGGTTGAGGCAAATCGATAAAATTAGCGCCTTTTGATATAGATCAACGAAGCGAATATGCCAAACGGTTAAACACCGCTTGTCTCTAACCCTCCCTGTATTCACTTAACCGGAGATTCGATGGAATCTCCGGTTTTTTCTTGTTTGGGTAGAAAAAACGAGAGACTTGGGTCAGGGGCGGTGCCGCGTGCGCGTCCAACGCATGACCGCCGCCAGTACGGACAGCGGCACGACAACCACCGCGCCGATCAGGATGTAGGGCAGCGCCCAACGGAACAGGTCCGCGGCCAGCCGAGCGATTTCCTGAATGGTGCCCCAGCTGTTGGTGAGAATGCTGGCCGGATCGATGTCCAGGAAGGACAGGACCAGCCCGACCACAAAGCACAGCACAAGTGTTCTGACGACCCACCCCACCAAGACATCACCTCGCACTGACGACGAACAGCATGGGATTGCCGAAGCGTTGCTTCAAGCGCTCCTTGAAACGCTGCTGGCTATGGGGCAGTTCCTTGCGCTGCCAAAGCCGGGGCAGAGCGGCATAGTACCGCCAGATCACCGCCCCAAGGCGCTTTGTGGTTATCCCCATTTTCTGTGGATAACTTTGTGGATCAATGGACAAGCCCCTTGGAGGAGCGGAGACTAGCTCCAATGCTGCCAATTTGGGCATGGTTATCACCTGCCGGAATCGCTGCATAATCTGCAATTCAACGGTGCAGCAATACAACCAAACATTCAGCCATACCTCTTGTCTACGATAAAGGAGATATGGGGATAACTGTGTTGACCGTTTGAAAATCACGATGGGTTCCGAGGGCCGAAGCCATCGGAACGCGTCCATGAACACGCACGCGGCTTCAACCCGCGCACACAGAGGGGATCGCACGCGGGTCGGAAAAGGGTTGGGTCGGAGGAAAGGTGGCGACCCCAGCAGGATTCGAACCTGCGACCTATCGCTTAGAAGGCGATTGCTCTATCCAACTGAGCTATGGGGCCCCGGTCCGGATCAGAAGCGCGGACGATCGGTGCGGAAGTTGTCGGCGTAGTTGCGCGGACGGACGCGGCGCACCGGCGCATCCTGAACGGTGTAGTCCCATCCCTTGCGCGTGGCGAAGGCGACGGCCTCGTCCGAGGTCTCAAAGCCGATTCGCACCTGATTCAAGGTATCGCCGGAGCTGATCCAGCCCATCAGCGGCTCAGGACGGCGCGGGGTTTCGATTTCGTACTCGAGCAGCCAACGATGCGTCTTGGCACGCCCGGACTGAGTGGCCGCTTTGCTCGGCTGGTAGATCCGGACTTTCATGACGCGGCATCTCCTCTGATACGTGCTTGTTGCATCGTTCGAATTTCATTGGTCGGGGCGCCCGGATTCGAACCGGGGGCCTCCAGTACCCAAAACTGGCGCGCTGACCAGACTGCGCTACGCCCCGACGTCGCGGAGTGGAATACACGAACCCTGCGCGGACGGCAAGAAGCAGGCGCATCTATCCCGCAGAGCGGACCTTCCGTATGATGCCTCCCCTTTCGACCGCGCCGAACACCCCCCGTGAACGCCCCTGCCCCACCGAAATTCCACCTCGCCGTCTTTGCCTCCGGCCTGGACGACACCCCCTCCGGACGGGCCGCCGTAGCCCTGGCAAACGCCCTGCACCGGCAGGGACATGGACTCGACGTGGTGGCGCCCATGGGAGGCGGGCGGCTGCGGGCGGCGCTGCACCCCGGCATCGGGCAGATCGACCTTGGCAAGCGCCACACCGGCACTTCCGTGCTGGCACTCGCCCGGATCGTTGCGGAGCGGCGACCCGCCGGTCTGATCGGGGCGGGGTCGGACGCCGGCCTGGTGGCCCTTGCCGCCGCATGGCTGGCACGGCGCGGGACGCCCGTGGCGATGCTGGAGGACGCGCCGCCACCGAATGGAGGGCTGCGGCGCGCCTTGCAGGGCTGGCTGCACCCACGCGCCTCCGCGGTGGTAAGGGGCGCCACCGATCCTGATGAAGCCGTCCGGATTTTTTTGACCGCCTGCGGCTTGCCGAAGCCGGCCTAGCGCCGCGGCACCGTCACTTCGCGGTGCCGAAGGCGGAGTGCACCACCCGGTCGCCGGGGCGGATGCCCAGACGCGCGCTCATCCCGCCGTTGATCTCCAGTATGCCCTTCACCGGCCCCGCGGAGTTCACCGCGTCCAGCGATTGCGGCACGGCGTTGGCGTGGATGTTCACGATGCGCCCGTCCGAGCCGATGAAGATCATGTCGAGCGGGATCAGCGTGTTCTTCATCCAAAAGCTGGCCGGCTGCGGGCGGTCGTAGGTGAACAGCATACCGGCGTCGGCGGCCATCTTCTCGCGGAACATCAGCCCCTGGGCCTGCTGGGCCGGTGTCTCCGCCAGTTCCACGTCGAAGCGGTACTTTCCGCCGTTCACCGTCTCGACGGTCAGGGTGGAACGCGCGAAGCTTTCCAGCGCCACCGCCGGCAGGGCGGACAGCAGAATCATCAGGCCCACCAGAAGCCCACACAGAAGCCCACGCACAGCCCGTCCGATCATCGCGCTCAACCCACATCCCTTTGAAGTCCAGAGATGAACGATGCCGTTGGAGCGTGCGCCTGTCCAGCGGCGTTACGCCGCCGTCCGGTCGGACGAGGTGCTGTAGATGTCCTTGGCTAGCGGCTTCACGTCCTTGATCTGATAGCCGGGACGGGCGCTGAACCGGCGAGTGGCCCGATCGGCCGCTTCCCGCTCGCTCTCGGCCCAGACCAGATAATCGCGCCCGCGCGCCCATTCGACTGCCAGCGGGTGCAGGGCGTCGATTTCACCGATCTGGCGGTTGACGACGGTGACCAGCCATTCCTTGTCATTCGGGTTCCGCCGGTCGGTCAGGATCAGGAGTTGGGGGCGCTTCCTGGCCTGCGCCTCGGACAGGCGATGCTGGATTTCCGACTGTTTGCGGCGCGCCTCCACCGTGTCGGCCAGACAGTCGTCGATCTCCTTGGCAAGGTTCTCCTCCTCGTGCTGGAGCCGGCGGATCGTCGCCTCCAGCTTGCCGATGGTGTCCTTGGCCGCGCGCATCCGGCTGCGGATTTGCGCCACCTGCGAATCGACCGCCAGCAGTACGTTGCCGAGCCACGCCCCGATGGCGATGATGCCGAGGACGATGAGGAAGTTTATCATCATGACGCTGGCGCCTTGATCCGCACGGGGTTGGGTCGCCCTTGCATTTTCTGGAAGTTCTTGGTGAAGCCCAGTTTGAAGGGAAAGGCCACCTCGACGAGTTGCCTGGCCTCCTCCATGCTGGACGCCCAGACCTCGGCAACGTTGGAACAGCGCCAGATCGGGTTGACCTGGGATTTGTCGCCACTGTTCCGCGACATCGAGGACGCCTTTTCCTGGACGATGTTCACCAGGAACTTCGACATGCCGGCCTGCGGGTCGCCCACCTCGTGCACGAACAACGGCGGCTGCAGGGCGATCTCGGCAATCGCCCGTTCCATCTTTCGGTTCTCGGTTTCGATGCGGTGCTTGTCGGCGGCCACTTGGTTGCGGCGCTGGACCTTGCCGTTGACCCGGTCCTGAATCTCGTGAATTTCCGAATGCAGTACGTAGATGCGGTTCTCAAGCTGGCCGATGCCCGCCGAACGGTGCAGGAATTCGGGCAGGAACCGCTTCAGCAGCATGGCGACAGGGATGGCAGCCAGCAACATCGCGGCGATGGTCAGCAGGAGCAAGGTCATGTTGGACATCGGCGGCCTGCCCTCCCTGTCTCCGGCATGGCGTGGTTTCGCGGAATGACCTGCGGACGGCTCGGGTCGCGCGAATCAGGCTCACCGATTCGGTTCAGGACGTCAACAGCGTGACGTGCGGAATGAAAAACTTTCCAAAGATTATCCAGTATGGACCACCTTCGTCATTGCCGCAGCGGCAACGCGACGCACCTCCACCCGCATGTGGCTAAGCCACGGGGCGCCGGAACTGCTGGTCATGACGTTGTAGGCGAAATGGTGCGCAAATGAGCGATCAGCTTGGGCTTCCCCCAGGATGATGCTTCTTCCGCATCTTGTCTGGATCAAGCAGCGAAAAGCATTCGTCACCGGAGCCGTTCCTGACCGGCCCTGCCGTACATCTGTTGAGCAGCCTGACGCGGTTGTATGCGCATGTCGCGCCCGATCATCGGAAGATCGGAAGGAGAACGGCGGATTCGAGCGACGACCTGGAGAGCACCGGAGCCTGCCCGGTCAACGGAGACGCCCCAGCCGCTTGGCAGAAGGATGTGCCGAAGAACCACCAAGTCGGAGCAGGAGACCACCCGGCGGTTCCTGCGCGTGGGCGCCTCCGGAGCGCGCAAGGCGGTGAAAGACGCGACCAAAGAAAAAGCCTTGGAACCTTTGGGTTCCAAGGCTTCTCTTCCGATCCGGAACTTGGTCGGAGCGACAGGATTCGAACCTGCGACCCCCAGACCCCCAGTCTGATGCGCTACCAGGCTGCGCTACGCTCCGTTCGACGGACCACCCTTCGTTCCGGAAGGGAGCGGGAATATAGCCGGGACCTTGGCCCAACGCAAGCGTTACAGTTCACTTTTTTTCACGTTTCTCAAATTTCCTTTCCTTCACCTTTTACGAGCAGAATACGCGCCTCTCTCAACTCATCCAGAGCCAAGACGATGGCCTGCCGGACGGGACCCGGCATCACCTCTGGGACGAAGACCCGTGCGGCCCCGTTGTCCACTGGATCAGCCTCCGGCGCCTCCGGAGCCACGTCTGGAGGAAGCTCGGGGCCGTCAAGCTTGTCCTGCTCGACATCCTCCATCCTCCGGGCGTCCGGCTCTTCGTCCCCCTTCCCGTCCTTCAGAAGGCGCTGGACGCCCTTGATCGTGTAGCCCTCGCCATACAGCAGGTTCTGGATCTGCCGCAGCAGGTCCACGTCCTCCGGACGGTAATAGCGCCGCCCCCCGCCGCGCTTGAGCGGGCGAAGCTGCGGGAACTTGCCTTCCCAGAAGCGCAGCACATGCTGCGGCACGTCCAACTCGGACGAAACCTCGCTGATCGTGCGGAACGCCATGGCGGACTTCGCGGTGCCGCGCGCCTTCATATCTGGGAAACCTTCGTTGGCTGCCGATCAAGGACGGTGAGTCAGGACACCGCCTTCACGCGCGACGCCTGGGTGTCTTCCGCCTCCACGACTTCGTTGATGCGGTTCTTCAGGACATGGCTCGCCCGGAAGACCAGGACGCGCCTGGGCAGAATCGGCACTTCCTCGCCGGTCTTCGGGTTGCGCCCCACCCGCTGGCCCTTCTGCCGGATTTGAAAACTGCCGAAGGACGAGATCTTGACCATCTCGCCGCGGGCCAGGGCGTCGGAGATTTCCTCCAGAACGCTTTCCACCAGATCGGCGGATTCATTGCGTGACAGACCGACCTCTTGGTAGACCGCTTCACTGAGTTGCGCGCGCGTAACGGTGTTTTGTGACATGGTTCGCTTCCCCCCCCCGAAACCACAGGGGGAAAACCGTAATCCGGTGAAAGAACCCGGTCAATTCAAAAGCTTGGATCGCCACGTTGTAAGCGGCGCAACAAACGCAGCCTTGCAGCGAACGGACCAGCGAACCCAAACGGCCGCAGTACTGCGCTTACCAGCGCACCATGGCGGCACCCCAGGTCAGGCCACCACCGATGGCCTCCATGAGGATCAGGTCGCCGCGCTTCACCCGGCCATCATGCACCGCCTCGCACAGCGCCAGCGGAATCGACGCGGCGGAGGTATTGCCATGACGGTCCACCGTCAGCACGACCTTGTCGGTCGGCAGCTTCAGCTTGCGGGCGATTCCGTCGATGATTCGCTGGTTGGCCTGATGCGGCACCAGCCAATCCACCGCCGAGGGTTCCAGCCCGTTGGCCGCAAGAGCCTCCTCCACGACGGAGGACAGCTTGCTGACAGCGTGGCGGAACACGTCCTGCCCGTTCATCCGCACATATCCGGCCGTGCCGGTGGTGGACGGGCCACCATCGACATAGAGCAGCCCATACTGGGAGCCGTCCGAATGAAGGTGCGTTGACAGAACGCCACGGTCCGCCGCGGTGCCGGCAGCGTCGTAGCCCTCCATCACCACGGCCCCGGCGCCATCCCCGAACAGCACACAGGTGGTGCGGTCCTTCCAGTCCAGCAGGCGGGAAAAGGTTTCCGCGCCGATGACCAGGGCACGGGTGGCCTGCCCGGCCCGGATGAAATTGTCGGCGATGGACAAGGCATAGACGAAGCCGGCGCACACCGCCTGGATGTCGAGCGCGAAGCCCTTGGTCCCCAGCGCCGCCTGCACCTTCGTCGCCGTGGCCGGAAAGGTGTTGTCCGGAGTCGTCGTCGCCAGCACGATGCAGTCGATGCTGGCGGCGTCCACCCCGGCATGCTCCAGCGCGCGGGTCGCCGCGGCGATCGCCAGGTCGGAAGTCAGTTCCCCATCCGCGGCGATGTGGCGCGACTTGATGCCGGTGCGCTGGACGATCCATTCGTCCGACGTGTCCACGCGGGTCTCAAGGTCGCGATTCGTCACGACGTTGGCCGGGAGATAGGAACCGCAGCCGAGAATCCGGGAACGCTTGACCATGATGTTAGACCGCCGCCGCCTTCGTGTCGGGAAGAGGATTCGCATCGGCAAGACGCTGCATCTCTTCCTTGATTCGGTCGTTGAAACCGTTTGCCGCCAGATTGTAGGCCACACCAATCGCGTTGGCGAACCCGATGGCGTCGGTGCCCCCGTGGCTCTTCACGCAGACGCCGCGCAGCCCCAGGAACATGGCGCCGTTGTAGCGGCGCGGATCGGTGCGCTGCTTCAACCGCTTGAAGGCCCCACGGGCCAGGAGATAGCCAAGACGCGCCGTCCAGGAGGACTGGAACGTCCGGCGCAGGAACTCCGTGAAGAGCTTTGCCGTGCCTTCGGCGGTCTTCAGGGCGACGTTGCCGGTGAAGCCGTCGGTGACGATCACGTCCACCGTGCCGGTGGCGATGTCGTTGCCCTCGACGAATCCGTGGAAGCGTCCCGGCAGCGGCATCTCGCGCAGACGGGTCGCGGCGGCGCGGACCACCTCGTTCCCCTTCACCTCTTCCGAGCCGATGTTCAGCACGCCGATGGTCGGCTCGGACAGATTCAACGCGGTGCGCGCGAAGACCGCGCCCATCACGGCGAACTGCACGAGGTTCTCGGACTGGCATTCGGTGTTGGCGCCGAGGTCGAGCATGACGCTCTCCCCCCGCAAGGTCGGGAAGAAGGACGCGATGGCCGGACGATCGATGCCCGGAATCGTCTTCAGCACGAACTTGGCCATGGCCATCAGCGCGCCGGTGTTGCCGGCGGACACCACGCAGGCAGCCTGCCCACCCGCCACCGAATCGATGGCGAGCCGCATGCTCGACTGGCGTCCGGAGCGCAGCGCGACCGACGGCTTGGCATCGCCGGCCACGGCGTCCGGGGTGTGGCGCACCTCGGCCACCGCTCTCAAGGCGGGCCGCTGCGCAAGCAGCGGCTCGATGCGGGCGGTGTCCCCGAACAGCAGGTAATGCACCTGCGGGTGACGCTCGCGGGCGATATCCGCCCCGGCGATCACCATGTCGGGTCCTTTATCGCCGCCCATGGCATCAAGGGCAATGGTCAGGCGCTGGCTCACCGCGGACAGGCTCCCTGGCTAGGACGTAGGGCGGCCAACCACACCGCCATCAGGCCGCCGGAGCGCTCTGGACCACTTCGCGCTGGTCGTAGTGACCGCAGGAGCCGCAGACGTGGTGCGGGCGCTTCAGCTCGCCGCAGTTCTGGCACTCGGCGTAGGACGAGGTCGGCAGCGCGTGGTGCGAGCGACGCATGTTGCGGCGCGACTTGGAGGTCTTCTTCTTCGGAACAGCCATGGCCGTAAACTCTCTTCATTGTAAAAGGCGGCCCGAAGAGGGGCCGCCTGACGCGAGCGGCATTCAATACGGCAATTGCCCTCGAAGGGCAAGCCCGTTCCGCCCTCAATTCTGTCGTTTCAGACGTTCCAGAACGGCGAATGGGTTCGGCTTCTCCGGTTCGGCGCCGGCATGATCATCGGCGGCGTCCGGCCCCTCCTCCTCATCTTCGCCTTCGCTGTATCCGGCGAACTCGATGCCTTCGGCGTGCGGATAGGGATCGAGCGCCAGGGACAGGTGCTGGGCGGTCAGTTCGCCGATGTCGATGCGCCCGTTCGTCATCGCCTCCGGAATGTCCTCCTCGGCGACGTTCGGGTCGATCTCGATCTCGTCTTCTTCGCTGGGGACCATCGACTCCGGGGCGAACAGGGCGCCGAAGCGGTCGGACAGCCGGGCGGGCACCGGGTCCAGCGTGATGACGCAGGTCTGCACCACATCGGCGTCCAGTTCCCCTTCGACACGCACCATCTGGCCGCCGCGCACGGAACGCAGCCGGACCGTGGCGGTCAGCCGCCCGATTCCCTCCAGTTCGAACCGTTCGGCCAGAGCCTTGCGCTCGGCCTCCGTCGCCTCGATGGTTTCGACCAGTTCGCCGTCGCGGTGAACGGCGTCGGCGCGGACGATGCGCGAGAATTCCGGCGCGGGGCTGGGGGAAAGCGGGGACGTGTTGCGCATGTCAGGCAGTTCCTTGTCACAGCGCCCGTTCTGATGCGGGCGCCTCCTTCTTATTGTCAGATGAATCCGGACGCCGTGAAAGGCAAGTCCGATTGATCGGCAGGCCCGATTGGACGGGATCAGTCCGACTCCGTGGCGGGCGGCGGGCCGAAGCGGATGTCCCCGGCCAGGAGCGACTCCAACGGCTGGGCATCCAGCCCGGCGGCCTCGCGCCGGACATAGGCCGCCATGGCGGCCAGCCGCTCCGGCGGTACGTCAGGCACGGTGCCATAGACGTTGTTGTCAAGCGCCACCTCCAGCCCTTGCCCGCCCTCTTCGGCCAGAGCACGGTCATAGACCTCGATCCGCCCGGCGATTCCGCGGGCCATGGTCTTGATGCGCCGCCCGACTCCGCTGTCGCCCACTCCCTGCTCCATCAGCGATTTCTCGAAATTGTCGATCATCGCTTCGAACAGCAGGCGCGAGCGGTCCGCGGCGGCGGCCCCCTGCCCTTTCAGGCGCCGCATCACCAGGAAGACATGAAGCACCACCATGTCGAAGCGCCCGTCCAGCGTGTCGGGAACGCCAAGGTCACGGTAGAAGGCCGGCAGCCGGGCCTGTGCCACGATCTTGAGATAGAATTCGGCGACGGCGCGGGTGTCACGCCGGCGTCGGAACAGGCGGTCGAGCACGGTTTCTCTCTCGCTCGGAGTTTCGTTGACAGGATAAACCGCGCGGTGCGATTGTCCCGGCATTGCGGGCGGAGTCCGGCCTGCCGCAAGGGTCCGGCGGACTGCCCGCGCCATCATAGCCTGAGCACCATGACGAGATCGATTCCTTCGGCGCTGTGCGCCATCGCCTTTCTGGGTTTCGCCGTCTCCGCGTGCTCGCCCACCGTGGCGACCCGCGGCAACATGGCGGACCCCGACCGCATTGCCGAGATCAAGGCCGGCCAGTCGCGGCGGGAGGATGTGGCGGACATCCTCGGCACACCGACCTCGGTGGGAACCTTCGACCAGAATGTCTGGTACTACATCGGCCAGAAGACGGAGAAGGTCGCCTTCTTCCAGCCGAGCGTGATGGAGCGCCGCGTGGTCGTCGTACATTTCGACGATGCCGGTGTGGTCAAGGATCTGAAGCAGCTCGACGCCAGCGACGGCCAGGAGGTCGAGATCGTCGATCGCAGCACCCCCACCGCCGGACGGGAAATGAGCTTCCTGGAGCAGATGCTCGGCAACGTCGGGCGTTTCTCCGCCAAGGATTCGCGCGGCCGAGGCCCGGGCCGCTGACGGCACACCAGCCGTCCGGAAATACGAAAAGCCCCGCTTCCGCGGGGCTTTTCTTTTAGGCGCGAGATCAGCCGATCTGCGCCAGGATCGCCAGAAGCAGGATCGCCACGATGTTGGTGATCTTGATCATCGGGTTGACCGCCGGACCGGCGGTATCCTTGTACGGGTCGCCGACGGTGTCGCCGGTCACCGCCGCCTTGTGCGCGTCGGAGCCCTTGCCACCGTGGTTGCCCTCCTCGATGTACTTCTTGGCGTTGTCCCAGGCGCCGCCGCCGGAGGTCATGGAGATGGCGACGAAGATCCCCGTCACGATGGTGCCCAGAAGCATGGCGCCCAACGCTGCGAATGCCTGCGCCTGACCGGCGATGGCGACGATGACGACATACAGGACCACCGGCGCCAACACCGGCAGCAGCGACGGGATCACCATTTCCTTGATCGCCGCACGGGTCAGCATGTCCACGGCACGGCCGTAGTCGGGCTTCGCGGTGCCCTCCATGATGCCGCTGATCTCGCGGAACTGGCGGCGCACCTCCACCACCACCGATCCGGCGGCGCGCCCGACCGCCGTCATGCCCATGGCCCCGAACAGGTAGGGCAGCAGGCCGCCGATCAACAGGCCGACGACGACATAGGGATCGTCCAGCTTGAACTCGACCGGCACGTTCGGGAAATAGTGCTTCAGATCCTGCACATAGGCGGCGAACAGCACCAGCGCGGCCAGACCGGCGGAGCCGATGGCGTAGCCCTTGGTCACCGCCTTGGTGGTGTTGCCGACGGCGTCCAGCGCGTCGGTCGTCACGCGGATGTCCTTCGGCATTTCCGACATTTCCGCGATGCCGCCCGCGTTGTCGGTCACCGGGCCATAGGCGTCCAGAGCCACCACCATGCCGGCCAGAGCGAGCATCGTGGTCGCGGCGATGCCGATTCCGAACACGCCCGCCTGCCCGTAGGCGATGATGATGCCGATGCAGATGACCAGGATGGGAAGCGCCGTCGCTTCCATCGACACGGCCAGACCCTGGATCACGTTGGTGCCGTGCCCCGTCTCCGACGCACGGGCGACGCTGCGCACCGGGCGGAAGGCGGTGGAGGTGTAATATTCGGTGATCCATACCAGCAGGCCGGTCACGCCCAGCCCGACCAGAGACGACACGAACAGGTTGCCGCCGGTCACGTAGCCGCCGCCAGTCAGGGGGATGGGCCGGGTGAAGCCGAACATGATCGCCGTCACGATCAGGATCAGCACCAGCGAAATTCCCGCGGTGGCGGCCAATCCCTTATACAGGGCGGCCATGATGTTGTTGTTGCTGCCCAGCTTCACGAAGAATGTGCCCGCGACGGAGGCGGCGATGCAGACCGCGCCGATGACCAGCGGATAGACCAGCAGCAGGCGGACCACCTCTCCCGAAAAGAAAATCGCCGCCAGCAGCATGGTGGCGACGATGGTGACGGCGTAGGTCTCGAACAGGTCGGCGGCCATACCGGCACAGTCGCCGACGTTGTCGCCCACATTGTCCGCGATCACCGCGGGGTTGCGGGGATCGTCCTCCGGAATGCCGGCCTCCACCTTGCCCACCAGATCGGCGCCGACGTCCGCGCCCTTGGTGAAGATGCCGCCGCCCAGACGCGCGAAGATCGAGATCAGCGAGGCGCCGAAGCTCAAGGCCACCAGAGCCTCCAGCACGGCGCGGACCTCCACCGGGTCGGTCACGCGGTAGATCATCGTCAGGATGCCGTAATAGACACCCACCCCCAGCAGACCCAGCCCAACCACCAGCATGCCAGTGATCGCCCCCGCCTTGAAGGCGATGTCCAGCGCCGGAGCCAGCCCCTGCGTCGCCGCCTGGGCCGTGCGCACGTTGGCCCGCACCGACACGTTCATTCCCACATAGCCGGCGGCCCCGGACAGGACCGAGCCGATCAGGAAGCCGATGGCCACATGCAGGCCGAGGAACGCGCCAAGGATGATGAGAAGCACCACGCCCGCGATGGCGATGGTGGTGTATTGGCGATTCAGATAGGCACGGGCGCCCTCCTGCACGGCCGCAGCGATCTCCTGCATGCGGTCCGAACCGGCGGAGGCCGCCATGACTTGTCTGCCCGCGTAATACCCGTACGCCAAGGCCAAAAGGCCGCTGGCGATGATGATGACGAACGCTGCTGCCATCGGTTCCCCCAATTTATTATGGTTTCGGGCCCGATTACCGCCTTGTCGTGAGAACGACCCGTACAAAGGAAGGTGGATGACGGGCAAGTAGTTTCCAAAAAGGATGCCGAAGCAGGAGGCGCAATGCAACAGCCGCCACGCCCGATTAGGCGCGACGATTTGGCCGAGGTGATTATGACTTTCGGGTAGCCCCTATGCGAAGCGGTTACAGGTTGCGTTGCGTAACCACTTGAACAAGAACATTTTGCACCACGCCATCCCCGACCACTTTCGCTACTGCAGCAGAGAGTTTTTCTTTTACGGCAATAATATTGACCAAGTTACCATTCATGACCGATCGATCATCAACCCCGGCATAGAGGGCCGTCAGACACCGGTCGAACACCAGAGGCTGGCGGGACTGGACGATCGGCAATTTTTCGAGAACGACCTCCAGCGTGACGACCACGGTGACGAACTGCTCCACCTTCTGCGCGCCGATGGCCGGGACGACCAGCGGGGCAAGACGGACGAAACCCGTGGGCGGCTTGGGCGGGGGTTCCTCCTTCTTGGGGGCCGCCTCCTCATGCTCGACGAAATACTTGTTGTAGATCATCCAGCCGCCGAAGCCCGCGCCGCCCAGCAGCAGCAGGCCGAAAACCAGCAATATGACGGCCTTGACCACGCCCATCCTTTCCCGTCAACGGAACGGATCGAGCCTAGCGCCGCCCTGCTTTCGATTGCGTTAAGCCGAGTCGGGAGAACGAAGGCCGGCTCAGAAATGGTCCCAGCCGCGAGTCGGCAGGTCCAGCGCCCGCCCCTGCTGATCGTTCACCGTGACGCTGCCCGCCGGGCCTTCCACCAGCCGGCCGATGCCGGTCACCGGCACGCCCGTCTCCGCCGACGCGGCGGCGAGCGCCGGAGCGGCCTCTTCCGGTGCCGTGAACAGCAATTCGTAGTCGTCGCCCCCGGTCAGGGCCAGGGCGAAGCGCGCCGAGTCGTCGCCGATGGCCGCCCGCGCGGCGTCCGAGAGGGGCACGCGGCCCGACTCCAGAATCGCGGCGCAGCCCGACTCCTCGCAGAGATGGCCGAGGTCGGCGACCAAGCCGTCCGACACGTCCAGACAACCGGTCGCCAGCCCGACCAGGCGCGGCCCGAGCGTGGTCCGCGGATCGGGCCGCCGCAGCCGCCGCAGCAACACGGCACGCGCCGAGTCGTCGGCCACATCCAGCTTTCCGAAGGCGATCCGGAGGCCGAGTGCGGCGTCCCCGATGCTGCCGGTGACGAACACCCGGTCGCCGGGGCGCCCGCCCCAACGGGGCACCGCCCAACCCTTCGGCACCAGACCGAAGGCGGTCACCGACAGGGTTATGGGACCGGAGGTCGAAACCGAGTCGCCGCCGGCCAGGGCGATCCCGAAACGGGCCTGGTCCTCGCCCAGACCGGCGGCGAATCCGGCCAGCCAGTCCTCCCCGACCGTCCTCGGCAGGGCGGTGACCAGCGTGTAGGCGTAGGGAGCCGCCCCCATGGCGGCGAGGTCCGACAGGTTGGTGCGCAGCAGCTTCGCGGCGATGTCGCCGGGCGCGTCGTCGGGAAAGAAATGGACGCCGGCGACCATGGCATCCGTGGTGACGACCAACTCCCGGTCCGGCGGGATGCCGAACACCGCGGCGTCGTCGGCAAGCCCGCGGGCGCCCGGAAAGCCGGACGCCAGCGGCTTGAAGTAACGGTCGATCCGCCCGAACTCGCCGAGCGGCTTACCGGTCTTTGCCTTATCGGTCTTTGGGCGAGTCACGGCTGGGGTCCGGCTGGGCCAGTTCGTCCGGCCGCAGCGCACGGGCCACATGGTCGAGCACACCGTTCACCATGCCCGGCTCCCGCGCCGCGAAGAAGGCGTGCGCCACATCCACATATTCGCTGATGAGGATGCGCGGGTGCGTGTCGTTGTGCACGAACAGTTCATAGGCGCCGGCCCGCAGGATGGCGCGCATCAGCAGTTCCAGCCGGTCCAGCGCGTAGCGGGGCTCCAGCGCGGCGGCCAGCATGCCGTCCACCTCCGCCCGGCGGTGCGCGGCACCCCGCACGATGTCGGCGAAAAGCTGCGGGTCGGCGGTGACGAACTTCGCCCCGTCGATTTCCTCGCCCAGCCGGTGGTTGACGAATTCGCCGATCACGGATTCCACGGCGATGCCGGTCAGTTCGATCTGGTTCAGGTCGATCTGGTACAGGGCCTGAACGGCGGCAAGGCGCGCGGCCTTGCGCCGGGCCTTGGCCGATCCGCCACCCGTCCGGTTCCGGGAGCCGCGCTTCTGTTTCGCGCGGCCAGCCGCGTCGTCGTTGCTCATGATGCTCATACTGTCAGGAATTGCACCGCGGGGTTACCGCGGATAGAGGCGGAATTGGCGCTTGAGTTCGATCATGTCAAGGCAGGCCCGCGCCGCGAAGCCGCCCTTGTTCTTGGCCGCGACGGAGGCCCGCGCCCAGGCCTGTTCGCGGTTCTCGACCGTCAGCACACCGTTGCCGATGGCCAGCGCGTAGCGCAGCGCGAGGTCCTGAAGACCGCGGGCGCTCTCGTTGCAGACGATGTCGTAATGGGTGGTCTCGCCGCGGATCACGCAGCCCAGCGCCACATAGCCGTCGAAACGCTTGCGCGCCGTGAAGAAGTCCATGGAGCGCAAGGCGTACAGGATCGCCGTCGGGATTTCCAGGCACCCCGGCACCGAGACGCGCTGGTAGGTGGCGCCGTCCTTCTCGATCTCGGCGATGGCGCCTTTCACCAGCTCGTCGGCGATGTCCTCGTAGAAGCGGGCTTCCACGATCATCAGATGGGGCTTTTCGGTCATCTCTGGTCGCTCGGCTGGCGGTTACTGATCGTGAAGGGGAATCGGACGGTGGCCGAGCACGGTCAGGCCGTACCCCTCCAGCCCGATGATGGACTTCTTGCGGTTCGACAGCAGAACCATGTCGCGCACGCCCAGGTCCAGCAGGATCTGAGCGCCCACACCATAATCCCGCAGCGCGGGAGACGGATTGTCGTGGCCTTCCAGCCGTGCCCGCACCGACGCCGTCAGGCTGTTCGCCATCGGCTCGCGCAGCAGGACGACGACGCCGCGACCCTCGCGCGCGATCATTTCCATGGAAGCCTGAAGCTCCCCATCACGCGCGGCGCTCTTGTCGCCCAGCACGTCGTCCAGCACCGACAGGGCGTGCATGCGCACCAGCACCGGTTCGTCGCCGGAGATGTCGCCGCGCACCAGCGCGATGTGCTCCGCGTAGGCCACCTTGTTGACGTAGACGTACATCTGGAAACGCCCGCCGAAGCGGCTGTCCAGCGTGGCCGCGAGCTTCTGCTCGACGATCGTCTCGGTGCGGCGGCGATAGGCGATCAGGTCGGCGATGGTGCCCACCTTCAGCCCGTGGAACTGCGCGAACTTCACCAGATCCGGCAGGCGGGCCATGGTGCCGTCGTCGTTCATGATCTCGCAGATCACGCCCGCCG
>JAEYPE010000015.1 GCA_023411035.1 Pseudomonadota bacterium
AGCTGCGAGGCGATGTTGGCGCGGGCCGTCTGACCCATCGCCACGTCGCCGGAGGTGGCGGTGTAGGTGAAGGTCTGGTCTTCGACCGTGATGGTGAAGCTGTCGCCGGCTTCGATCGTGCCGCCCAGCGTGACCTTGGTGACCTGCGCGGTGCCCGAGGTCGCCGCCGTGGTGGTGTTGGCGGCGATGGTCTGGCTGTTGTCGAAATAGGTGACGGTGCGCGACTCGTTGCCGTCCGTGACGATGAAGGACCGCTCGCGGCCCGCCGCGCCGCGAACTTCGATCTGCACGTCGGAGAAGCTGCCCGTCTTCGAGGCCATCGTGCCGGACATCTTCAGACCGACCAGGCCGTGGGCCATTTCGGCGCTGTTGATGTCGCCGGCGGCACCCTCGATGGAGCCGTCGCCCTTGACGCGCACCGTGTAGGTGTCAGCCGACACCACGTTGGTGATGCGGGCGTTCTCGATGCCCTGGATGGTGTTGACGGCCTGACGCGACTTGCTGGTCGAGTCCAGGCGCATACCGTCGCCGGCCAGCAGGTTCTTGCCAGCGTAGCTGCTGTCGCCGGCCAGCTTGTCGATCTGCTCCTTCAGCGCATTGAACTGCGCGGCGAGCGCCTTGCGGGTGGCGACCGAACCGGCGTCAGTGCCCAGGGCGGAATAGGCGGCGGTGGTCAGACCGCGAGCCTGCTCGATCATGTCGTCGATCGAGGTCAAGCCCTTGTCGGCGGCCTTGATGGTGCTGATGGCCTGACCCATCGTGTCCTTCAGCGCGGTCAAGTCACCGGCGCGCTGGCTCAGGGTCTTCGCTGCGAAGAACGACGTCGGGCCGTCGAGGGCCGTATTGATCTTGTTGCCGGTCGAAAGGATGTTCTGCTTTTTACCGATCTGGCTTTCCACGTTCTGCAGTTGCAGAAGATTCGAGCGCATCGAAGCGGTAAGGGAGATCTCGTTGGCAGCCATGGAAGTCACTCCTTTTGGAGGATGTCAGTCCGTGCGGCCTCGCGCACACGGAGAGGGACTAATTCCCTCGGGCTACCGGTAGGCAAAAAATGGGCCAGATCGAAATTGCCGCCGGCAAGGCAATTCCTGCCTCCGGGCAAATCAGGGGTCGGCAATTTTTGCCGGGTGGGCGGCAGAAACTGCCGATTAATCGGCATCCTTTGCCGGTTGCGCATCCGGCCCGGCAGATTCTGCCGGGCTTGCGGCGAGCGTCATGACCTCGCAGACGGCGAGCGGGCCTACGGTCAGCGCCACGCTTCCCCAGGACCAGCCGACACCGAATCCCGACAGCAGCAGGCGCCGCGGGCCGCCGCACAGCGCCGTCCCCAGTTCGGAGGCCAGCGCCAGGGGAATGGAGGCCGAGCTGGTGTTGCCGAATCCGGCCAGCCCGACCACCGTCTGCTCGGCTGTGGCGCCCAGTTTCTGGGCCAGATGCCGGATCATCTGGGCGTTGGCCTGATGCAGGACGAGACGGTCCACCGCCTCCATCGTCCAGCCGGCAAGCGCCAACGCGGCGCGGATGTTTCCCGGCACCTCGCGCAGCGTGAAGGCGAAGACCTGGGTGCCGTCCATGAACAGGTGCGCGGGCTCGTCGGGACGCCGCAGACCGCCGCCGGGCACGGCGAGGTAGGGCGCTCCGGCCCCGTCGCTGCCCAGCGCGAAGGCCATCGGGGGCGCACCGTCCTCCGCCACCAGCGCCGTGGCCGTGGCGGCGTCGCCGAACAGCGGCGCCACGGTGCGGTCGTCGGGATCGAGCACGCGCGACGTGGTGTCCCCGGCGACCAGCAGGGCACGCTTGCCGTTCGCCGCCTTCAGCATCGCCGAAGCGGTCCACAGCCCATGGACGTAGCCCGAGCAGCCGAGCGTCAGATCGAGCACCGCGGCCCCCTTGCCCAGCCCCAGCCGGCGGTGGAGCAGATAGCCCGACGCCGGCAGGATGTGGTCGTGGGTCTGCGTGACCATGACCAGCAGATCGACGCTGTCCGCCGCCCAGCCCAGCCGGTCCAGCAGGCGCCGCGCCGCCGCCGCCCCCAGGTCGGAGGTGCATTGATGAGGGGGTACGAGGTGGCGCGCCTCGATGCCGGTGGCCTTGGCGATCCGGCGGGCGGCGTCCTCGCCGAAGCGGGCGGCCAGATCCTCCACCGTCTCGCGCCGTTCCGGCACGCAGGCGACGATTCCCGACAGGCCGACGCCCTCGATCACGCTGGCCACCATGGGGCGTCTCCTTCCGTCAGCCGGTGATGCCGCCGTCCACGACGATGGTCTGGCCGGTCACGAACCCGGCCCCGTCGCCCAGCAGGAAACGGACCACCGGCACCACGTCGGCGACCTCGCCCAGCCGGCCCAGCGGGGTGCGCCGCACGATCTGATCGCGCTGCCCCTCGGCCAGCGTGCCCGACATCTCGGTGGTCAGATAGCCGGGCGCCACCGAATTCACCGTGACCTGGAGCCGCCCGACCTCGCGGGCCAGCGCGCGGGTCAGCCCGTCCAGCCCGGCCTTCGACGCCGAATAGGCGGACAACCCGGTGTAGCCCCGCTGCCCGATGATCGAGGAGATGTTGACGATCCGCCCCGGCCCCCGCTTCACCAGCTTGGCGCGCAGGAAGGCGCGGGCCACCTGGATGGCGCCGGTCAGGTTGACCTGGATGACCTCCTCCACGTCGATCTCGGGGAAGGTCGCCAGCACCCCTTCGCGCGCGATGCCGGCGTTGTTGACCAGCCCCCACAGCGGCGATGCGCCGCCCCATTCCAGCGCCGCGTCCACGAAGGCCCGAACCTCCTCCCCGTCGCCGATGCGGCAGGGCCGCCAGAACAGGTCAGGCCCGGTCAGCCGCTCCAGCGCCTCGCCCGGCTTGCGGCTGCATGTGGACACGCGGTAGCCGTCGGCCAGCAGCGCCTCCACGATCCCCAGCCCCAGCCCGCGGCTGCCGCCGGTGACGATGACGTGCCGTTTGCCGCTCATGCCGTTCCTTTCCGCGTCTTCTTGCCCGCCGCCCCCAGGGCGATGCGCTCGGTCATGGTCACCAGACGGGGGCGCGCGGCGGGCGGCAGGTCGGCCACGGCAACGCGGATCGCGGCGCGCAGCGCCCCTTCCTCCACCCCCGGCGCCGGAACCACCAGGGCGGTCAGGATGTGGCCGGTGACCGGGTTCGCCGCCGCCTGGACCAGAGCGTCCTGCACGCCCGGCACGTCCAGCAGCACCTGCTCCACCGCCTCCGGGGAAACCTTGACCCCGCCGACATTCACCCGCCCGTCGAGCCGCCCGGCGAACAGCACGCGGTCGGCACGCAACTCCACCACGTCGCCGGTGGACAGCCAGCCGCCGTCATGGCCGAGCATCGCGCGCGGACTCTTCACCTCCAGCACCCCGTCGCGCAGGCGCAGCCCCACCCCGTCGATGCCGCCGTCCAGCCACGCGGCGGGAAAGCCGGCCTGCCCGTCGCCCACCGCGAAGAGGGCGCCCGCCTCCGTCGAGGCGTAGATGTGCCGCCGCTTCGCGTCCGGGAAACGCTCCGCCAGCCGGTCGAGCAGCGGTTGGTCGGCCACCTCCCCGCCCAGCGTGACGGCGGCCAGCGGCGGCGCCTCCCCGTCGAGGGCCAGCAGGAAGGCGCGCCAGAAGCTGGGGGTCGCGCTGATGTGGGTCACCCCGTGCCGCAGGGCGAGGCCCGCCAGTTCCGCCGCACCGGCGCCGGGCGCGGACACCAGCGTCGCCCCCGCCGCCAGCGCCGTCAGGATCACCTGAAGCCCGGCGAAGGCCGCCGGCTCATAGGCCAGCAGCCAGCGCGCGTCCGGATCGGCGGTGCCGCGCAGCCGCCCGCACAGACGCAGGAAATCGTGCCGCACCAGCTTCGGCGCGCCGGTGGTGCCGGAGGTTTCCAGAAGCACCGCGAATCCCGGTTCCGCGGGGGGCTCCACCGGGGCCGTGCCGCGGCGCGACAGATGCAGTTCCACCCCGGCCCGCTCGGCGGCGACCAGAGCGGCGACCAGCGCCGGCACCCCCTGCGGCGGCAGCACAGCCCGCCCGCCCGCAGCCCGGAACGCCGCCTCGAAGGCGTCGGCCTGCGCGGCGATGTCCGCCCAGCCGAAATGCCGCTCCGCCTCGATCAGGCGGATGCCGGGATGCACCCAGGGGGGTGGCGGCGGAAGACTCATGCGGACCCGGCGGGCACGCCCGTCTTGTTGTAGAGCGCCGCCAGTTCCCCGACCGTGTTGAACTGGACGAAGCCGGCGCGGAACGGGTCCTGGCCGGTGCGCTGCTCCAGCACCACCAGCAGGGTGGCGAGGTCGAGGGAGTCGATCGGCAGGTCCCCGCCCAGAAAGCGCGTGTCCGGGCCAAGGGCCGGCAGGGTCTCCCCCTTGTCGGCGGCGATGCGGGCAAGCTCTTCGGCGATCAGCGCGAGAATGGAGTCGGTCATGGGGTGTCGCATACGGAAAGGAAGTCGCGGAGAATGGCCGTGACGGGGGTCGCCGCCTCACTATGCGGCAAGTGACCGGCCTTGTCGAAGAGATGAAGCGGCGCGCCGGGAGGCAGGCGGTCGGCGGCGGGCACCGGAATGATGCGGTCCTCCCGCCCCCACAGGAGTTGGATCGGCATGCGGAGGGCCGACCAGTCCACCGGACCGGGTGACCGGCGCGCCTCCGCGAAGGAGCCGGCGATGATCCGTTCCAGCGCGGCGCGGCGCCGGGGATCGGCGGCCTGGGCGTGCATCACCTCCCCCACGCGGCCCGCCAGCAGCCAGGGCCGGGCGAACAGCCGGGCGGCGCAGTTCCGCCCCTCCTCCGCCGTCTCCAGCGCCGTGACCCGCCGCAGGAACTCCAGGTCGAAGTCGGGACCGAGGCCGGCGCTGGCGACCAGCGAGAGGCTCGCCACCCGCTCCGGCGCCAGCCGCGCCAGTTCCAGCGCAACGTAGCCGCCCATGGAATGGCCGACCGCGTGGACCCGCGGGATTTCCAAAGCATCCAGCAGACGCAGCAGCCAGGGCGCGAAGGCGCCGACCCGCCCGTCCCCGACCTCCAGGGTGGAGGCGCCGTGCCCCGGCAAATCCACCGCCAGGACCCGGCGGTCGGCGGCGAGCGGGGCGGCGTTGAACTGCCAGGTCAGCGAATCCCCGGCGAAGCCATGCAGAAGCAGCGCCGGAACGCCGCCCTGCCCCAGCGAGAGATAGGCGGCGGGACCGCCCTCGATGTCGGCCCGTCCGCGCCGCGGCGACCGGGCGGCGCTTCCGCTCACCGGACGGTCAGGCGGCGACGGCGATGCCGGCCAGACCCAGCAGATCGTCCACCGTCTGCGCCTTGACGAGCTTCTCGCCCTCCACGACATGACCCAGCTTTTCGTCCACCAGGGCGATGAAGCTGATGACGGCCAGCGAGTCCCAGGTATCGATCGATTCAAGCTCTTCCGCGCCCGTCAGGGTGCCGGCGTCCAACTCCAGCATCTCGTCGAGCGCGAGCAGGAATTCCTTGCGGTCCATGGTGGTGTCTCCGTTTCAGTGGAGCGTGTTCTGACGCACGCTGCCGTTCAAGTCGGCCCATTCAGGGTTCTGGTACAGGACTTTGCAACAATCCTGCCAGCCGAAACCGGGATTTTCGGGAAGAAGCGCGCCCAGAAGGCGGCGGACCAGTTCCAGGTCGGCGGCCTCGTCCACGCACCAGCGCTGGTCGAGGACGGCGCCGTCCTCCGGCGCCAGGGGGGCACCGATGCGGAAGCGCTCCGGGCGGCGGTAGAGGTGGGCGGTGACGTGCTCCCGCTCCGCCGGGTCGGTGGCGTTGGTGGCGGCCTCATCCAGCGCGGCGCGGGTGAACACCTCGGCGTCGAGCCCGCGCGGGAAGCGGGTGACGTCCAGGCTGAGATAGTCGAACGGCGGCGCGGCTTCCAGGAAGGCCGTCACCAGTCGGTCCACCAGCGCCGGGTCGATCAGCGGGCAGTCGGCGGTGACGCGCACCACCACGTCCGCTTCGGCCATGGCGGCGGCCCCGGCGAAGCGTGCCAGCACGTCATGCTCGCCGCCCCGGAAGACCGGCACGCCGAGCGAAGCCGCCAGTTCCGCCAGCGGATCGTCGGTGCCGTTCACCGTGGTCGCCAGCACCAGCCCGTCGAGCGTCCGGCAGCGCGCAAGACGGCCCAGATGGTGCGCCAGCAGCGGCTGTCCCGCCGCCTCCATCAGCACCTTGCCGGGCAGGCGGGTCGAGGTCATGCGGGCCTGCGAGATGCAGACCACGCGCGGCTTGACGTCGGGAGCGGTCACGAGTCCTCCGTCATCAGTCCTCCGGGGCCAGCATGTCCCAGCGCAGCGGCTCCCCGCGCTTCAGCGCGCGGGCGGCGCGGCGGCCCAGCACGGCGGGAAGCCGCTTCGGCTCCATGCCGAAGCCGGGGCGGATGGAGCGGATGTTGGCCGCACTCAGCGCCTCACCCGCCGCCACGTCGGCGGTGACGTAGAGAGAGCGGCGGTAGTCGCGCCCGCCCGCCTCGCTCGGCTCCACCCCGTAATGGACGCGGCCCAGCGCCGCCCAGGCCGTGCGGACGGACTCGGCCATCGCCTTGAACTCCGCCGGCTCCAGCGAGAAGGCGCTGTCCACCCCGCCGTCGGCGCGGGACAGGGTGAAATGCTTCTCGATCACCACCGCCCCCAGCGCCGCCGCCGCGACCGGCACCGCCACCCCATGGGTGTGGTCGGACAGGCCGACGCCGACGCCGAACGCCTGCGCCAGATGCGGGATGGTGCGCAGGTTGCAGTCCTCCGGCGGGGTCGGGTAGCCGCTGACGCAGTGGAGCAGGACGAGCGGCGCGTCGCCCGCGGCCTCCACCGCCTCCCCCACCTCGCCCAGCGTGGCGAGGCCGGTGGACAGGATCAGCGGCTTGCCCGACCGGGCGGCCCGGCGGATCAGCGGCAGGTCGTTCAACTCGAAGGAGGCGATCTTGAAGGCCGGGGCGTCCAGCCTCTCCAGCAGATCCACCGCCGTGTCGTCGAAGGGGGAGCTGAAGACGGTCAGGCCGATGGCGCGGGCGCGCTCGAACAGCGGTTCGTGCCACTCCCAGGGGGTGTGCGCCTCGCGGTAGAGGTCGTGCAGGGTGCGGCCCTTCCACAGCCCGCCCTCCAGCAGGAAGCCCGGCCCGTCATGGTCGATGGTGAGGGTGTCGGCGGTATAGGTCTGCAACTTCACCGCGTCGGCGCCGGCCTCCTTGGCGGCGTCCACCAGGGCCAGCGCCCGGTTCAGGTCGCCCATGTGGTTGCCCGACATTTCGGCGATCAGATAGGGCGGATGGCCGGGGCCGATGGGGCGCCCGTTGATGATGACGTCGCGCGGCACGGGAGGCTGTCTCTCGATGATGGTCGGGGGTCACTCTGCCACGGAAGCGGTTAACGAGCTGTCCTTTTCCGCCGCCGCCCGAAGAAGGTCCCGCGCTTCCTCGCCATAGGCCAGCAGGCGCTCGGTGCAGCGGTGGCGGTCGCCCACGGTCTGGAAACGGAGGCGCGACAGTTCCGCCTGCCGCTCCCGCACCGCGGGGTCGGCGAAGAGGGCGGCGGCGCGCTCCACATAGGCGGCGGCGTCCTGAACGGGGATGCCCGCCCCCGCCACGCTCGCCACATCGCCCCAGGCCAGGGTGACCACGGGCAACCCCTCGGCGATGGCATAGGCCGCACTGCCCCCGCCGCCCTGGCGGGACGGGTTCAGATAGGCGTGGCAGCGCCGGTAGAAGGCGCGGATGTCGGTCAGATGGCCCAGGCTGCGCATCCGCGCCCCGTTGCGCGCCGCCGCCAGCCGGGCCGGCAGTTGCTCCACCTTGCCGGCGAAGACGATCACGGCGCCGGGGCAGCGGTCGAGGATGGAATCGGCCAGCGCGAGGAACTCCGCCGTCACCTCGAAATCCAGGCGGGTGCCGACCACGGCGAAGACGAACGCCGCATCGCCCAGCCCGAAATCCTCCGCCACCCCCGCCGTGGGCGGCGGCGAGAAGCCCAGCGTGAAGGGCCGGAAGCGCTGCGCGAAGGGACCGCGGTAGAGCGCCGGCATGGAGTCGGTGTGGTTCCCCTCCTCGTACCCAAGCACCAGATGGGCCAGCGAAATGGTCATGCCGGACGTGGTGGGCAGGCAGACCACGGGGCGCGCGTCCGTCATCGCGAACAGATCGCCCACCACGTTGGCCCCGCCGAAGGTCACCAGCAGGTCCGGGTCGTAGCCGTCGATGGCACCGACGATCGTGGACAGCTTGTCCTTTGAAAAGGCGCGGCTCGTGAAGGAGGCCATCTTCACCTGCCGCCCGAACATCTTAAGCGCGAAGACGCCCTCGTAATCCGTCACCACCTCCGCGATCATCGGCGGAACGAACAGGTTCTCGGCCCGCAGCGGCATGGTGTTGCAGTTGATGATGGCGACGTCGAGCCCGAAGTCGTCCTGAAGCCGGCTGGCGTAGTCGAAGCAGTCGCGCGACGGCTGGTGCTGGTCGTTGGTGAACTGATTGGTCAGCACGGCCACCCGGCGGATCGGCCCGGCGCGCGGCGCCCGCCGCGGCGGCACGATGCCCCAGCGCCGCACCACCGCGCGCACCAGTTCCTCGTAAAAGCGGAACAGGTCGCAAGGACCGAAGGCGCCCAGCTTTTCCGGCGCCGACGCGGCCAGGAATAGCTGCCGCGCCACGCACCAGTAGGTGTAGTGCATCAGTTCCGGCCCGACCCGCTCCCCGCCCAGCAGCAGGTAATGGAGAATCCGCTCGTAGTGGTAGAGGTCGCCGGTCAACTGGAACAGCACCGACTGGAACAGCACCGTCTCCCCGGTCGGCGGGTCGCGGCGCAGGTCCTCGGCGATGGACAGGCGGGCGTCCACATCCAGTTCGCGGCGCATGCGCTCGCACTGGGCGGACAGGGTGTTGAGCCGGTCGGCGTTGAACTGGCGTTCGGTCAGAAGGGTTCTCAGGGTGGCTGCCTGTTCCCCGGCGATGTCGGACATGCTGCTCCCCCACCCGGCGCCTGTTTCGCGTATCGCTTCCTGATAGCCCCGGCTTGGTTAAGGTTTCAAGAATGCGCCGCCGCACGTTCGGCCAGCGCCGCCGCCACCTCCTCGGCCACCGCGGCCCAATCGCCGGGGCGGGGCTGGCGGAACAGGCGGGCGGTCGGGTACCAGGGGCTGTCGGCGCGGTCGAGCAGCCAGCGCCAGTCCGGCGCGTGGGACAACAGCACCCACAGCGGAACGCCCAGCGCCCCGGCCAGATGAGCCGGCGCGGTGCAGGAGGACACCACCAGATCAAGGGACGCCATGATCGCCGCGGTGTCGGCGAAGTCCCGGATCTCCGGCGCCAGATCGGTGAAGGACGGGGGCAGCGCCCGCCGCGCCAGCTCGTCATGACCGGGGCCGAGTTGCAGGCCGAAAAAGCGGCAGCCCGGCACCTCCAGCAGTGGGGCCAGCGCCGCCAGCCCCGGAGAGCGCTCCCGGTCGCCCGCGAAATGCGGGTTGCCGGCCCAGACCAGCCCGATTTTGAGACCGTCTCCGGCCAGCAGTCGCCCCCGCCACGCCGCGACACGCGCCGGGTCCGCGGTCAGGTAGGGGACGGCGGCGGGAACGGTCTCCAGCCGGGTGCCGAAGGCCCGCGGCAGGCTGAGCAGCGGGCATTGCCAGTTGAACGCCGGCAACGCCTCGCCGCGCGCGAAGACCCGCTCCACCCCCGGCAGGCCGCGGAACAGGGGAACCAGATCGCCCCCCACCTCCAGCAGCACGCGGGCGCCGCGGGCGGCCACCAAAGGGGCATAGCGGACGAACTGGATGGCGTCGCCACGCCCCTGCTCCTCGTGCAGCAATATGGTTTGCCCGGCGATGTTCTGGCCGGTCCACAGCGGCTGCGGCAGGCCGCGCGGCTTCGTCGGAAAGTCGGCCACCTCCCAGCGCGCCTCGTAATCCTCCCAGCCGCCGGTCAGGTCGCCGCCCAGCAGCCGCGCCAGGGAGCGGTTCCAGCGCGCCTCGGCGCTGGCCGGCTGAAGGCGGACGGCCCGGTCGTGCAGGCGCAGCGATGCGGCGATCTCCAGCCGGTCGCGCAGCCGGTTCGCCAGCCCGCTCAGCGCGTTGCGGTGATCCGGCTGGAGCGCCAGCGCGCGGTGGAGCGACCGCAGGTCGCCGGATTCGGCCAGGGACAGCGCATGCCAGCCGTTCGGCGTGTCCGGGCACAGCCGCAGGGCCCGGCGCAGCGCCACGACGGCCTCGTCCTCCCGGCCCGCTTTGCGCAGGGCGGCGGCCAGAAGTTCCAGCGCATCGGCGGCGGGGTCGAGCGCCAGGGCACTCCGCAGGGCCATCGCCACGGCGTGCCAGCGGCCCGCCTCGAAACGGGCGCGGCCCAGATTCAGGCGGGCCGTACCGTCTTCCGGCATCAGGGCTACGGCGTGCTCCAGCGCCGCCACCGCCTCGGGGTCCTTCATCCGCTGGAGCGCCACGCCGAGATGGTGCCACGCCTCCCCATGATCGGGGCGCAGCCGGACGGCGCGGCGCAGGGCGGCCACGGCCTCCGCCGTCCGTCCCTCGCAGCGCAGCAGGATGCCGGCCTGGACCATCGGCTCGGCAAGGTCGGGCTGGATGAGGGTGGTGCGGCGATACGCCGCCATGGCGAGACCGCTGTGGCCCGCCTGACGGGCCGTTCCCGCCAGCGGAAAGGCGAGCGCCGCCGAATCAGGGCAGAGGGTCAGGGCGGACCGGTACTCCTCCGCCGCCGCGGCGGGGTTGCCGCGGGCCTGATGCAGCATCGCGAGGTTGGCGCGGTATTCGGCGAGGCCGGGGCGCAGCGCCACCGCCTTTTCCAGCAGTCCGGCGGCTTGATCCAGCCGACCGCCCTGGGCACAGAGAAGACCGTAGAGGTGAAGGGCGTTCGGCTCGTCCGGAACGGCGTCGAGGATTCGCCCGTACAGAACCTCCGCCTCCTCCATCCGCCCGGCGGTGTGGAGGTCGAGCGCGATGGCCAACGCCTCTTCCAACGTCGCCATGGCCCCCGCTCCGCTCAGGTCTCGCGGCCGCCGATCACGCTGGCGGCGACCGCCAGACTTTCCGGCGTGCCCATGTCGATGAAGCGTGCCTTGGCGATGTGGCCGTGCAACGAGCCCGGCGGCATCCGGTGCAGCACGTCGCGGGTCAGCGAACTGGCGCCGGAAGCCGCCACGCGGTCGAGGAAGGCCGCGGAGAAGAGATAGACCCCGGCGTTGATGACCCCGCGCCCCGGCGCCTTGTCGAGGAACCGGCGGACCCGGCTGTCCGGCCCGACCTCCACCCGGCCGAAGCGGGCGGCGTCCTCCACCTCCACGCACAGGACCGACGCCTCCGCCCCCGACAGGCGGTGCGAGGCGATGAAGGCGCGCAGGTCGGCGTCCAGGAAGGTGTCGCCGCTCATCACCAGGACGGTGTTCGACTTCAGATCCTTGCGGATGTAGGCCAGCGCGGCGGCGGAGCCCATCTGGCTCGGTTCGATCTGGCAAACGACATCCAGCGACCGGTTGGTGTCGCCCTGGGCCAGCCACGCCGTCACCCGGTCCGCCAGATGGCCCAGGCACAGCACCACCCTGCGCGCGCCGTAGGCCGCCAGATGGTCCAGAAGATGTCCGAGAAAGGCGCGGCCCGCGATGGGCGCCAGCACCTTGGGCGTATCGCCCGACACGTCCCGCATGCGCGAGCCGAGACCGCCGGCAAGCAGCGTGACGTCGATGTCCGTCAGGGCTTCCTCAGGCCGCACCGTGCTTCCCCTCATGTTCACGGCGCGATGACGCCGTCCCCACATCCGCCGCATACCGCGTCGGCGGTGGATTGGTCAAACATTCGGTGGGGTGACGGCGAACTTTCCCTAAAGGACCGCCCGTGGCCGGCTCCCTTTCGCTTGGTCTATTCAGCGAAGGCCGCCAGCGTGGTTTCGCGCGGGAAGAGGCGGATGTGCCCCTCCCACTCGCTGCGCAGCGTCTCGAAGACGTAAACATCGTGGAAGCGGCCATATTTGTGGACATGTTGCCGCAGCACCCCGACCTCGCGGATTTTCAGCACGCGCTGGATGCGGATGACCGTATCGTTTCCTTCCATGAAATAATTGACGATCTTGTTCATCCCCATGCCGTAATAGCAATAATCCATGATGAACGTATGCAGGAATCCGGCAAATTTCCGCCGATCCTTATCCTCCACGATGTAAGATCCGGAGGAGCAACGCAAATGCACCCAGTCGATGTCGGAATAGGACAGGTAGCCGATCGGGCGTTGTTCATGCTCGATAATGAAATGGCGAAAGTCACGGCGCAACTCCATGGCGGCGAGCCACGCGCGCTGACGCTCCACGTCCGGGTTTTCCAGGTCGGTGAACATGAACCGGGTGATCGACGGCTCGGTGCGCCAGCGCAGCAGCGTCTCTGCATCGTCGGGCGTCGGACGGCGGAAGCGGAACATGGACTTTCACCCTTCGAGAGAATGCGGCGTCACTTCGCCAGATAGCCGCCGTCCACCGGCAGCATCACACCGTTGATCCAACCACTGGCCTCCGACAGCAGGAAGGCGATGGCCGAGGCCACGTCCTCCGGCCTGCCGAACCCCATGGGATGGGCGGCGCGGATGGCATCGAACTGCTCCGCCGTGGTGGTGCGGCGGAAGCGCTCCATCATCTCCGTCTCGACCATGGCCGGGGCGACGCAGTTGACGCGGATGCCGTCGCGCAGGAATTCCATGGCCAGCCCGCGGGTGGCCGAAACCAGCCCGCCCTTGGCCGCGGAATAGACCACGTTGCCGGGCTGCCCGATCTCGGCGGCGACGGAGGAGACCAGAACCAGGGCCGCCGGCGCCGCGTGGCAGCCCTTCTGCCGCAGGCCGCGGGCCAGCGCCAGCGCGCTCAGCAGGTTGGCGTGCAGGATGCCGTCGAAGAAGGCTTGATCCACGCTGCGCACCGGCTTGCCGATCTGAACCCCGGCGCAATGGGCCAACCCGGCGATCGGGCCGCCGGCCTCCGCCTGTGCCTTGACCCAGCCGGGGATCGCATCGCTGTCCGACAGGTCGAAGGCGGCCACGCGGTGCCCCTCCCCCGGCAGCAGGACCAGCGTTTCGGCCAGCCGCCCCGCATCGCGTCCGTTCAGCGTGACCCGCGCGCCAAGCCGGGCGGCCAGCAACGCCGTCGCCCGCCCGATGCCCGCCGACGCGCCGGTGATCAGGACGTGCCTTCCGGTCAGATCGACCAGGGGCGTATGGATCGGGGTGCCGCCGCTCATGCCTCGGCCATGCGGGCGAACCACGCCTGATGGAAAGCCGCGATGCGCTCCTCGCAAGCGCCGAGCGCCGCCGGGACCCGCACCTGCTTCAGCCCTCTGTGAGCGGATTCGGCGACTCTACGGTCCTCGTCCAGGACGGTGCGGTTGAAGCCGCAGACATTGGCCTCCACCGCCTTGCGCGTCGGCCCGCCCCTGGTCTTCGGCTTGGCGGTCTCCCCCAGGAACAGGCGGAAGTGCAGGTTGCTGCGCTCCGGCCCGACCGGATCGTAGGTCTGCACGCTCATCAGCGCGCCATGGGTGATTCCGATGGCGAGGTTGGGGAAGATCATGAAGTGATCGTAGTTCCGCAGAACCTCGCTGCGCGGCAGCCCCAGCCGCTCGATCACCCCGTCCCACCAGCGTGCGGAGGTGTCCGAAAGATGGGTCGTGCCGCGCGAATGCTCCCCGTCGTAGGAGCATATCCAGACCTTCTTGGCGAACTTCTTGAAGGTTTCCGGGTGGGTCGCGTCGACGTGGTAGACCTCCAGCGCGCTTTCCAGCGCCACCTTCCAGTTGGCCTCCCAGGGCAGCACGTCCTCGTCGATGCGGTCGGTGAAGATCTCGGACAGATGGTCGAGAACCGGCCCGTAGGCGCCAAGCTGCTCGTCCAGTCCCGGCCCGCCCGGTTCCAACCGGACGAAGACGAAGCGGCCACGCACCCCGACCTCGAATCGCGGCAGGGCAAGGCGCTTCTTGGCAGCCTCGTCGAATCCGAAATGCTCGCGGTTGCCCGGTATGCCGACCGGAATGCCGTCCTTGTTGAAAATCCAGCCGTGATAAGGGCAGACCGGCTTGCCGTTGCCGCAGGGCCTCAGATGAATCTGCGCATAGCGGTGGGTGCAGACATTGTGGAAGGCCCGCAATTCCCCATCGAAGTTCTGGACCAGCACCGATGTCCCGGCGATCTCCGACGTGATGAAATCGTTATTGTTGCGCAGATCATTGGCAAACCCAACGAACATCCAGGAGCGGCGGAAGATTTTGGCGACTTCTTCGGCGAAATTCGCCTCGCCGGAATATCTTTGGGGCGGGATCACCGAGTCCGGAGGGTACGAGAGTTGTTTCAACTGAACCCGGTCGTCCATGGCTGGTCCCATTTATCGGTTCGTTAATCATTCGACCCTAGCGTTCTTTCGGTTAATATTTTCCGAATTCGACCCGTTCCATGCCGGGCGGGCGTCGGTGGGAGGAGCATCCGGTGAAGGCCATCATCGAGGGCGTGCGCATCGCGGGGTTCCGGGCCGCCGTGCCGCCGCACCGTCATTCCTTCCTGGAAGACCATTCCCTCTTCACGGCGGAGGAGGCGGAGAAGCTGTTCGCCACCACCGGCGTTTACGAACGCCGCATCGCCCCGCCCCACATCTGCGCGTCGGACATGTGCGTGGCGGCGGCGGAAGGTCTGCTGGCCCAGCTCGGCTGGGACCCGGCCAGCGTGGACGTGCTGGTCTTCGTGTCGCAGGACCCGGACTACAACGTACCGGCGACCTCCTGCGTCATGCAGAAGCGGCTGGGGCTGGCGACGGGGGCGGCCTGCTTCGACGTCAACTTGGGCTGCTCCGGCTTCGTCTACGGGCTGTGGATGGCCGGGCGGCTGCTTGGCGGATCGACGGGCCGGCGGGCGCTCGTGCTGTGCGGAGACACCAGCTCGCGCCACCTCGTTCCGGGGGACCGTTCCACCCTGCCCCTGTTCGGCGACGCGGGCGGCGCCGTGGCGCTGGAGGTGACCGAGGGTGCCACACCGATCCATGTCGTCGTCGGCACGGACGGCGGCGGGGCGAAGAACATCTGGGTCAAGGCCGGCGGGCGCCGCAACTCCCTGGTGCCGGACCGCGAGCCCTGGCCGGCGGAAAAGCAGGAGCGGCTGTTCACGGACTCGCGCCTGTCGCTGAACGGGGCGGAGGTCTTCGCCTTCACGCTCCGCGCCGTGCCGCCGCTGGTCCGCGAGACGCTGGAGTTCGCGGGCGTCGGGGTGGAGGACATCGACCTCTGCGTGATGCACCAGGCCAACGCCTTCATGCTGGAGCATCTGCGCAAGAAGACCAGGTTCCCGCCGGAAAAGTTCATCGTGGACATGCACGATTTCGGCAACACCAGCTCGGCCTCCATCCCGTTGGCGGTCAGCCACCGGCTGGGCGAGGCGCTGTCCACCGGCACGCGCAAGATGCTGCTGGCCGGGTTCGGCGTCGGCTGGTCCTGGGGCGCCGTGGTCGCCGACGTCGGGCCGATCCCGGCCCCGGCGGTGCAGGACATCCCCGACGACTTCCCCCTGCTGACTCCGTAAGGACGCCGGACCATGCGCAACCCGCTCGACCTCACGGGACGGCGCCTGCTGGTGACCGGGGCATCGTCCGACAGCGACATCGGGCGGGAGATTTGCCGGACGCTGGCCGGGCTGGGCGCCCGCCTGACGCTGGTGGGCCGCCGCGCCGACGCGCTGGAGGCCACCCGCGCCCTGCTGGACGAGCCGGACCGGCACGGCACAGCCCCCTTCGACCTGACCGACCTGGACGCCATCCCCGGCTGGATGAAGGGGTTGGCGGAGTCCGGCGGTCCCTTCGCCGGGCTGGTCCACTCCGCGTCGGAGCAGGGCTATTCCGTGCTGCGGCAGGTGAACCGGGCGCAGTTCGACCGCTATTTCACCCTGAATGTCGGGGCGTCGCTGATGCTGGCGCGCGGCTTCCACCAGAAGGGCGTCTTCGCGCCGGGTGGCGGGTCCATCGTCTATGTCGGCTCGGTCGCCGGGCTGAAGGGGCAGAAGGGCCGGTCGCTCTATTCCGCCAGCAAGGCGGCGCTGGTTTCCGTGGCGCAGTCGCTGGCGCTGGAACTGGCGGACAAGCGCATCCGCGTCAATGTGGTGGCCCCGGCGGTGGTGCTGGGCGCCAAAGCCGAAAAGCAGTTCGCCATGCTGCCCGCGGAGCAGAACGCGGCGCTCGCCGCCGCCCATCCCCTCGGCTACGGCGCGCCGCAGGACGTGGCCGACGCGGTGGCCTATCTGCTGGCCGACAGTGGGCGCTGGGTGACGGGGACCGTCCTGCCGGTGGACGGCGGCTTCACCGCGGGGTGAGCGCTTCCAACAACGCCCGAGCGATGCGCAGCGCGCCCTGACCATCGACGATTCCGGCCAGCTTGCCCGCCATGGCCCGCCGCCGTGCCGGATCGGCCCAGAGATCGAGCGCCGCGGCGGCGATCCGCTCCGGTGCGCCTGCGGTCTGCCCGGCAACCAGGGCGCACCAGCCCAGCGCCTCCGACTGGCGGGCGGCCTCCAACTGGTTGTCCGCGATGGTGACGAGGACGGCGGGCGTGCCGATGGCGGCCAGTTCCCCGGTCGTGGTGCCCGCCGCCGACACGGCCAGCCCGGCCTGCGCCATCAGGTGTCCCATGCGCGGGGTATCGCGGTGCAGCCGCACGCTGTCTTTGAAACGCCGCGCCACCGCCTCTACCGCCCCGGCGTCCCGCACCGCGCCGCCGACCGCCACATCCAGCCGGACGGCGGGCGGCAGCCTGGGGGCAAGCCTCTCCACCACCGGGGCCGTCAGCCCCAGCGGGTCGGAGCCGCCGAAGGTCACCAGCAGGCCCCGGCGCTCCTCCAACGGCGGCTTTGGCGCCGCCGCGGCCTCCCGCACCTCCCGCCGCAGCGGGGCGTAGGCGGGGCCGAGCAGCAGCCGTGCGTCCGGATTCCCGTTGCGGTAGGGCAGAAGCCCGGCATCCGGTGCGGCGTTGACGATCAGCCCGGCGTGGATCGACTCCCCCGTTCCGGCGTCGTCGAAGGCCAGAACCGTCAGGCTCGTCCCGGTCAGCCCGGCCCGCCACTCGTCTGAAAATCCATAGCCGTCCAGCGCGATGGCGGCGGCAGCGGTGTCCGCCGCGATGGCGCGGGTCGCGGCAAGGTCCTCGGCGCTGCCGGGGGCCGCATCGATCCGGTGGACCTCCATGCCGGCGCTGCGCAGGCGGTCTTCCAGGGCCGGCGGCAGGCTCGCCACCGCGAAATGGGCGTCGCCCCCCAACTCCTGCACCGCTTCGGCCAGCGCCAGGCAGCGCATGACGTGCCCGGCCCCGATGGACGGACCGGCGTCGGCCCGGAACAGCACCGTCATTGCGGCCACCGGATGACTCCCGCTCAATGCAGGGTCGGCGCGTTCGGTCCGCTGGGCCGCAGCCGCGTGCGGGCGGAGGACAGGCAGAAGGCGTGCCAGTAGAGCGCGACCAAGGCCCCCGGCAGGCTGTCCACCTCATGCCCCGGCAAAGCGCTGATTCCCGCCGCATGGGCCATGGCGGCGTTGGCGGCATTGACGCTCTGCTGCGCGGCGGGGCCGATCAGCGCCAGCGTCTCGCCCAGCGCCCGCGCGTCGAACCGCAGGGTCGCCGGGGCGACGGTCATCTGGGCGGCCCCGTCGCGCAGGCGCCCGATGGCGATGTAGGCTTCCAGAAGGTCCGGACGGTCCTCCGGGCGCAGCACGGCGGCGACCACGCGGTTGCCGGTCAGCGGGCCGGTCCCGTCGAACTCGAACACCACGGCGCGCTCCGCCTGCCGGGCCTCGGCCAGGGCGGCGGCGCGCTCCCCGGCGGAAACGCCGGTCAGCCGCATGGCCTCCTCGAACATCTCGGGCCGCCCGCCGCCCTCGGCGTGGACGACCAGCGGCGCGTCCACCGTCGCGGCGATGGCCAGACGGCGGGCCATGATGTTCACCGCCTCCTCCGGCTGCTCCGCCGATTCGTCGGGCAGCGCACCCTGCAACAGTTCGGCGCCCTTGCGCAGCATCACCTCGGCAAAGCTGATGTCCGGGACGGTGTCCGGGGTCATGGCGCTGTCTCCTTCACAAACGGTCGGATGTTGTACGCCAGGGACTGGCAAGCGCTCAATGATAGCCGAAGGCCCCCGTCACCTTGCCGCGGAAGACCCAATAGCTGTAGGCCGTGTAGACCAGGATCGTCGGGATCAGGAAGGCCATGCCGATCAGCAGGAAGACCTGCGTTTCGGGCGGGGCCGCCGCCTGCCACACCGTGATGCCCGGCGGGATCAGCACCGGCCACAGGCTGATGGCCAGCCCCAGATAGGACAGGGCGAACAGCCCCATGGCGAAGGTGAAGGGCAGCGCTTCCCGCCCTTCGTCCAGCGCCCGCCACAGCCCGAAGGCGAGGAAGCCCACCATCAGCGGCACCGGCGACAGCAGCAGGATGTTGGGGAGCGCGAACCAGCGCGCGGCGATGGACGGCTCCAGGATGGGCGTCCACAGGCTGACCACGGCGACCATCACCAGCACCGCCAGCAGCAGCCGGCGCGCCACGCGGAAGCACCAGTCCTGCAGGATCCCGATGGTCCGCCAGATCAGCCATGTGGCGCCCAGCAGCGCGTAGCCGGCGATCAGCGCCACCCCGCAGAACAGGCTGAAGGGCGTCAGCCAATCCAGCATGCCGCCCGCGAAGTTCCGCCCCTCCACCTCGATCCCCTGGATGAAGGAGCCGAGAACCACCCCCTGCGCGAAGGTGGCGAGCAGCGATCCCAGGAAGAACGCCTTGTTCCAAAGATGGCGGCTGCTCCGCGCCTTGAACCGGAACTCGAAGGCCACGCCGCGGAAGACCAACGCGATCAGCATCAGCAGAATCGGCAGATACATGGCCGGCAGAACGACGGCGTAGGCGATGGGAAAGGCGGCGAACAGCCCCGCCCCGCCCAGGATCAGCCACGTCTCGTTGAAATCCCAGATCGGCGCCACGGAGTTCATCATGACGTCCCGCGCCTCCTCGCTGGGGGCGAAGGGATAGAGGATGCCGATGCCGAGGTCGAAGCCGTCCATCAGCACGTACATGAAGACCGCGAAGCCGACGATGGCGACCCAGGCGAGGGTGAGCAGGCTGCCTTCCATGGACGTCACTCCGCAGGTTCGATGGATTCGCCGGGCACCGACAGGGGTCGTTTGGGCCGCTTCCCCATCTCCGCCGCCGGGGATTCCAGATCCTCGTCCAGCAGGGGCGCCGGTCCGATGGTCAGCAGCCGGTACAGGTAGTAGGTCCCCGCCCCGTAAATGACCGTGTAGACCAGCACGAACACGATCAGCGAGGTCAGCACCGCCCCGCCGGTCAGGGCCGGGGTTACCCCGTCCGACGTGCGGACAAGGCCCTGGACCACCCAGGGCTGACGCCCGATCTCGGTGGTGAACCAACCGGCCAGGACGGCGATGAAGCCCAGCGGCATGCAGGCGACCAGCAGCTTGTGGAACCAGTTCGGGCTGTAGAGTCTCCCCCGCACCCGCTGCACCAGATGGATGATGGCCACCACCAGCATGACGGTGCCGATCGCCACCATGATGCGGAAGGTCCAGAACAGGATTTCCGGGTTGGGACGCTCGTCGGCGGGGAACTGCTTCAGGCCGGGCACCACCCCGTCCCACTCGTGGGTCAGGATCAGGCTGGACAGGGCGGGGATGGCGATTTCGGCGTGGTTGGTCTCGGTCTGGTTGTCGGGGATGGCGAACAGGATCAGCGGCGCCCGCGCCCCGCCCTCCCAATGGCCCTCCATCGCGGCGATCTTGGCCGGCTGGTACTCCAGCGTGTTCAGCCCGTGCAGGTCGCCCAGGAAGATCTGCAAGGGAGCCAGGACGGTGATGAGGCCCAGCGACATGCTGAGCCCGACCTTCGCATGCTCCAGAAAGCGGTTCCGGATCAGGTAGAAGGCGCTGATGCCCGCCACAACGAATCCGGTGGTCAGGAACATCGCCGTCAGCATGTGGGCCAGCCGATAGGGGAAGGAGGGGTTGAACACCACCGCCCACCAGTCGGTGACGAAGAACCGCCCGTCCCGCAATTCCGCCCCCGCTGGGGTTTGCATCCAACTGTTCGCCGAGAGAATCCAGAAGGTGGACAGCACCGTTCCGAACGCCACCAGCACCGCCGACAGGAAATGGACGCCCCGCGGCACGCGGTCCCGCCCGAACAGCAGGATGCCGAGGAAGGCGGCCTCCAGGAAAAAGGCGGTCACCACCTCGTACTGGATCAGCGGCCCCAGCACGTTGCCCACGATGTCCGACCAGCGGCTCCAGTTCGTGCCGAACTGGTAGGTCATGACGATGCCGGACACCACGCCCATGCCGAAGGAGATGGCGAAGATCCGCGTCCAGAATTCCGACAGGCTGCGGTACAGCGCCTTGCCGGTCATCAGCCACCGCGCTTCCAGAACCGCGATCCAGCAAGCCAGCCCCACCGTGAAGGAGGGGAAAAGAATGTGAAAGGAAATCACGAAAGCGAACTGGATTCGCGACAGAAGCAGCGGATCGATGTCCATGGCCGCGGCCCTCCGTTGGCGGTCACCGGGGCCGGATTCCACCGGCCCGACCCGAGCCCCAACGCAGCCCGTTCCAGGGAGTTCCCATTTTCCGTCTACGGATACTTTCTTTCCCCCAGCCCCTTGAACCGCGCTCGGGGTCGCTTATTTCTAAGCTCTTGCCGACATCCGCACATTTACGGCCGGCCCTGGGCCACAGCCGATTTCACCCCCGCTCCGATGGCCCGCCGGCCAGCCGGGCCGGGGCTTATCGGGCCATTTCAGGGCGTTTCCCCGAGGATGCCGGAATCAGGAGAAGCTCTTTGACGGAACTGGCAGTTTCTGGCGAACCCCTTACCCTCTTTCTGAAAGAAACCCGCAAGTACGACTACCTCACCTCCGAGCAGGAACGCGACCTCGCCATCCGCTGGCGGGAGCGGCAGGACCGCCGCGCCCTCGACAAGCTGGTGGGCAGCCACCTCCGGCTCGTTTTCAAAATGGCCCGCGGCTATCAGGGCTACGGCCTGCCCTTGTCCGACCTGATCGCCGAGGGCAACGTCGGCGTCATGCAGGCGGCGCAGAAGTTCGACCCCGACAGGGGTTTCCGCTTCGCCACCTACGCCTCCTGGTGGATCAGGGCGGCGATCCAGGAATATGTGCTGCACAACTGGTCGCTGGTGAAGATCGGCACCACCGCGGCCCAGAAGAAGCTGTTCTTCAGCCTGCGCCGCCTGAAGGCCCAACTCCAGGACGCGGATAACGGCACCCTCGGCGGCGACCTCTCGCCGGAAGCGGTGGAGAGCATCGCCACGGAACTGGATGTTTCCAAGGCCGACGTGGTGGAGATGAACCGCCGTCTGGGCACCGACCGCTCGCTGAACGCCACCCTGGCCGAGGACGGCGACAGCGAGTGGCTGGACCTTCTGGCCGACGAGCGCCCCGACCAGGAAACCGTCCTGGCCGGCGCCGAGGAGCGCAAGCGCCGGCAGCACTTCCTGAAGCTGGGTCTGGGCGTTCTGGACGACCGCGAGCGCCAGATCCTGGTGGCCCGCCGCCTGCGCGACGAGCCGCTGACGCTGGAGGAGCTGAGCCAGCACTTCCACGTCTCGCGCGAGCGCGTGCGTCAGCTTGAGGTGCGCGCCTTCGAAAAGGTTCAGAAAGCGGTGATGGCCCAGGCCCGGCAGCTTCCGGGTATGGCAGGCAAGGCGTTGCTGCCGGTGTAGGGACCCCCATCTCCCGGCCCTCTCCCGGCCCTTACCCGGGGCGGGAGAGGGACTTTAAGGCATGACGAAGCGCGGCGGTTCCGGCAGCACGGACGACCGCCGCCGCACGCCGCGCAGCGCCTGATCCACGGCGGCGATCTGCTCCTCCACCGAAATCAGGATTTGTGACGTGACCTCCAGCGACCGCTCCTCGTAGACCCAGCCGTCCGGGTGACGGTCGGTCCAGGCGGCGACGGTCCGGTCGCGCTCCTTCAACAGGCTGCGGATCTGGGGCCGGAACAAACGCATCATCGCGGTGATCCAGCGGTTCGCCGGCCAGGACGGACGGGCGTGATCCACGGTGAAACCGTCGAGCATGCGGATCACGTCGTCCGCCGCGTACCACGTCTCCCCCGTCACCCAGCGGTTCGTCGTGAACAGGCGCACCGGCTGCCCCGCCACGTCCATGGCGATTCCCACCAGATGGGACAGGGCGTCGTTGGGGTTGTCCGATTCCTCGTAATCCTTCAGCGGCACCGGCGCCATGCCCGGCGGCATTCCCAGCGGGCGCAGGAAGGTGTGGAAATGGCCGTGCTCGCCGTCGGGCCGCTCGTCCTCGGGGTGGCAATGGTAATAGTACTGGGCGTGGTATTCGGCGTCGTACACATCGCCCGGCGGATAGTGCCGCCATTCGTAGAGCGTGCCGTTCCCGCGCAGAAGCTCCCCCACCACCGTGTCGCCGGTCTTGGCGAGCACGCGCTGGCAAAGCCGGACTTCGCGCGCGGCTTCGGACATCGCCTGCAATTCGTCGCGCGAAAGCTCCGAAAGCTCCATCATCGGACGCTCTGCCCCGTGGATTCCTGCCCTTCCCTGACCCCTATTACGTATGAGGCTTTGTACGCCTGGCAAGCGATTTCCTCAGCCGACGCGGCCCGCTCCGGCGCGGAGGACGGCGTTGCCGCGGCGCAGCGTCCATTCCACCAGCGCTCCCTGCACCTGCCCCAGCGCTTCGTTGAAGGCGGCGATCACGTCGGTGAAGTCGGAACCGCGCACCGGCACAACGGCGTCGAAGGTTTCCCCGGCCTCGATGGTCCGGCTGGGCATGGCGACCAGCTTCGCCGACAGCCGCACCCGCACCCGATCCGGCCCCGTGGCGTTTGGCGTGGAGAATTCCGCCTGGAAATCGCGAAGCTCCGTCCTCAGCACGAAGTCGGAGCGCAAGCCCACCGACTCCCGCCCCACCGATACGATCCGCCGGCTGTTTTCGAAAGACTGGACGATCATCCCCTGCACCAAGGCCGGCGCCCGATCGACCCAGGACACCCCGGCGAAGTAATCGATGGAGGTGGGGGACAGGTTGACCATGATGCGCGGGGTGTCGAGGCCGGCGCTGGCCACCGGAGTCTCCACCAGCAATTGCCAGTTCACGCTCGGCAGCCCCGCATCGGCCACCTTTGCCGGCGTGAGCGTGTAGAGGCTGGGCGCGCTGGGGGTCAGCGCCGCACAACCGGTCATCAGCCCGGTCAGGCCGAGCGCCAGCAGCACAGCCCCCGTCGCGTTCGTCCAACGGCTCGTCATCGTCCATGCACCTCCACGCCCTGGCGGGTTCCGCCGAACAGGAAGTTCGACGGGTCGTTCTCGATCCGCGTGACGACGCGGGACAATTGTCCCGACAGGTCGCGCAACTGAGAGATCAGCAAAGTCAGGTCATACAGCCCGGTGCTGGTGAAGTCGCGCAGCGGCCCGCGGTTCTCCGCGATCATGGCGTTCAGTTGGTTCGCGGTCTTGTTCAGCGACCCGGCCAGCGTGTTCAGATCGCCGGTCACCGTCCGGGTGCCGCTCTCCACCGCGGCCAGCGTGCGCTGCGCCTGCTCCATGGTCTTGCCGAGTTGGGGGCCGACCGTCTCGAAGCCCTCAAGCGTCCGGTTGGCCTGGGCGACGGTGGCGTCCAGCCCCTGGCTGGCGCGGGCCAGTTCGGCGGTCAGCGTGCGCGTGTTCGCCAGAATCTCCGCGATGGCCGCCTGGTTCTGCGGGGTCAGCAGGTCCGCCACCCGGTTGGTCAGGTCCAGCGCCCGGTTCAGGAGCTGCGGCGCGGCGTCCACGAACACCGTCAGGGAGGATGGGCGCGAGGGGATGACCGGGATGCCGCCGTCATGCGCGTTGCGCAGAAGCTCGCTCTTCTCCGTGCCGCCGGAAATCTGGACATAGGCGCCGCCGGTGATGCCCTGCACCTCCAGAGAGGCGATGGAGTCGGTCTTGATCGGCGTGCCTTCCTGCACCTCGATCCGCACGCGCACGCGGCTGACGTCGTTGGGGTCCAGACGGATGTCGGTCACCGTGCCCACGGGGATGCCGCGATAGCGCACCGGGCTGCCTTCCTGAAGGCCGGTCACCGAACCGGTGAAGTAGATGTAATAGGGCTGGCGCGTCTCCTCCAACTGGATCTTGGCGATCCAGACGGTGAAGACGAACAGTCCGGCGAGCAAGGCCAACACGAAGCTGCCCACGAGGATGTAGCTGGTGCGGGTTTCCATGGCGTCCGGTCAGCTTTCTGCATGGCGCGCGGCGCGGCCGCGCGGTCCGTGGAAATAATCGTGAATCCAGGGATGCGGGTCCCGGAGAAGTTGCTCCAGCGTGCCGACCCGGATTTTCTTGTCCACCAGAACGGCGATGCGGTCGCAGATGGAGGTCAGGCTGTCCAGGTCATGGGTGACCATGAAGACGGTCAACCCCAGGCTGCGCTGAAGGTTGCGGATGAGCTGATCGAAGGCGGCGGCGCCGATGGGGTCCAGCCCGGCGGTCGGCTCGTCCAGGAACAGGATGTCGGGGTCGAGCGCCAGCGCGCGGGCCAGCCCGGCGCGCTTGACCATGCCGCCCGACAGCTCCGACGGGAACTTCGCCCCGGCGTTGGGCGGCAGGCCGGACATGGCGATCTTCACCCGTGCGATCTCCGCCGCCAGCGCTTCGGACAGATCTGTGTGCTCCCTCAGCGGGACCATGACGTTCTGCGCCACGGTCATCGAACTGAACAGCGCCCCGTTCTGGAACAGCACGCCCGTGCGGGCCTGGAGCACCACCCGTTCCGCTTCCGGCAAATCGGCGGTGTCGCGCCCCAGAAGCTCGATCCGGCCATCCGCGGGGCGGATCAGGCCCAGGATCTCCTTCAGCAGGACCGACTTGCCGGTGCCCGATCCGCCGACCACGCCCAGCACCTCCCCCCGCCGCACGTCGAGGTCGAGCCCGTCATGGACCACCTGCGGGCCGAAGCGCGTGACCAGCCCGCGCACGCGGATCACCGCCTCCTGCGCACTGGTCGGATCGTTGTCGAATGGCGCCACGGCCCCTCACAGCCTGAGGAAGGAGAACAGGACGGAGAACACCGCGTCCAGCACGATCACCAGAAAGATGGACTCCACAACCGATTTCGTCGTCAGCGTACCGACGCTTTCCGCGCTGCCGGAGACCTTCAGCCCCTCGTAACAACCGACCATGGCGATCACCAGCGCGAAGACCGGCGCCTTCACCAGTCCAGCCAGGAAATGCGACACGCTGACGGCGCTGTGAAGCTGCCGGATGAACTGCCCGAAGGTGATGTCCAGCGTCGCGTAGCTCATCACCGCGCCGCCGAACAGCCCCATGATGTCGGCGTAGAAGGCCAGCAGCGGCAGGGTGATGATCAGCGCCAGCGCGCGCGGCACCACCAGAAGCTCCACCACGTCCAGCCCCAGCGTGCTGATGGCGTCCACCTCCTGATTCACCTTCATGGTGCCGATCTGCGCCGTGAAGGCGGAGCCGGAGCGCCCGGCCACGATGATGGCGGTCATCAGGATGCCGATCTCGCGCAGGATGGAGATGCCAAGCAGGTTGACCACGAACAGCTCCGCCCCGAAGCGCCGAAGCTGGTCCGCTCCCTGGAACGCCAGGACGACGCCGATCAGGAAGGACAGCAGCCCCAGGATCGGCAGGGCGTTCAGCCCGGTCTGCTCGATGTGGAACATCACCGCGCGGAATCGCAGCCGACGCGGGTTCAGCGCCAGCCGCCAGAAGGTGATGGTGATGAGGCCGAGGAAGGACAGCAGGTCCCGCCCCTCGCGCAGCCCGTCCACGGCGGTGCGCCCGGTGCGCTCCAGCATCTCCAGGATGGGGTGCGGCGTCTCCGCCCGCTCCACCGGCGGGGGGCCGACCTTGTGCACCGCGTCGAACAAGGCCGCATGCTCCGGACGGACGGCGGACAGATCGACGGCGTGCCCCCCGGCCTTCAGCCGGTCGGCCAGGGCGGACAGCAGATAGGCGCCCACCGTGTCCATGGCGTCCAGCCGCGACAGGTCCAGGCTGACCGCCCCCCCGCCGTCCAGCGCGAAGCGGTCGAGCGCACCCGACAGGGAACCGGCGGCCTTGATGTCCCAATGGCCCAAGGCCGTCAGCATCCACCCGCCGTCGCCGGCGCGCGACGATTCCAACCACGCCCTTTCGCCCGCCATGCCCCGTCCTGCCCTTCCGTCCGGTTCCGCCTCGCGGCGACGTTCGTGCTTGCGGGGAGGAACTTGGCCGCAAGCAACCCCGATGGTCAACCTCAAGCCAGGGAAAAAAACAGCCGAGCAACGGTGGTTTGCACCCGGCCGGCCGGCCCGATAGTATGACGCCGCCGTTGCACAGGAACATTTTCACCATGCCGAACGCCATCGACCTGAAGAACCACATCCGCGGCATCGCCGACTTCCCCAAGCCCGGCATCCTCTTCTACGACATTTCCCCGCTGCTGGCTCACGCCGAGGCGTGGAAGGAAGCGGTGGACCGGTTGGCCGAGGCGCTGCGCCCGCACAAGCCGGATCTGCTGGTGGGCATCGAATCCCGCGGCTTCCTGATCGCCGCCCCGCTGGCCCTGGCGCTCGGCACCGGTTTCATCATGGTGCGCAAGCATGGCAAGCTGCCGGGCGACAAGGTGGCCCATTCCTATGACCTGGAATACGGCACCGACACCATCGAGGTTCAGGCCGACGCCGTGAAGCCCGGCCAGCGCGTGGTGGTTCTGGACGATCTGCTGGCGACCGGCGGCACCATGGTGGCGGCGATCAGCCTGCTGCGCCGCGTCGGCGCCGACGTCCGCGCCGCCGCCTTCCTGGTGGAGCTGACCTTCCTCAACGGCCGGGACAAGCTGGACGTGCCCAGCGTCTCGCTGATGGCCTACGATTCGTAACGGCCGATCCGTAAAGGCATTGGCCGCCCATCCGGAAGGCGTCTGCCCAAGTTATGGGCGCGCCTGCCGCAAGTCCGTTCCTTTTCCCCTCCGGAGAGAAGGTCGGGTTGAGGGGGCGACGAAGGCGGCCAACGCGGCGAGGAAAGAGCTTTCCCCGCCCTGCCGGGCGTAAATCCCCTTTCACTCAACCCTCTCCCCAGGCGGAGGGGGATCTGGCCGCGCATGGCATAGGGATTGCGAGAGTTACCGGTCACTGTTGCTCGGAACGGTGTTCCATGACCCATATGGCCCCGGTGATTCTCGAACAGCCGCCCCTTCTGACCGTCCGCCCGCCCGAAACCGTGTCCATGCGGACACGCGACGGCGTGCGGCTGGATGCGGACGTGTACCGCCCCGATTCGGTTGGCTCCTGGCCCGTTCTGCTGCTCCGGCTTGCCTGCGGGCGGCGGACGGCGATGAGCAGCCATTATGCGCACCCGCGCTGGTACGCGGCCCGCGGCTATGTGGTCGTGGTGCAGGATGTGCGGGGGCGGGGCACGTCGGAGGGCCGCTTCCGGCCCTTCGAAGCGGAGCGGGAGGACGGCGCCGACGCGGTCGCCTGGGCGGCGTCCCTGCCCGGCTCGAACGGCACGGTGGGCATGTACGGCAGCGGCTATGCCGGCTTGGCGCAGCTTTTGGCCCTGGCGGAGCGGCCCGCCGCGCTGCGCGCCGTGGTTCCGGCGCTGGCCGGCTGGAACGTGTTCACCGATTGGGCGACGGAGGGCGGCGCTTTCCGGCTGGCCGACGCCATGGGCTGGGCCCTGCACTGCGCGGCGGAATCCGCCCGCCGGCTGGAGGACGGCGCGGCCTATCGGGCGCTTCTCGACGCCATCCGCAGCCTGCCTCTGGACGACGAAATCCCCTCCCGCCCGCGGGTGCTGCGCGAATACGCGCGCCATTGCCATTACGACGACTGGCTGACCACCCCCGGTCCGGGCGGAAGCTGGGACGCGCTGTCGCCCTGCCATGCCCTGTCCGGCGGCGTGGGCGAGGTCTCCGTCCTTCAGATCGGCGGCTGGTACGACCCGCGCCTGACCGGCACGCTGGAGGCGCACAAGGTCCTGTCCGCCGGCAGCGACGGCACCGTCCGCCTGCTGGTCGGCCCGTGGGACCGCCACGGCGTGGTGGCCCATGCCGGGACGGACGGCCCGGCCCCGTTGGACGTGCCGTCCTTCGACGCCCTGCAACTCGGCTGGTTCGAGCGTTTCCTGAAGGGGGAAATGAACGGGGCGGAGCGCGGCGGCCCGATCCGCCTGTTCGACGTTCTGGAACGCCGCTGGCGCGACCTGCCGGACCTGCCGCCCGCCGCGTGCGCGCTCCATCTGTCCAGCGACGGCCTCGCCACGCGGCGCGGCGGCGGCGCCCTGTGCGACGGCGCGCCGGAGAGGGAATTCCTGGACGTGCTGGTTCACGACCCGCGCGTTCCGGTGCCCGCCGTGGGCGGTCATGCGGTGCCGGACGCCGGTCCGCGCGACCGCGCCGCCATCGACGCGCGTCCCGACGTGGCGGTCTACGACACGGCACCGCTCACCGCGCCGCTGACGGTTTCCGGTATGGCCGCTCTGGAAATCTGGGTGGAGGCCGATGCCCCATCCTTCGACGTCAGCGCCGTCCTGTCCGCCGTTCTGCCGGACGGGCGCGTCCTGCCGCTGAGCCAGGGCCATGCGCGGGTGGAGCCGGGCGGCGAACAGCGCCCCTTGCCGGTGGCCCTGCGCGCCCTCTGCGCGACCCTGCCCGCCGGAAGCGCGTTGCGTCTCAGCCTCGCCGGGTCCTGCTTCCCGGCCTATCCCGTCAATCCGGGGACAGGGGCGGAGCCGGGCGAAACCCGGCTGGTGGACGCGCAGCCGATCACCCTGCTGATCCACGGCGGCGGCGCCCGCCCGTCGCGCCTGCTGCTGCCGGCCAGAAACTAGCCAATACAAATCAGCGGTCAGGCCCGCTCAAGGGCGCCTGCCATAGCCGGCGGAATCCTCGGCATGGTCGTCGTGGTCGTATTCATCATCGTCCGGATGCTCGAAGTCGCGGACGGCGCGGGCCGTGCTCCGCAGGCACAGGTTCAGGCTGCGGTCGAGCAGGCGCATCATCAGGTCGCGGAACGGCGTCTTGTCGCCCAGCGACCAGGCGCGTTCCGCCATCGCGGCGTACATGTCGTGATCCTCTTCCGTCACCACCACCGGCGGAAAGCCGGCGCGGTTCAGGATCAGATTGCACAGCAAAAGCGCGGTCGCGGCGTTGCCCTGGAAGAAGGGGCGGAGGCTCATCAACCGGTGATGCGCCTCGAAGGCGGCCTCCGGCCCCGGTTCCGTCCGGCGCAGCCAGCCGGACAGGGCCGACATGGACACTCGCACCTTCGCCGGGTCGGGCGAGGCGCCGGCATCGTCCTTCAGCGGACCTTCCCGGTAGCGCCCGGCGTTCGGGTCGATCCCCTGATAGAGCACGCCGTGGAAGGCCGCGATGGTGCGCTCCGTCACCACCCCGCCGCCCTGGAAGGACAGGCGCGCCATCAGTTCCAGCGCCGCGCGGTGGTTGAGCACGAGGCGCTGCGGTTCCGCCGGACGGCTGCGCAGCGCAGCGCCGCGGTCCAGCACCATGCGCACGTCCTCGGGCGACAGGTCCACCCCCTCCACGATGAGGCAGGCGTTGGTCAGGCCGCGTTCGAAGCGGTCCGCCAGATCGCGGACCACGGTCATCGGCAAGGGCCGGGCGTCGTCCAGAACCCGCTTCTTCTCCAGAATATCGTCCAGCAGCGCCATCGTCCCGAACTCCGCAGATCCCCCGCGTTTTCATAATGCCTGGACGGCGCGCGGGAAAGCACATCCTTGCCCGGCCCACAAGCTCAGCATGGTGCGGCGCAACCTGCGGCCTGCGGTTTTTTGCCGCTTGTGCCTTCATCGTTGCCGGTTTTAACATTCCATTACACGATTTTCCCGCCCGTTATACTCGCCTGATCCGGCCCTCTGAAAGGATTGATCCGATGCAACATGTTGCCTGGGATGATTCGTTGAGCGTCGGCGTCGAAATTCTCGACGACGACCACAGGAAATTGATCGACATGTTCAACGGGCTTCTGAAGGCCGGCATCGCGGAAAAGGACCGCAGCAGCCTGTCCGGCCTGCTGGGAGGCTTGCGGGAATACACGACCGTGCATTTCGCGCGGGAAGAAGCACTGATGGAACAGCAGGGCTATCCCGACCTGGACGCCCACCGGGCCGCGCACCGCTATTTCATCGACGAAGTGCAGAAACTGTGCCTGGACGACGACGACAGCAACGAGATGATGCTGCGCATCGACCTGATCCTTCTTCTGAAGGAGTGGCTGATCGAGCACATCCAGTCGGTGGACAAGCAGTACAGCCCCTTCATGGCCGAAGACGCGGGCAGCACCGCCACGCATTGAGGGCCGCGAATGCCCCCGCCCCGACCGGAGCGAGGGCATTATGGCCGGGACCCAGCCTCCGCGCGTTCAGAAGGCCACCGAGCCGCCCGACACGGAAAAGGCGATGTCGGTGGCGTCGAATTGGGGGGCCTCCGTCAACCGGTCGTTCAGATCGTCACGGAGTCGGTCGTCCCGCACCCGACCGTCCCGGCGCCAGCCGCGTTCGGCATGGCCCCAATCGCTTCCCCAGCGGCGGCTGGGATCGCGGTCTTCGTAACCGCCGCTTTCGTAATCATTCCCGGAACAACCGCCTGAACCGTAGGCGCTGCGTCCAAATTCGCAGCGGTCCCGGAGGTCCCGGCGGCCGTCCTCATCCCGGTTGCGGGCCTCGTCCTTCCACCGGTTCTCGTCATGAGCCATCGCGCCAGACTCCCGTTCGCCGTTGCCCGCCGCCCCTCCGGACGGCCTTTTTTCAACAGAACGGCGTTGGGCTGCGTTCCCCCTTCGACGAGTCGCCAAGGATTCCGCGCAATCTGGCACGCGAATTGCTGCGATGCACACAGTCATCCACGCAGACTTGGCCCCGGTCCCCTTCGGACCGGGGCCGCCTTTTTTCCCCCTTCTTCAGCCGCCGGCCCGAACCGGCGCCCTACTGCGCCGTCCAGCCGCCGTCCATGACGAGGGAGGAGCCGGTCATCTGCGCCGCCGCGTCGGAACACAGGAAGACCGCCAGCCCGCCCAATTGCTCCGGAGTCACGAATTCGCCGGAGGGCTGCTTGGCACCCCAAAGCTCGGCCTTCGCCTGCGGTTCGGGAATGTTCTTTCCGGTGGCCAGCGCATCGATCTGCTTCTGGACCAGCGGGGTCAGCACCCAGCCCGGACAGATGGCGTTGCAGGTCACGCCGGTTCCCGCCGTTTCCAGCGCCACCGTCTTGGTCAGCCCGACCACGCCGTGCTTGGCTGCCACGTAAGCCGACTTGTTGACCGACGCGACCAGCCCGTGCGCCGAGGCGATGTTGATGATGCGGCCCCAGCCGCGCCGCTTCATGCCGGGCAGGGCGTGGTGAATGCCGTGGAAAACCGCCGACAGGTTGACCGCGATCACCGCGTCCCAGCGCTCCGCCGGGAATTCCTCCACCGGGGCGACGTGCTGGATGCCGGCGTTGTTGACCAGGATATCGACCGCGCCGAACGTCTCCATGGCGTAGGCGACAAGCTCCCCGATCTCGGCGGGCTTGGACAGGTCGGCGCCGTGGTAGCCGACGCGCACGCCGAACTCCGCCGCCAGACCGGCGCGCAGTTCCTCGATGGCCGGCGCCTCGCCGAAGCCGTTCAGCACCACATCCGCCCCGGCCCCGGCCAGCGCCCGTGCGATACCAAGCCCGATCCCGCTGGTCGAGCCGGTGACGATGGCGGTTTTGCCCTTCAGCATGGTCGCGCCGCTCCCCTTCGAAATCCCGTGGCAAGATGCTTGCACCCGCACCCGTGGAAGGATGCATCGGCATTGCATTTATTGCGGAATTCGAGGGATGCCCGCAAGAATAGAATTAGGCGGCACTGACCCAGCGGCTGATCGGACTGCGGGACAGGGCGGAGTTGCTGTAGGCCGCCCGGTGGGTGACCTCCGCCCCCACCCAGTCGGGGAGCGGGACGAGCTGGCCGGGATGGGACAGTTCGACCTCGGCAATGACCAGCCCGGCGTTCTCGCCCCCGAACACGTCGATTTCCCAGCGGAAACCATGATGGTGGACGAGGTATCGGGTCTTTTCGATCAGCCCGTCCCGGCACCTGTGACGCAGCAGACCCAAAGCGAGATCGAGGGGAAGCGGATGTTCGATTTCCTCCCGGCACAGGCCGCGGCGGGGGCCCTTGACGGTCAGCGTGGCGTCCTGCCCCGCCACCCGGACCCGCACCGTCTTTCCGTCATCGGACGGCAGATACCCCTGGACGATGGAAAGGCCGTTCCGGCACAGGCCACGGATGTCCTTCGTGACCAGAAACCGCCGTTCGATTTCAACCGCCATGACATCGGCCTTTCGGCATATCGGACGCCGGAAGGATAGCCGGCCCCTGTGCTGCGGCGCAATCATGCGCCATACGTATGAAGTCCATTCCTGCGTTGCGGTATTACCACTTACATCCCCTATCGGACAAGCGCGCGCGGCATCACCTCCGCCGCTCCGTGGTGGGAGCGGCCATCCGTTCTGGGGTAGGATGTCGCCATGGCACAAGAGTTGACACCCTGGCTGATCCTGTTCGCGCTCTACGGCGCGCCCCTTTTGCATGTAATGCTGTCGCGGCGCGGCGGGCCGTGGCGTCCCCCGCCCGGCACGCGCTGCCCCTTCGGCCCACGGGCCGGCTGGGTGGTGATGGTCCTGATACTGGGGCCCTTGGGTTGGCTGATGTTCGTCATGCGGAACGGGCGCCGTTCCCGTCCCGGCCGCGGCCCCGGAGCGTGACCTCCGGAGGCCGGTGCCAGAAACCGGTGGCGGAACGGGAACGGCGCCCGTGAGCCGGGTCCCGATGGAGGTTTGCCCGTCAGACCCGGCCCATCAGCAGAAGCACGATCAGGACCAGCAGGAGGACACCCAGGATGCCGCTGGGGCCATAGCCCCAACTGCGGCTGTGCGGCCATGCCGGAACCGCGCCGACCAGAACGAGGATCAAAATGATGAGCAGAATGGTGCCGAGGCTCATGGCGTCCTCCCAAATGTGGAGCGTTCGCTGAGCGGAACGCAAGCTTGGCCGCCTTGTTCCTGTTTTTCACCTGTTCTTTGGCGCCCGGCATATCCATCCGGGGCAACGGCGCCCTACCCTTCTGGTGATGTTCCGAACCTGGACTGCTTTTTCCGGCCTGCCCGCTCAGAACGGCGGGCCTGCGCGGCGGGACGGGCGCTCCCACACCTTCGCCAGCAGCGCCAGTTTGCTCCGCCCCGGCAGCCGTTCGTCCGACAGGGCCTCAAGGAAATCGGCCAGACGCTTTGACCGCATCACGCTGAAGGCGATCAGCGCGACCGTTGCCAGCAGAACGGTCAGGAAGAAGAACACCCGCGCCGACAGGGGCTCTTCCGCCATGGCGAGCAGGTTCATGCCCAGGAATCCGGTCACCAGGGTGCCGATGGTGCTGACCACCGTTACCACCGTCAGCCGCAGCACCGTATTGGCCTGCCGCCGCAGACCGTCGCTGTCCAGATAGTCGCTCATATCCTGCACCTCGTCCCGCACCTCGGCATAGAGGCGGTCGGTGCCCAGATGCCCGGCCCACAGGCGGAACAGGTCGCGCAGCGGCCCCTGGATCGACAACTCGTGGAACCAGTAGCGGTGGGTGAAACGCAGGAAGATCTCGAACACCTGCCGGATGTCGCGCTTGAACAGCTTGACCGACTCCACATTCCCGATGTCGAGTTGGCTGACCGCCAGCACCAGCCGGTCCGACATCATCACCAGCGCCGCCCGGTGGAAATGCACCACCAGCCCCAGCAGGAAATACTGGTGCCGGAACTGGCCCAGCAGCCCGGTTTCCGCATCGGTGAAGAAGGCGTCGCCCTCCGGCCCCACCATGACCTGCGAATGGCCGCAGCACAGGATGCGGCTGCGCGTCCAGGCGCCGGGCGCCTGCGGGTCCCAATAGCGGTCGTAGCAATAGCGCTCCTCGAACCCCTCCAGGAAGGTCGGTGCGAACGGCATGGCGTCGCCCGGCCCCGGTGAGGTGGCGAAGCCCAGCCGCACCCAGTCCGCGCGCTCCAGCCGTTCCGGCTCGTCCAGCGAGAGATAGGCCATGGCCGGCATCCGCTGATACTCGAGCTGGCGGTAGCGCAGCAGCCCGGCCTCCTCCGAATGGTGGTGCACCAGCGGACGCAGAAGGAAGGCCCAATGGGCGGCGATGCGCGGAGCCCGGTGGCGGCCGACGAAGGACAGATACTCCTCCTTCCGCTCATAGTCGGAGACGGCCAGCACGGCGCCGTCCGCGCCGATCCATTCCACGCGGTGCGGGCATTGCGCGGCGCTGCCGTCCGGCTCCCAGGCGGGCGGGTAGGTGCGGCCCAGCCGGAACAGCGTGTCCTGCACGCGGTCCAGGGGCAGGTCCCCGGCAAACAATTCCACCACCAGGATCGCCACGTCCACGTCGTGGAAGAAATACAGGTCCACATGGGCGATGGCGAAGCGCAGCGGCTTCTGCCCCCGCCGCAGGGTCACCGTCAGCGCCGACACGTCGCGCCGCCGGAAGGCGCGGATCGGGGAGCCGCCATAGCCGGGCCGGTGGTCGCGCGACTCCCCTTCGCCATAGAGGAAGCGCTGCACATAGGGCAGGAAGGACACGAATTCGCTGTAATGGCGCTCGCTGAAGCCGTCGGAGTCCTGCGTGAACTCGTCCGCCACCTCCTGCCAGGGGCAATCCGGCCCGCCCAGCCGTTCCCAATGGTTCTGGACTTGCGCACCCGCCTTCAGCGGCATCAACTGCACCGGCCACAGCAGGATTTCGCGGAACCGGCGCACGCGGATCGGGTTCTCGTCCATGGCGCCCCTCCCCTTGTCCTTGTTTTTCCACATGGTAACAGAGACCGGACCGGCGGAAACGCAACACCGACGCACAAGCGCGGGACTTTTGCACCGTCCCGGTCAATCCAGTCATTAACCATGATGAAAGCCTGCCCCTGTTAGCGTCTCCCCTCTGTTCAGGCCATTCTCCAGAGGAGGTTTTTTTGCCGATGACGCGCCGGATCGGGCTGTTCCTGTTGATGGCCGGGCTGGGAACGGCAGCCCCTGCCCTGGCCGTGGAATCCCCCATCCCCGACGCCGACTGCGCCGGGGATGGCGCCGGGCAGCGCTGCACCGTCTCCACCGTCCAGCCCTTCGCCGACAACCGCGGCGGACTGGGCGAGTTGAGCATCAGCGCGGTGCGCGATGCGGCCTGCACGACCTTGCACATCGTCTTCGACGAGCCCATCGCCCTGGCCCGCCCCGTGACCCTGACGGTGGAGGGCGCGCCGCCGCAGCGCTTCTACACGCCGGGGCAGCTTTCCGACCTCGCAGGCGCGCTGGACGAAGGGCCGCAGCCCGGCGCCGTCCCGCAGGCTGGTCCGCCGGAATTCACCCGTTTCCTGACGCAGGTGGCCGAGGGCGCGATCACCGACGAGGACGCCGGGCCGGAAATGCTGAAGCGCTTCGCCGCGCTCAAGGAGCCGCGGCGGATCGGCCTGACCTGCGGCCCGATGGAGCGGCTTCTGCCCCTGATCCGCTCGGGCCGCCCGCTGCGGCTGGAGTTCCAAATGGAGGCGAGCGCCGCGACGCAGCTCTATCACTGGCCGCGGCTGGACCGGCGGACGGTGGAGTTCCGGTTGGGCGGTCTGCTGGAGGCGCTGGACCGGGCCATGCCCGGCTCCTGAATGCTTCGTCAGGGGTAACCATTCCGCCCGCTTGACGGCGCCCCGCCTTCCCGGTGGAAGTAAATTCTTGCCGATGAAATGGTGGAGGCGGTCCGGGCAAGGCGGGGGCCCGGCTTGAGCATGCGCGCCGTCCTCCCCATCCTGTCAACGAAGGCCCCCCATCGAAGACGAAGGAGAGCGGAGCGTGTTCGGCTTTGCGCGCAAACTGTGGTCGGACCCGGAACCCGCCGCGAGCCATGTGCCGCGGGGGATGCGCGTCTACGCGGTGGGCGACATCCACGGGCGCCTCGACCTGCTGGATCAATTGCTCTGTCAGATCGAGCGCGACGCGGCCAGCGGTGCCGATCTCGTCAAGTATCTGGTCTTCCTGGGCGATTACGTGGACCGCGGACCGGACTCCGCGATGGTGATCGAGCGGCTGTCCGGTGCGCTCCTGCCCGGCTTCGGCGCCATCCATCTGCGCGGCAACCACGAGGCCGCGATGCTGGGCTTCATCGAGAATCCGCAGGCCGGGCCGGGTTGGCTGGCGTACGGCGGACGGGCGACGCTTGACAGCTACGGCGTTGCAGCCCCCGCCGAGGATGCCCCGCCGGAGCATGTGGCGGAGGCGCGCCAGCGCTTTGCCGCGGCGCTGCCGGCCCATCACCGGACCTTCCTGGCCGGGCTGCGCTCCCACATCGCAATCGGCGATTATCTGTTCGTTCATGCCGGCATCCGCCCCGGCTTGCCGCTGCACCGCCAGCGGGACGAGGATCTGCTGTGGATACGCCGGGAGTTCCTGACCTCCCACCTGGACCATGGGAAGGTCGTGGTGCACGGCCACACCATCACCGAACAGCCCGAGGTCCGTTCTAACCGCATCGGCATCGACACCGGCGCCTACGCCTCCAACCGGTTGACGGCGCTGGTCCTGGAAGGCGGCGAGCGCCGCTTCCTCTGCACCGTGTAGGGTTTCACGGCGTGATCTGCCGGCGCCAGTCCTTCAGGAAATCCAGAAAGGCACGCAACGCCGCCGGGGGTTGGCGGCGCGAGGGGTAGTAGAGGAAGGGGCCGGGAAAGCCCTGGCTCCACTCCTCCAGCACGGCGACGAGGCGTCCGGCGGCGATGTGGTCCCGCACATAAGCGTCGAAGGTCAGCAGGAAGCCCAGCCCGTCCAGCGCCGCCCGGACCTGGATGCCGGTGTGGCCGGCGTGGAAGGGACCGCCGGGCTGGATGCGCACGATGCGTCCATCCCTCTCGAACTCCCAGGGCGGGTGGGCGCCGCTGGCATAGACAGTCGAGACGGTCGGCTTGCCCAGCAAATCCTCGGGCCGCTCCGGCACGCCGAAACGGTCCAGCAGCGATGGCGCTGCACACAGCACGAAGCGCTGCGGCGGACCGAGCGGCACCGCGATCATGTCCTGCGCCAGATGTTCCTCATAGCGCACGCCCGCGTCGTAGCCCTGCGCCACGATGTCGATGAGGGCGATGTCCACGGTGATTTCCAATTCCACGCCGGGGAAGCGGGTCAGGAAGGGTGCCACCATCGGAGCCAGCACCAGATCGACCGCCGGGGCGGGCGCGTTGATGCGCAACCGTCCCGCCGGACGGCCCTGGCGCTCCCGCAGGTCCGACAGGGCGCCGGCCACCTCGCCCAGGGCCGGTTCCAGCCGGCGGAGAAGCTGTTCACCGGCTTCCGTCGGGGCGACGCTGCGGGTCGTGCGGTTCAGCAACCGGACGCCCAGATGCTCCTCCAGGTCCCGCATCCGCTGGCTGAGGCTGGAGACGGACACCCGCTGTTCCAGCGCCGCGCGGCGGAAGCTGCGGTGCCGGGCGACGGCGGCGAAGGCTTGCAGGTCGCGCAGATCGGTGTGGTCCATCCCCCCGCCCCGATTGTTCATTTGACCGAATGGCCCGTTCGGCATTGTCCAGCTTATCGGATCAATGGGGCCGGGTCATCATCCAGGGCAAGGCGGCGCTGAAACGGCGCCGCGACGGACGGAGAGGATCAAGGAGATGGAGATCAAGAGCATGGAACAGCGCAGGCTTGGGGCCGCCGGCCCTGTCAGCTCGGTCATCGGCCTCGGCTGCATGGGCATGTCGGACTTCTACGGCCCCGCCGACCGGGAGGAGAGCATCGCCACGATCCACGCCGCGCTCGATGCCGGGATCACCCTGCTCGACACCGGCGACTTCTACGGCATGGGGCACAACGAACTGCTGATCCGAGATGCCCTGCACGGGCATGACCGGGACAAGCTGCTACTCAGCGTCAAGTTCGGCGCGCTGCGCGATCCGAAGATGGGGTGGAACGGCTACGACTCCCGCCCGGCGGCGGTGAAGAACTTCCTCGCCTACTCGCTGCGCCGGCTGGGGGTGGACCACATCGACATCTACCGCCCGGCGCGGCTCGACCCGAACGTGCCCATCGAGGACACGGTGGGCGCCATGGCCGACATGGTGAAGGCCGGCTACATCCGCCACATCGGCCTGTCGGAGGTAGGTCCCCAGACGATCCGCCGCGCCGCCGCGGTGCATCCCATCGGCGACCTCCAGATCGAATATTCGCTGATTTCCCGCGGAATCGAGGACGCGATCCTGCCCACCTGCCGGGAGCTTGGCATCGGCATCACCGCCTATGGCGTGCTGTCGCGCGGCCTCATCAGCGGCCACTGGAGCAAGGAGCGGACGGGCCAGGATTTCCGCAGCCGCAGCCCGCGCTTCCAAGGCGCCAACCTTGACGCGAATCTGGCGCTGGTGGAGCGTCTGCGGGAGATTGCCGGGCGGATCGGCGGTTCCGTCGCCCAGGTCGCCATCGCCTGGGTCGCGGCGCAAGGGCAGAACATCGTGCCGCTGGTCGGCGCCCGCCGCCGCGACCGTCTGGCCGAAGCGCTGGGCGCCCTGGACCTCACCCTGTCGGCGGAGGATCTGGCGCAACTGGCCGAAGCCCTGCCGCCGGGTGCTGCGGCGGGGGAACGCTATCCGGCGGCCCAACTCGCCCATATGGACAGCGAGAATTATAAGGGGCGCTGACATTCCCAAACCGTAACCCTCCCCCCGCTACGCAAGGGAGGGAGGTTCCGGCACCCCCTGCCGGGCCACGCGCCGGCACCAGTCGCGGAGCACCGAAGGCTGGAGATCCAGATCCTTGGCGATGCGTTCCAACGGTCGCCCACTGTCCGGATTCCACTGCCCGGATTCCACTGAGCTTCCCCCGGAAGAATGGTTTTCCCGCACTTTGCGTGGAAAGGCTGATAACTCTGGAGACGGTGCCGTCGGGAGATCCCATGTAGAGGAGCATGCAAGAGCTTTTTGTGATCCCGGACTGCCG
>JAEYPE010000063.1 GCA_023411035.1 Pseudomonadota bacterium
TCCATCGCCCCGCCCTCGGTCAGCACCGTCTTGCGGCCGTAGCCGTTGCGCCGGTTGCCGCTCTCGTCACCGGCCAGATGATGGTCCAGCTCCGCTTTCAGCGCCCGTTCCGTCAGCGCCTTCTTCACCTGGTCGAGCAAGCCGTTCTGGTCAAACGCCGTCTTGGCATCCGCCCCCGCCAGGAGCTGGGCGAGGATCGCGTCGGGGATGATCGGTTCTTTGCGTCGGGCCATTCAGGGCCTCCTTCGGCTTCAGGATAACCCCGCCGAGCACGAAATTCCGGATACTCCCGAAGGCTGCTGGATGCGGCCGTGCCGCTGGTGCCGGAGGGGGCCGCGGTCTGTCTGATGGCCGACCGCTTCTACGGCACCGCCGATCTGATCGCCTGGTGTCAGGACCGGAGCTGGGACGATCGCTTGCGGCTGAAGGGCAATCTGGGCGTCCGGGACGCCGCGGGCCGGCGGCGGACCGGCCAGCTGGCCAAGGACCGGGTGTTCGCCCTGGAAACGTGCGCCTGACGGCCCGCCAAGCCACCACCGACATCGGCGTCATCGACGATCCCGGCCACGCCGAGCCGTGGATCATCGCGCCGTGGATCATCGCCATGGCCGCCACACCGGGATACCTGAAAACGCTCGATTCCTCCGCCCGCTGGGCGATCGAACCGATGTTCTCGGACTTCAAGTCACGCGGCTTCGGGGGCGCGGACACCCCGATCCGGCATCCCGACCGCCTCGCCCGGCTTCTGCTGGTCATGGCGCTGGCCCTCTGCACCGCCGTCTCCACCGGGCGCTGGGACGCCGCGACCAACCCGACCCCCGCCGAAAAAAAGATGTGAAGCTCCAGCCCGGAAAAGCCGCTCGCTGCAAAACCTCCTATTTCACCAGAGGGTTGCGCCGCATCGCCCGCCTCATCCTCAACGTGCTCCCGCTGCCGCCGCTCTGGTCTCGTCAAACGGATGGATGCTGAGCGAGGCCATAGCAACCACTTTGGAGGATTTTGCCCGGAACGAGGGGGTGGGGAAGCCTTAAACCGAATTCCGGTTCCTCCTGAACCGGAATTCGGTCTTTGCCTTTGATCTGCTCTAGCGGCCACTGATCTGCATCCGGAGTCTGAAAGGGGCCGTTCGGCCCCTTTCGCTTCACTCGTCGGATTCTCACCTTATGGAGTGGCGGTTCTCAGCTTATGAGGTGTCATTCGCAGTTTATGCGCAAACCGACAGACACCCTCAAGCGCGGAGCTGTTCCTTCACGGACCGCAGCGCGAATAGTCGCAGTTCAGGCAGTTGTCGCATCCCTCCTGCCGGATCAGGCCGGGCTGGCCGCATTTCGGGCATTGCCGGAGGTTGGCCGGCTCCGCTCCGATGACCATCGGCGTTGGAGGAGGCTCGGGATCGGCGGATGGCGGCGTGCTCGGCGCCCCGCCGTCCGTCAGCATGCCGATGGCCTTCAGGTGGCGTTCGATGACGTCTCCGATGGCCGCCAGCAGGGAGGGGACGTAGCGCCCCTGCATCCAGGCGCCGCCGCGCGGGTCGAAGACCGCCTTCAACTCCTCCACCACGAAGCCGACCTCGCCGCCGCGGCGGAACACCGCGGAGATCATGCGGGTCAGCGCCACGGTCCAGGCGTAATGCTCCATGTTCTTGGAGTTGATGAAGACCTCGAAGGGGCGCCGCCGCCCGCCGTCCACGATGTCGTTGATGGTGATGTACATGGCGTGGTCGCTGTCCGGCCAGCGCACCTTGTAGGTCTCGCCCGGGAGGGTTTCGGGGCGGTCGGGCGGCTTGGCCCCGAAGGCGGCGGGAATGGCGGCGGAGACGGGTGCGGTGCCCTCCTTCCTCACCGACAGGACGGCGCCGGTGACGGCGTTCGGGCGGTAGGTGGTGCATCCCTTGCACCCCAGTTCGTAGGCTTGCCGATAAACGTCCTTGAAGGCGTCGAAGGGCAGATCCTCCGGGCAGTTGATGGTCTTGGAGATGGAACTGTCCACATGGCGCTGTGCGGCCGCCTGCATCAGCACATGCTCCGCCGGCGCCAGGGACTGCGCGTCCACGAAATAGTCGGGCAGCGGCTGCTCGGCGCCGAATTTCGCGCGGAACAGCCGGTAGGCGTGGTCGCTCACCTCCTCCGTCCGGCGGGTGCCGTCGGGCATCAGCACGGCCCGTTCGTAGCTGTAGGAAAAGACCGGCTCGATGCCGGAGGACACGTTGTCGGCGAACAGCGAGATCGTGCCGGTCGGCGCGATGGAGGTCAGCAGGGCGTTGCGGATGCCGTGCCGCGCGATCAGGGCGCGCACGTCCTCGTCCAGCCCGCGGACCATCGGGGCGTCCAGATAGGCGTCGCGGTCGAACAGGGGGAAGGCACCCTTCTCCGCCGCCAGCAGGGCCGAGGCGCGGTAGGCTTCGTTCCGGATCGTCCCCAGCCAGGATTCCGTCAGGGCGACCGCCGCGTCGCTGCCGTAGCGCACGCGGCAGAGGATCAGCGCGTCGGCCAGCCCGGTCACCCCCAGCCCGATGCGGCGCTTGGCGTGGGCCTCCCGCGCCTGCTGCTCCAGCGGAAAGCGGGAGGCGTCCACCACATTGTCCATCATCCGGACCGCCAGCGCCGTCAACTCCGTCAGCCGGGCGGTGTCGAGCCGGGCGGATTCCTCGAACGGGTCCAGCACAAGGGCCGCGAGGTTGATCGAGCCGAGCAGACAGGCGCCGTAGGGAGGGAGCGGCTGCTCGCCGCAGGGATTGGTCGCGGAGATGGTCTCGGCGTATTTCAGGTTGTTCCGGCCGTTCACCCGGTCGATGAAGATCACGCCGGGCTCCGCATAGGCATAGGTGGCCTGCATGATGCGGTCCCACAGGTCGCGGGCGCGCACCTCGCGGTGGACCAGCCCGTCGAAGACCAGCGGCCAGGGCCGGTCATCCCTCACGGCGTCCATGAAGGCGTCGGTGACCAACACCGACAGGTTGAACATGCGCAGGCGCCCAGGCTCGCGCTTGGCGTCGATGAAGTCCTCGATGTCCGGATGGTCGCAGCGCAGGGTGCCCATCATCGCGCCGCGCCGGGCGCCCGCGGACATGATGGTGCGGCACATGCTGTCCCAGACGTCCATGAAGGACAGCGGACCGGAGGCGTCGGCGCCCACGCCCTTCACGAAGGCGCCCTTGGGCCGCAGGGTGGAGAAGTCGTAGCCGATACCGCCGCCCTGCTGCATGGTCAGCGCCGCCTCGCGCAGATGGGTGAAGATATCCCCCAGATCGTCGCCGATCGTGCCCATGACGAAGCAGTTGAACAGCGTCACCGTCCGGCCCGTGCCTGCTCCGGCGAGGATGCGCCCGGCGGGCAGAAACTCGAAACGGGACAGCGCCCGTTCGAAGCGGGGCGCCCAGACCTGCGGATCGGTTTCGGTGGCGGCGAGCGCCGTGGCGACGCGGCGCCACGTGTCGGCGATGGTCTGGTCGATGGGCTCGCCCGCGGCGGATTTGAAGCGGTACTTCATGTCCCAGATCCGCTGGGAAATGGCGGCGATGTCCGGCATGCAGGTTCCTTCCGTCCGCATCAACGGAAGAGTAAAGGAGCGTCTTCCGGACGGTCAACCAAACCGTTCCGTTTGCGTTCCAGCGAGACGGTGCCGGTGGTCAGGAGGCGGGGCTGGTCTCGCACGAGGGCGAGGACACGACCGGCTTCTGCGCCGCCGGGCGCACGGTCGCCGGGCCGCCCGCGGCGGTGACGAGCCGGTCGGTGGCGGCCTCCAGCCGTTCCTCAAGCTCCTGCATGGCTTTGGCACGGCCCAGGCCCGGCGGGATGGGGGGCAGGAACTCCACGATCACGGTGCCGGGCCGCTTGATGAAGCTGTGGCGTGCCCAGTAAAGGCCGGCGTTCAGCGCCATCGGCACGATGGGGATGTCCAGATTCTTGTACAGCATCCCCACGCCGATCCGGTAGGGGCGGTAGGCGCCCACGGCGACGCGCGTGCCCTGCGGGAAGATCACGATGGGCCGCCCCTCGTCCCGCGCCGGGCGGGCGTTCCTGACCAGGGAGGCGATGGCACGCCCCTTGGCGCTGCGGTCCACCGGGATCATCCGCGCCTTGGCCGCGTACCAGCCCCAGATGGGAATCCACAGAAGTTCACGCTTCAGGATGATCGCCGGGTCGTCGACGAGGAAGTGCAGCTTCATCGTCTCCCAGGCCGACTGGTGCTTGGCGGCCAGGATGAAGGAGCCGCTTTTCGGCAGATGCTCCCGCCCGCGCACCTCGTAATGGATGCCGACGAGCGTGCGCTCCAGCCACGCCACCGTGCCCAGGTACCACATGACCACGCGGATCATGCCCCGGCGCGGCAGCAGGAGCATCCACAGAAGGCCGACGCAGATCACCGCCGTCCACACATGGAAGGCGATGTTGAAGGCAAGGGAGCGCAGGACGATCATGGCCGGAACTTGTCAGGATTCGATCAGCTTCTCAAGCGTGTAGCGAAGCCGCGTCACAATGTATTTGTTGTATTCGGTCATCAGCAGGCTCGCGGTGCCCGGCCACAGCCACCAGTCGTTCAGATGCACGTTGGGGGAGACGACGGGGTGGGGCACCACCTCCACCTCCGGGATCACCATGCGGAATTCCAGAAGGCTGCGCATCATGTGGTAGTTGTTGGTGACCAGCCGCATGGACGTGAAGCCCTGCGCGCGCAGCCAGTCCGCCGTCTCATAGGCGTTGCCGATGGTGCTGTCCGCGGAATAGCCGAGCGTGATGCAGCATTCCATCTCGCCGGGGAACAGGCGGGAGCGCTTCAGAAGCTCCTGCACCTCCAGCCCCTCATAGACGCCGGACACGAACAGCTTGCGCCCCCGCCCTTCGGCCAGCAGCTCCAGCCCGGTGCTCAGCCGTCCGCTGCCGCCGGTCAGCACGACGATGGCGTCGGTGGTGCGGGTGGCCTCCGCGCTGCCGGGCGGCGGCGGGGTGCGGGGAATGGATGCGGCGAACCAGAACAACCCGCCCGCCCACACCAACCCGCCCGCCAGCGCCAGCAGCAGGAGCCGACTCAAGGCCCGGAGGAACCGGGCGCGCCGTGGGCGGGCGGCCATCCGTCAGCCTCCGGATGGAAGGATCGGGTGGGCGGTCACGGCATCGACTCCAGCGTGCGCAGCACCGTCCAGCGCGCGGTCAGCGCGGCCAGCAGGCAGGCGGCCAGCGGCACGGCGGCCAGCGCGGCGAAGGCCCACCAGGGGGAGGTGGCGAGGTCCGGCAGCAGGCTGGCCTGAAGGTCGGCGGCGGCGTGGCCGATCCCGGCCAGCGTACCGGCGGCCAGCAACAGCCCCGTCAGCCCGCCGCGCAGGGTCAGACCGATGACGTGCGATTCGAACTGCCGCGCCACATAGCGGTCGGTGGCCCCCATCAGGTGCAGCAGTTCCACCACATGGCGGTGGATGGCAAGGCCGGAACGCACGGCGAAGATCACCGCCATCACGCCCGCCCCGCCGACCAGCGCCACGATGCCCAGGGCCGCCAGATGAATCGCCCCGGCGAAGCGGCGCAGGTCGGACAGCCACACGGCGTGGTCGTCCAGGGTGGCGCCGGGAGCGGCGGAGGACAGGCGCGCCGACAGAGCCGCCGTGTCTACCGGCCCATCGGTCACCACGTCGATCAGCCGCGGCATGGGCAGCAGCGGGTCCGCGGCCTCCTTGCCCAGCCAGGGTTCCAGAAGCCGCCCGACATCGCCGGTGGACAGGACGCTGGCGGTCGCCACGCCGGGCGTGGAGCGCAGGACGGTCAGCGCGGCCTCCGTCCGCTCCTCCAGCGGGGCGGCGCGGGCGCCGTCGGGAAGCGGCATGATCTGCACCGTCAGCCCGCCGGCCAGACCGCTGTCCCAGCGCCGCGTCATGTCGGAAACCAGCAGCGCCCCGGCCAGCGCCAGGGCGGCCAGATAGACCATCAGCGCGGTCAGCCACATGAGGAAGCGCGAGGTCGGGTCCTTCGCCAGCGGCAGGTCGGAGCTTCGGCGGGTCAGCGGCGGCAGGGCCATGGCGTGTCTCCTTCCCCCCGTCTCAGGCCCAGCGCGGGGCTTGCGCCGGCAGGACGTGCAGGCGCCCGTTCTCCAGCATCAGGCGCGGGTGCTCGAAGCGGCGGATCAGCGCCTCGTTGTGGGAGGCGATGACCACGGTGGTGCCCAGCTTGTGCAACTCTTCGAACAGGTACAGAAGGCGCATGCCGATGCCGTCGTCCACGTTGCCGGTGGGCTCGTCCGCCAGCAGAAGGCGCGGGCGGTTGATGACCGCGCGGGCGATGGCGACGCGCTGCTGCTGCCCGCCCGACAGGGTGGAGGGCAGGGAGTGCAGGTGGTTGCCCAGCCCCACCCAGCGCAGGATTTCCGTGCAGTGCTCCACCACGTCCGATTCGCGGGCGCCGCCCATGCGCAGCGGCAGGGCCACATTGTCGAGCGCCGAGAGATGGTCGAGCAGCGCGAAGTCCTGGAACACCACCCCGATCTGGCGCCGCAGCTCCGGCAGGTCGGCGCGCTTGACCCGCGCCATGTCCTTCCCGAACAGGGTGACGAGCCCGCGGGAGGGGCGGAGCGCCAGATACATCAGCTTGAGCAGCGACGATTTGCCCGCCCCGCTCGCCCCCGTCATGAAATGGAACGAGCCGGGTTGCAGGGTGAAGCTGATGTCGCGCAGCACCTCCGGTCCGGTGCCGTAGCGCAGTCCCACATTCTCGAAACGGATCACGGTCCCACCAACGGCGCAACGGCGCACCCCGGCGGCGTCCCGCCCGGCGCGCGGATGGACAATGCACCGGCGGGGGCCGGCGCGTCCACCGTCAGAGCGTTCCTTGCTTCATGCCTCATGACTACCTATAACGACATTCTGCAACTTCGGTGACCACGATCGGCATCTATGATCATCACCTGCCCGGCCTGCGCCACACGGTACACTCTTGCCGATTCGGCGGTCGGTCCGCAGGGTCGGAAGGTGCGTTGTGCCAAATGCGGCCATATGTGGTGGCAATCGCCGGAAGAGGAAGAGCCGTTCTTCCATCCGGATGAGGTGACCGAATTCCATCCGGTCCCGCCGCCCCCTCCGCCGCCCCCGCCCAAGCGCGCCGCCGCTGCCGCCAGAACCCCGGAGGCGCCGGGCGCGCGTCGGCGGGCGCTGATCGGCTGGGGGGGCTTCGTGGCGGTGCTGGCCGTCATCGGCGCCGCCGGCTATTTCGGGCGCGCCACCATCGTGCGGCTGTGGTCCCCCGCGGCGCTGTTCTACGAGACGGTCGGCCTGCCGGTGGAACCGCCGGGCGCGGGCCTCGAGCTTCAGAACTTGCGGTCGGAACAGAAGACCGAGGACGGGAAGCCGGTCCTGATGGTGGACGGACAGATCGTCAACGTCTCCGAGGCGCTGCGGACGGTGCCGGCGCTGCGGGTCACCGCGCTGGGGGCCGACCGCCAGCCGTTGAAAAGCTGGACCGTCGAGCCGGTGCCGTCCCAGATCCTCCCCGGCGAGATCGCCACCTTCCGCGACGCGCAGCCGGGCGCCGCGGGGGTGCTGGAGGTGATGATCACCTTCGAAGGCGGTCATTAGCCACAGGCCCGTTATGGCGCGTAACCCCGGATGATGAGGGTGACCGCGCCGTCGACGATCCGGGTCAACTGCTCTTCCGTCGGGCGTTCGGACAGGCACAGCAGGAAGCGCAGGTGCGTGTGCGACTTGATCAGGCCGACGAACTGCTCCGCCGCCAGTTGCGGGTCCGGGATCGACAGCAGGCCGCGGCGGTCGAGGTCGGCCATGTAGGCCGTGACCTGCTCCATGGTGCGGGCCGGTCCGGCCTCGTAGAAGGCGCTCGCCAGTTCGGGGAAGCGGTGCGCCTCGCCGACCACCACGCGGTAGCCGGCCAGCGCCTGCGGCGACAGGATCAGCGTGGTGAAATGGCGGGCGACGAGGCGCAGCCCGTCGATCATGTCGAGTTGCCGCGCCTCTTCGCAGACGGCGGCCATCGTCTGCCCCTTGCATTCGCGGGCGACCATGGCGCGGAACAGCTCGTCCTTGCTGCCGAAATGGGCGTAGAGCGTCGCCTTGGACACGTTGGCCGTCTTGGCGATGGCGTCCATGCTGACGGCGCCATAGCCGTGATCCAGGAACAGCCTTCCGGCGGCCTCCAGGATCTGCGCGGGCTTTGATCCTGCCTCCGGGGTGGGGGCGACCAGCGTGCTCATGCCTTCCTCGTGTCTTGCCGCCTGACCTGCGCCATGTTTTACCACGTCGCCGGCGGTGCTTGCGGGGCCTTGTGCGCGGATACCCCGTTGCCGTAGCGCGTTCCGCATCCAACCTCAATCCCAAACGTTAAAACTAGACCGTTCAGTTCACCCTTGACAACAGGTAGGTTGGTTATCATCTTTGTGCAAGACTAAACTGAACGGTTCAGTTTCGGCGGACCTCCGGCAAGCCGGCGCGCGCCACAGGACCGGAACGGGTGGGCTTGGATACGATGGTCAAAGCCGTGCGGAAGATTGTTCTGTCGGGTGTGGCGGTGGCGGTGCTGGCCGGTGGCGGCGTTGCCGGCTGGTATTGGTGGACCGAGGGGCGCTTCTTCGTGTCGACCGACAACGCCTACGTCCACAGCGACATCACGGTGGTGAGCCCCAAGGTCTCCGCCTATGTGCGGGAGGTCCGGGTGGCGGAGAACCAGCAGGTGACCGCGGGCGACGTTCTGGCCGTTCTGGACGATCAGGACTTCCGCGCCAAGGTCGCGGAGGCGGAGGCCAACGTCGCCGCGCAGAAGGCCGCGCTCGGCACCATTGACAGCAAGTCGCAGCTTCAGAAGGCGATCATCGACCAAGCCGCGGCCTCGGTCGCCAGTGCGGAGGCCGAACAGCGCCGCACCCAGCAGGACTTCGACCGCACCCGCGCGCTCGCCAGCGACAGTTGGGCCAGCCGCCAGAAGTTCGAGACGGCGGACGCCGATCTGCGCAAGGCCGCGGCCCAGGTGGACCGCGCCCGCGCGGCGCTGGCGGCGGAAAAGGATCAGGTCGGCGTGCTGAACGCCAACCGCAGCGAGACCGACGCCCGCCTGCTCCAGGCGGAGGCCGCCTTGCAGACCGCGCGCAACGATCTGAACAACACGGTCATCCGCGCCCCGGTGGACGGGGTGGTCGGCAACCGCGGCGTCCAGGTCGGCCAGTATGCGCGTCCGGGCGTGCAGCTTCTCTCGCTGGTGCCCCTGCCCGACGTCTATGTGGTCGCCAACTTCAAGGAGACGCAGCTCGCCCGCATGCGGCTCGGCCAGCCGGCGACGGTGGAGGTGGACGCCTATCCCGGCAAGCCGCTGCTGGGCCGGGTGGAGAGCTTCGCCCCGGCCTCCGGTTCGCAGTTCAGCCTGCTGCCTCCGGAGAACGCGACCGGCAACTTCACCAAGATCGTGCAGCGCGTGCCCGTGCGCATCGCCCTTCCCCGCGACGGGGCGCTGTCCGGCCTGCTGCGCCCCGGCCTGTCCGTGGTCGCCGAAGTTGATACCCGCGATGCGGACGGGCGTCCCCACGAAAAGGGAACCGTGTTCGGCGCACTGGTTTCCGGCCACGCGGTCGCTTCCAAGTAGCCGCGCCCTAAACCGACAATCGTATTCGTCCGGGAGAGGGCGACCATGACCGCCATCACCAATGACGACACGACTTCCGCCCGCGACGCCGTTCCCCCAGCGGAAACGGGCGGTACGGCCACCGCGTTCCGGTCCCAAACTCCCCCGCCCCCGGCGGGCCGGGACGCGGCGGCTTCTTCCCCTTCTCCCGGGGCGGGTCCGCGCCCCGTCACCGGACGCGACTGGCTGGGCTTCCTGGCCATGGTCGTCGGCATGTTCATGGCGATCCTGGACATCCAGATCGTCTCCAGTTCGCTGACCGAGATCCAGGCGGGACTTGCGGCCAGCGCCGACGAGATCGCGTGGGTGCAGACCTCCTACCTCATCGCCGAGGTGGTGATGATTCCGCTGTCCGGCATGCTGGCGCGGATTCTCTCCACCCGTGTGCTGTTCACCATCGCCGCCGCCGGCTTCACCCTGACCAGCGTGGCCTGCGCCTTCACCTCCAGCATCGAAACGATGATCGTGTGGCGGGCGCTCCAGGGCTTCATCGGCGGCGCGATGATCCCGACCGTCTTCGCCACCAGCTTCTCCCTGTTCCCGCCGGAAAAGCGGGCGGGCGTGTCGGTGATGATCGGTCTGGTCGCCACCATGGCGCCGACGCTCGGCCCGACGCTGGGCGGCTGGCTGACGCAGACCTTCTCCTGGCACTGGCTGTTCCTGGCGAACGTGCTGCCGGGCATCGCCGTGACCTCGCTGGTCTGGACGCTGGTGGACGTGGACAAGCCCAACCCGGCGCTGCGCAAGGGGTTCGACGTCATCGGGCTGGTGCTGATGGCCACCTTCCTCGGCAGTCTGGAGTTCGTGGTGGAGGAAGGCCCGCGCCAGGACTGGTTCGAGGACGAGTATGTGGCGGTCTTCGCCGTGGTCGCCGCGGTGTCCGCCATCGGCTTCTTCTGGCGGGTGCTGAGCTACCGCAACCCGATCGTGGAACTGCGCGCCTTCATGGACCGCAATTTCGCCATCGGGTCGCTCTACAGCTTCATCATCGGCATCGGGCTCTATGGGGCGGTTTATCTGCAACCCCTCTTCCTGGCGCGGGTGCGCGGTCTGAACAGCCTTCAGATCGGCACCATCATGTTCGTGACCGGCGCCTTCCAGTTCCTGTCCGCCCCCATTGCCGGCGCCCTGTCGAAGAAGATGGACCTGCGCGCCATGCTGGCGATGGGGCTCTGCCTGTTCGGGACGGGCGTCTGGCTGAACGCCAATCTGACCAACCAGTCCGGCTTCTGGGAGCTGTTCCTGCCGCAGGCGGTGCGCGGCCTGTCGCTGATGCTGTGCTTCATTCCGGTGAACACGATCGCGCTGGGGACCCTGCCGCCGGAGCAGCTCAAGAACGCCTCGGGCCTGTACAACCTGATGCGTAACCTGGGCGGCGCCATCGGGCTGGCGGCGATCAACACGGTGATGACCGAGCGGGCGGCCCTGCATCTGAACCGGCTGGGCGACAACCTGAACCTCGCCCGGCCGCTGGTGCAGGAGACGCTGGACGGGTTGGCCGCGAAGTTCGACGGGCTGGTCGCCGATCCGCAGGCCGCCGCCATGAAGACGCTGGTCCGCATGGTGGAGCGCGAGGCGATGGTGCTGACCTTCAACGATTGCCTGCTGCTGATGGCCGGCGTGTTCTTCTGCGGGTTGCTGCTGATGCCGCTGGTGCGGCGTCCGGGCGGCAAGCCGGCAGCGGCGGATCACTGATCCTTGGCGCCTTCCCGTTGCGACGGTGAAGGGCCACCGTGACCGGCGCCTGTCTTCATGCTATAGGGCAGGCCATTGCGTCGTAGGGTCGATCCGTTGTCATGAGCAAGCGTCAATACTCCCGCGCCGAGGTCAAGGAACTGCTGTCCGCGCTGGAACGCCAATGCCGGGAAGCGTCGAAGCTCGCCCATCTGGCCGAGCATGAGGCGAGCAAGCACAGCTTCGGCGCCTATCGCGAATTCCGCGACAAGGTGGGGGAATTCCAGGCGCTCGTCATCCTGATCGAGCAGCGGCTGCGCAACCTCGTGGACACCCGTTCCGACGACCTGCGCGAGCAGTTCGAGCGGCTGGACACGGTGATGCTGGCCCTTCTGGTGCGCGCCAGCATGCGCTTCTTCTTCGTGCTGTCGGCCAACCCGATCCTGCCCATGGGCGCGCGCGAGATCTTCGTGGCGGAACTGCGCAGCCTGCACGACGCCCATGAAAAGCTGAAGCGCCCCAACTACGCCGGCAAGCTCGGCGCGGATTTGGAGCGCGATCTGGAGACGGCCTCCCTGATCCTGGAGGAGATCATCGACAAGGCGCCGAGCCTGCTGAACTTCCGCGGCGTTTAAGGGCGGCGGCAGGGGGGCGGACTCAGCGCTGGATCAGCGCGCTTTCCTTGCCGGACAGCACGAACACCTTGGCGTAAGCCTTCAGCAGGGCGTCGATCAGGGCGTTGACCTGCGGGCTGGACATGGCGCGGGGCTTGGCCGGATCGACGTGGAGGACGCAACTGTCTTTCACGTCGTTGAAGGCGGCCAGCGCGTGGATGCGGTCGGGCCGGAACTCGTCGGGGAAATTCTCGTCCATCAGCCAGAAGCACTGGAAGTTCCGGCAGGACGGCGGACGCTCCTCATAGACGGTGCAGCCCTTGCCCTGGTCGCAGGAGACGCACCACTTGGCCGAGGGCTTCTTCAGTTCGGGCACGCCCATCAGCTTGCAGCACAGCGTGCATTCTCCGCAATTGCGGTCGGCCATAACGGGAAATCCTGGTTTGTCCTGGTGAATGGGGGTGGACAGTCGCACACATGGCGGTGCCGGGGAAAGTGTCCGTTGGATAGCACCGGCGAAGACTACGGAAACGCCCTACGCCAGGCTGGGGGTGGTCAGCGGTTCTTCCGCTTCGCGGGTCAGCAGCGCCTCGATGGCGTCGGCGGGGGCCGGGCGGGCGTAGAGGTAGCCCTGCGCGTACTTGCACATGATGTCGCGCAGGAACTCCGACTCCGTTTCGTTTTCCACGCCTTCGGCCACCGCGTCCATGCCCAGGATGGCGGCCAGCGTGGCGATCACCTGCACGATGGCCGCGTTGCCCTCGCCCGACGAGATGGCTTGGACGAAGCTGCGGTCGATCTTCAGCGTGTCCGCGGGGAACTTGTGCAGGTAGGACAGCGACGAATAGCCGGTGCCGAAATCGTCGATCGACAGGCGCACGTCCATGTCGCGGATGGTCTGCATCAGCACCCGGCACTTCGCCGGGTCCTTCATCAGCAGGCTTTCGGTGATCTCCAGCTTCAGGCTGGACGGCGGCACCCGGCTTTCCTCCAGCACCTCCCGCACCAGCCCGATCAGGTCGTCGTCGCTGAACTGGCGGGAGGAGACGTTCACGCTCATGAACAGCGGGGTGGGGCGGGGAAAGCGGGAGTGCCATAGGCCGAGTTGCCGCGCCGATTCGCGCAGCGCCCAGCGGCCCATCGGCACGATCAGGCCCGATTCCTCGGCCAGCGGGATGAACTCGCCCGGCGGGACGAGCCCCCGCTCCGGATGCTTCCAGCGCATCAGCGCCTCGAACCCGGCGATGCGGCCCGAGGCCAGCGCGACGATCGGCTGGTAGAACAGGCAGAGCTGGTTCTGCTCCAGCGCCGTGCGCAGGTCGGTTTCCGTGCGCATCTGGGCCATGGCCTGACGGCGCAGGTTGCTGTCGAACACGTCGATTCGCGCCCGTCCGCCCGACTTGGCCCGGTACATGGCGAGGCTGGCGTCGCGCAGCATCTCCTCCGCCCGGTCGTAGCCGGAGACGCTGAGCGCGATGCCGATGGAGGCGGACAGAACGAACTCGTGCTCTTCCAGCGCCAGCGGCATGGCGATGGCCTCGCCCATGCGCTCCGCCGCGGACAGGGCGTCGCCCACGTCGTCGATGCCGTCCAGCAGCACGGCGAACTCGTCCGCCGACAGGCGGGCCAGCGTGTCGCCCATGCGGCGGGTCTTGTCCAGCCGCTCCGCGATGGTCTTCAGCAGACGGTCGCCCACGCTGGAGCCCAGCGCATCGTTGATCGACTTGAAGCGGTCCAGGTCGATGAAGATGACGGCGAAGGCCTTGCCGCCGGCCCGCCGGTTGCGGTCCAGCGCCTGCCCGATTCGGTCCAGCAGGAGGGTGCGGTTGGGCAGCCCGGTCATGCCGTCGTGGAAGGCGTCGAACAGAAGCTGCTGTTCCGCCCGCTTCTGGGCGGTGATGTCGGTCATCGAACCGGCGATTCGCACCGACCGTCCCGATTCGTCGCGCACGGCAAGGCCGCGGACCAGCATCCACAGCTCGTCCCCATCGGCGGCACGGATGCGGAAGACGTGCTGGAGATGCTCCCGCTCGCCGCTCAGATGCAGATCGATGGCGGTGCGCAGCCCGGTGAGATCGTCGGGATGCACGCGCTCGAACCATTCGGCGATCCTGTTGGACAGGCAATCCCCGTCGCAGCCCAGCATGGCCGCCCAGCGCGGGGAATAATAGACCTCGCCCGTGTCCAGCCGCCAATCCCACAGCCCGTCGTTGGCGCCTGCGGCGGCCAGGGCGTAGCGCTCCTCGCTCTGCAGCAGGCGCTGCTCGGCGGACTTGCGGTCGGTGACGTCGGCCTGGCTGCCGACCAGCCGCACCGGGCGGCCCTGCGGGTCCAGCACGGCGGTGCCGCGGCAGGCCATCCAGCGGATGCCGCCATCGGCGTGACGCACGCGGTATTCGATCTGGAAGACGGTGTTGTCGCCGCCCAGCGCGTCCAGCGCCTCGCGCAGCGGGTGGCGGTCGTCCGGATGGACGCGCTCCATCCATTCGTCCGGGCTTTGGCCGACGCTGCCTTCCTCCAGCCCCAGCAGCGACAGCCAGCGCGGCGAGTAATAGACGGTCCCGGCGTCGAGGTCCCAATCCCACAAACCGTCGTTGCTGGCCGCGGCGGCAAGCGCGTAGCGCTCCTCGCTCTTGCGCAGCTGGCTTTCGGCGTGCTTGCGGTCGGTGATGTCGGCGACCGAGCCGACGAGACGGACCGGGGCGCCCGTCTCGTCGATCACCGCCATGCCGCGGCAGACCAGCCAGCGCCAGTTGGACTTGCCGTCGTCGGGAGAATGATCGTCCGGAGAATGGGCGCCCGGAAGCGTGCCGCCGGTCCGGCGGACGCGGTGTTCGATCTGGAAAGGCAGCGAGACGCCGACCATTTGGCCTTCGAAGGAGGCGTAGAGCCAGTCGATGTCGTCCGGGTGCACGCGGTCGAGCCAATCTTCCGGACGATTGATCTCGCCCGGCGGCAGGCCGAGAAACTCCTTGAAGCGGGGGGACAGGAACATCGTATCGTTGCGGAGGTCCCAATCCCAGACGCCTTCGGAGCCGGCTTTCTCTGCCAGCAGATATCGCTCGATCGTGCTGCTCAAAGCCCCCTCACCGCCGCGGCGCGCCCGCCTTCTGCGAACCGCACCATAGTGCCCGAATGGTGAACGAGAAATGAAGCCCTCTTGCAAAGGATTTGCGTCATGCTGGTGGAAAAAGTGACCGGACCCGCTCTGCGGGCGATTCGCGTCGCCATCGGGCGCTGCCGGCGAATCGGGCGTGCTCCGTCAACGTGAGGAAGCAGAGGCATGGAATGGTCCGATCAGGGCGTCGTGCTGTCGGCCCGCCCGCATGGCGAGACCTCCGCGGTCGTCACCTTGCTGACGCGCGGTCATGGCCGGCACGCGGGCATGGTCATGGGCGGACGGTCCAGCCGGACGCGGGCGGCGCTGGAGCCCGGCACGCTGGTGTCGGCGCGCTGGCGTGGGCGCCTGCCGGAGCATCTGGGCACGATGACGCTGGAGACGGTGCAGGGCTACTCCGCCGCTTTCCTGGACGACCCGTTGCGACTCGCCACGTTGGCCGCCGCCTGCGCGCTGGCCGAGGCCGCCCTGCCGGAGCATCAGCCGCACCCCGCGCTGTTCGACGGCATGCTGGCTCTCTTCGGCCTGCTGAGCGGCGACGCCTGGGCCGAGTCCTATGTGAGGTGGGAGGTCGGGCTGCTGGCCGAGCTTGGATTCGGGCTGGATCTCGACCGCTGCGCGGTGACGGGGGCGAACGACTATCTTGCCTATGTCAGCCCGCGCACCGGGCGCGCGGTGTCGGCGTCCGCCGGGGAACCCTACCGTGACCGGCTGCTGCCGCTGCCCGGATTCCTGATCGGGCTGGGCGGCGGCGGGCCGCAGGCGGTGGAGGAGGGGCTGCGCCTGACCGGCCATTTCCTGGAGCGCCATCTGCTGAACGGCTCCCTGCCGCCGGCGCGGCTGCGATTGAGAGAACGTTACGCGAACGCGGTGGCGCGCGGCCGCTAGATTTGGTATCCACACGGCATGACGTCCCAAGACCCCGCCCTCGACATCCAGGAGAAGCCGCTCCGCGACGCGCTGAGCGAGCGGTATCTGAGCTACGCGCTGTCCACCATCATGGCGCGGTCGCTGCCCGACGTGCGCGATGGGCTGAAGCCGGTGCACCGGCGGCTGCTCTTCGCCATGAGCCAGTTGCGGCTCGACCCCTCGACCCCGCCGAAGAAGTCGGCCCGCGTGGTCGGCGACGTGATCGGCAAGTTCCACCCGCACGGCGACAGCTCGGTCTACGACGCGCTGGTCCGTCTGGCGCAGGACTTCGCGGTGCGCTACCCGCTGGTGGACGGGCAGGGGAACTTCGGCTCCGTGGAGGGCGACCCGGCGGCCGCCTACCGCTACACCGAGGCGCGGCTGACGCGCGTCGCGATCGAGATGCTGTCGGACATCGACAAGAACACGGTCGATTTCCAGCCCAACTTCGACGACCGGCTGCAGGAGCCGAAGGTGCTGCCGTCGGCGCTGCCGAACCTGGTGGTGAACGGCTCGTCGGGCATCGCCGTGGGCATGGCCACGAACATCCCGCCGCACAACCTGCGCGAGGTGGTGGCCGCCACGCAGGCGCTCATCGACGACCCCGAGCTCGCCGCGGCCGACCTGCGCAAGTACGTCCGCGGGCCCGACTTCCCCACCGGCGGCTTCATCTACGGCCGCGAGGGGATCAAGGACTACCAGGAGACGGGGCGCGGCCGCATCGTGATGCGCGCGCGCGCCGTGATCGAGGAGAAGGAGAGCTCGAGCAAGAGCCAGATCGTCGTCACCGAGATCCCCTACCAGGTCAACAGCGCGAAGCTGATGGAGGACATCGCGCAGCTGGTGCGCGACAAGAAGCTCGAGGGGATCAGCGACCTGCGCAACGAGAGCGACCGCGACGGCATGCGCATCGTGATCGAGCTCAAGCGCGACGCGATCCCGCGGGTGGTGCTGAACCACCTGTACAAGCACACGCAGATGCAGGCGACGTTCGGCGTCATCATGCTCGCCCTGGTGCCCGACGCGGTCACCGGGCGCCTGGTGCCCAAGGTGATGCCGCTCAAGGAGGTGCTGCAGCACTTCATCAAGCACCGCCACGAGGTCATCGTCCGCCGCACGCAGTTCGACCTCGACAAGGCGCTCGAGCGCGAGCACATCCTCGAGGGGCTCAAGATCGCCGTCGACAACATCGACGAGGTCATCAAGATCATCCGCGGCGCCGACGACACGCCGACGGCGAGCATGCAGCTGCAGGGACGCTTCAAGCTCTCCGAGCGGCAGGCCGAGGCGATCCTCAACATGCGCCTCGCCAAGCTCACCGGCCTCGAGATCGAGAAGCTGGAGGCCGAGCTGGCCGAGGTGCGCGCGACGATCGCCGACCTGCGCGACATCCTCGCCAGCCGCGAGCGCCGCATGTCGATCATGAAGGAGGAGCTGCAGCGCATCGCCGACACCTACGGCGACCCGCGGCGCACCGAGATCACGAGCGACCAGGGCGAGTTCACGATCGAGGACCTGATCGCCGAGGAGGACATGGTCATCACCGTGTCCCACACCGGCTACATCAAGCGCACCTCCGTCTCCACCTATCGCCGGCAGCGCCGCGGCGGGCGGGGGCTCAACGGGCAGGACCTCAAGGACGCCGACTTCATCGAGCACCTGTTCGTGGGCTCCACCCACGACTCGATCCTCTTCTTCACCGACGACGGCCGCGTCTACTGGCTGAAGGTGCACGAGATCCCGCAGGCCGGGCGCGGCGCGCGCGGCAAGCCGGTCGTGAACCTCATCAACGTCACGCCCGACACGCGGATCCGGTCGATGATGCCGATCCGCGAGTTCAGGGAGGACTACTCGCTGCTCTTCTGCACCAAGAAGGGCACGGTCAAGAAGACCTCGCTGTCGCAGTACTCCAACCCGCGCTCGACCGGGATCAAGGCGATCAAGATCGAGGACGGCGACGAGCTGATCGACGTGCAGGTGACCACCGGCACCAACGACGTGGTGCTCGCCACCCGCCACGGCCTGTCGCTCCGCTTCCACGAGAGCGACGTGCGCGAGATGGGGCGCGACACCACCGGCGTGCGCGGCATCGACCTGCGCCCGAAGGACGAGGTGGTCGGCATGGTCGTCATCAAGCGCGACGCCACCCTCCTCGTGGTCACCGAGAAGGGCCTCGGCAAGTGCTCGCACATCGACGACTACCGCGTGCAGAAGCGCGGCGGCAAGGGGATCATGACGCTCAACCGCACCGAGAAGACCGGCGACGTGGTGGGGCTCATGGAGGTCCTCCCCGAGGACGAGATCATGCTCATCACCAAGCAGGGCGTGATCATCCGCTCGCCGGTGAGCCAGGTGCGCGTGACCGGCCGCGTGGCCCAGGGCGTGAAGCTCGTGCAGCTCGACGAGGGCGACCTGGTGACGGCCGTGGCCCGCGTGGTGCCCGAGGAGAAGGAGGACGCGGAGCTCGGCGACCTGGCGGGCGACCTCGTGGGCGACGACGCGCTCGACGGCGACGAGGCGGAGGCCGAGGCCGAGGGCTGACGGCGTCCGGCCGGGCGCCCGCCG